>CAZQUB010000001.1:0-73569 GCA_964596225.1 uncultured Acidimicrobiaceae bacterium
TCCCTCTTCCTTGCTGAGACGCTCACGCATCCATCGCATGGGAAAGGACCTCTCTCGATGGCAACAACAGGGGCAACCCTGCTCAGATGGTCATCGGCCGCGCAGGCCCGCCGAGTTGAGCCCAATTCCGTCGAATCGACTGCGCCGTGGCGGCCGGCGGCTTCCTCAGCCGTTGACCAGGGAGGCCAGGTTGAAGATCGGGAGGTAGAGGGCGATGAGGATGCCCCCGACCGTGGCGCCCATGACGACGATGAGGAGCGGCTCGATCAGGCTGGTGAGGGCGTTGACGGTGTCGTCGACCTCCCGGTCGTAGAAATCTGACACCTTCGCCAGCATCTCTTCGAGTGCCCCGGTCTCCTCCCCCACCTTCATCATCTGGACCACCATGGAGGGGAACACCTTGTGGCGGCTGAGCGGCTCCGCCAGCGACTCGCCGGCCCGCACCGATTCCTTGACGTCGGCCAAGGCGTTGCTCACGACCTGGTTCCCTGAGGTGTCCCCGACGATGTCGATCGCCTGCAGGATCGGGACCCCGGTTCCGCTGAGCACCGCCATGGTGCGGGAGAAGCGGCTCATGGCCGTCTTGTGGGCGAGGCGCCCCAGGATCGGCACCCTCAGCTTGAAGCGATCGATGGCGAGACGACCCGCCTCCGTCTTCCGCCACCGGCGCAGGCCCCAGACGCCGCCCACGATCACACCGACCGCGACGAACCAGAACCGGGTCACCGTGGTCGAGATGCCCACCAACATCCGGGTCGGCAGCGGCAGAACCGCGTCCTCGTCCAGCTCGGCGTACAGGTTGGAGAAGATCGGCACCACGAAGACGATCATGGCGGTGGTCACCGCCGTGATGAGGATGGCGATCACCATCGGGTAGGCCATCGCGGAACGGACCTTCGAACGGAGATTCAGGTTCGCTTCCAGCATCCCGGCCAGACGGTTGAGGGTCTCATCGAGCACACCTCCGACCTCGCCGGCCCGGATCATGGCGACGTACAACTCGCCGAACGCCTTGGGGTGCTTCTCCATCGCCTGTGACAGGCTGGCGCCCTCTCGCACGTCGGTTCGCACCTGGCGCAGGATCTCGGCGAGAGCGGGACTCGCGGTCTGGTCGACGAGCACCCCGAGGGCTCGGATCAACGACAGGCCGGCATTGATCATGGTGGCGAACTGCCGGCTGAAGATGACGACGTCGCGTCCTTTGACACGCGGACCGAAACCGGGGAGCTTGATCTCGCGCTGCAGCATGCCGGAGGACTTCGCCTCGATCCGCAGCGGCGTCATGCCCTGTTCCCGCAGCATCTCGGCGACTCGCGCCTGGGACACGCCCTCGGTCTCGCCCGTCTGGACCTTGCCGCTGCGGTCCCGCACCCGGTATGTGTAGGTGGAACTCACCTCGGTGGCGCTCATCGCTTCCGCCTCCCTGCCAGTATCTCGAACCCGTCGGGATCGCGGCTGTGATCGAAGGCCGTGTCGTACGCGACCGTGCCGGCTTTCACGAGCTGGGCGAGCGAGCCGTCCATGGTCTCCATGCCGAATTTGCCTCCGGACTGCATCGCAGTCCGGATCTGATGCACCTTGCCATCCCGGATCAGATTGCGGATCGCACCCGTCGCCACCATCACCTCCACCGCCGCCACCCGACCCTTGCCGTCGGCCCGGGGCAGGAGCTGCTGTGACACCACCGCCTGGAGCGAGTTGGCGAGCTGCACCCGCACCTGACGCTGCTGGTGGGAGGGGAACACGTCGATCATCCGCTCGACCGACTGCGGAGCATCCTGGGTGTGAAGGGTGGCGAGGATGAGGTGCCCGGTCTCGGCGGCGGTGATGGCCGTCGAGATCGTCTCCAAGTCCCGCATCTCCCCGAGGAGGATCACGTCGGGGTCCTGACGCAACGCGTGGCGCAGCGCCGCGGCGAAAGACCGGGTATCGCTGCCGATCTCGCGCTGGTTGACCAGGGAGGTCTTGTGGCGGTGGGTGAACTCGATCGGGTCCTCGAGCGTGATGATGTGGCAGGCGCGTGCGGTGTTGATGAGGTCGATGATCGAAGCCAGCGTCGTCGACTTCCCGGATCCGGTCGGACCGGTCACCAGCACCAGGCCCCGCCGGAGCTGGGCGAAGCTCGCTACCACGGGCGGGATGCCGAGTTCGTCGAGGGGAATGATCTGGTTCGGGATCGCCCGCAGCACCGCCCCGATCGAGTCGCGCTGGAAGAAGACGTTGGCGCGGAAGCGGCCGATGCCGCGCAGCGGGAAGGAGAGGTCGAGTTCCAGGTTCTCCTCGAGCTGTTCCCGCTGGCGACCGGTGAGCATCGCATAGATCATCTTGCGCAGCTGTGAAGGCCCCAGCGTGCCGCACTCCTCGAGCGGTTGGAGCGCTCCATCGATCCGCATCATCGGTGGTGCCCCCACCGCGAGGTGGAGGTCGGAGCCCCTGCGTTCGGTGAGCGCCATCAGCAACTCCCCCACCGTGAAACGCTGCTCCGCCGAGGGATCGAGCCGCTGCGACCCGTTGGCGGAGGGCGAAGGGGTTTGGTGGGCGTCGTCGCCACCGGGGGCCGTCGTATCCGGGGAGGGTACGGGCACGGCCTCGTAGGAGCGAACGATGGCGGCCCGGAGCGCGGGGCCTGCCGCCAGCTCGGGCTTGACGTCACCGTCCACCAGTGTCCGCAGTGACTCGACGCGTGCCTCGTCGAGCGGGTTCTCCATTGCCACCACGAGGGTGCCGTCCATCTCCAGGCGCAGCGGGAGGACTCCGAGCTCGGTGGCGAGGGCATGGGGGACGGCGCGGAGGGCTCGCGGCTCGGGCGCCGCCGCGCCGGGGGATGCCAAATCGACGTACCCGACCCCGAGGTGGTCGGCGACCGCTCGCAACAGATCCTCGTGATCGACCTCGCCGGCCGAGAGCAGGACGTCGGAGAGCGCGTCCCCGGTGCGTCCCACGGTGGCGAGGTGCGCTTCGAGGTCGTCCTGGCTGAGGAGGCGGCGCTCGACGAGCGTTTCACCCAGCTTGCGATCGAGATTGCTCGTGACCATCGCCACCCTATCGGCAGGTCACGAGACGACCCTGAGGACCTCCTCCAGGGAGGTGAGGCCGCTGGCCGCCTTCTCCAGGCCGTCCTGGCGCAGGGTGCGCATACCCTCGGCAATCGCCGCTTTCATGATGTCCTGCGAGGATTGCCGCTCCACCGTCATGTGCTGGATCTCCTCGTTGATGAGCATGACCTCGTTGATGCTGATGCGGCCGTGGTATCCGGTGTTGCTGCAGTGGGCACATCCCTCCGCCCGGTACAGCTCGGGCGGGTCGTCGGAACCGTGGTACTCCCAGCCGATGTCCTCGAGCGCCCGGCGTTCCGGGGTGTACGCCACCTTGCACCGGTCGCACAGCATGCGGGCGAGGCGCTGGGCCACCACCGCATCGAGCGCCGAGCTGACCAGGAACGGCTCCACGCCCATGTCGATGAGGCGCCCGACGGCGGAGGGGGCGTCGTTGGTGTGCAACGTGGACAGCACGAGGTGCCCGGTGAGGGCCGCTTCGGTGGCGATGGCGGCGGTCTCGCTGTCGCGGATCTCCCCGATGAGCACGATGTCGGGGTCGGCACGGAGGATCGACTTGAGGGCGGTGGCAAACAGCAGTCCTGCTTTCCGGTTCACCTGGATCTGAGTGAGTCCGGCGAGCCGGTACTCGACGGGATCCTCCACCGTGATGATGTTGACCTCTTCGCGGTTGAGCACCGCCAGCGTCGAATAGAGGGTCGTCGTCTTCCCCGATCCGGTCGGTCCGGTGACGAGGATCGCACCGTAAGGGCGGGAGTATGCCGCCTGGTAGCGGTGCAGGTTGTATTCGGCGAATCCGAGGTCCTCGAGCGAGGCGACGCTGGCGCCCTTGTCGAGGATCCGCATCACGACCTTCTCGCCGTGGATGGACGGGAGGGTGGCGACCCGGAGGTCAACGGGGCGGCCGCCGACGCGGAGTCCGACCCGACCGTCCTGTGGGAGCCGGCGCTCCGAGATGTCGAGGTCCGACATGATCTTGATGCGGCTCACCACCGCGTTGGAGATGCTGCGGGGGGTGGACATCACTTCGTGGAGCACCCCGTCGATGCGGAACCGGATGCGCAGCTCGCGCTCCCCCGGTTCGATGTGGATGTCGGAGGCCCGTTCATTGATGGCACGCCCGATGATCGTGTTCATCAGCTTGACGACCGGCGCTTCCTCCGCGGCGACCTCGAGCCCGCTGACGTCGGTGTCGTCGCGGGAGTCTTCGGCCGCCAGTTCGGCGAGGTCGCTGACGGAGTCGTCGAAGCGCTGCTGGCGTTGGATGGCCTCTTCGAGTTCGCTTCGGGTGGCGACCCGGGGAGAGATCCCCATGCCGGACACTGCTCGCAGGTCGTCGATGGCGAGGACGTTGGCCGGGTCCGCCATGGCGACCACGAGGCGGTCGTCTTCGAACCCGATGGGGAGCACCAGGTAGCGACTGAGGATGTATTCCGGGACGAGGGCGACCGCGGCGGGGTCGATCGAGGTCTCGGTGAGGTCGACGTATTCGATGCCGATCTGGCGCGCCAGGATGCGCACCAGGTCGGCCTCGTTGACGAGGCCTTCCTCCACGAGGATCTTGCCCAGCGGAAGGCCCGAAGTGCGCTGTTTGACAACGGCGACTTCGAGATCCTTGCTGGAAATCATCCCCTCTTCGAGGAGCATGGTGCCCAGGTGACGGGCATCGCCGGTCAAGGAACCTCCTCACATGGCTTCCGTCGGAAGCACGAGAGCTTGCTCCTTCAACGTGTCGGTCCCCCCGGGAGGCGGCTTGAGAGGTTCAAGCGGGGCCGGAAGGCCCTCCCCGGGCGTCGTCGAGGGCCCGGCGCATCGCCGCCTCGGGGGCGGGACGGCCCATCCAGAGCCGGAACGACGCCATCGCCTGGGCCAGTAGCATGTCCGGTCCTGCCACGACCGGGATCCCCTCCCGCCTCGCCCATTGCACCGCCGGCGTCGCCGTCGCGCCGTAGGCCATGTCGAAGAGACCCGATGCCTCCTGCAGGATCGCATCCGGCAGCTCCTCGCCCTGCATCCCGATCGGGGTGGCGTTGACCACGACCGCTCCTCGCGCCGGAGCACCGAGATCGGCTACCCGGCCGGTGACGCCGAGGCGTGCCAGCAGGTCCCTGGCGGCCTCCGGGCGCCGGGCGGCAACCGCGAGGTCCCGGCCCTCGAGAGCGAGCACCGCGGCAGCGGCGGCCCCACCCGCGCCGAGCACGATCACCGGGCCGTCGTCGGGAAGCCCTCCCCACCGCCACGCGGTCTGCACCCCGACGGTGTCGGTGTTGTGGCCG
Organism: uncultured Acidimicrobiaceae bacterium; assembly: GCA_964596225.1. Lineage (GTDB taxonomy): Bacteria > Actinomycetota > Acidimicrobiia > Spongiisociales > UBA5794 > CAYQEC01. The sequence goes on from CAZQUB010000001.1 coordinate 5,333, forward strand.
ATGACGCGGCCGGTGACCCGCACCAGGGTGTTGACCGCACCGGCGCGGCGGGCGACCTCCGCGGCATCGTCGGCCAGTGTCAGGGCCAGTGCCTTGTGCGGCATCGTGACGTTGGCGCCGTCGAGTTCGCCACGCCGGATGGCGTCGACCGCTTGGGCCATGCCGGCGGCGTCGACCCTCAGGGCCCGGTACTCGCCCGGGATGCCATAGGCGTCGAGCGCCGCTCGATGCAGCACCGGGGAGAGGGAGTGCGCCACCGGGTCGCCGAGGACGGCGAGCTTCACGGTGTCAGCACCCCGTCTTCCTTCGCCTGCGCCTTGAGGCGGTTGTGCTCCTCGAGGGTCTCGGAGAACCCATGAGTGCCGTCCTTGTTGATGAGGACGTAGTACAGGTAGTTCGTGTCGGCCGGAGCCGCCGCCGCCTCGAGGGACGCCACCCGCACTCCGGCGATCGGGGTCGGCGGGAGGCCCGAGTTCAGGTAGGTGTTGTATGGGGAGTCGATCTCGAGGTCCTCCAGCAGCACCTCGCCACGGTTCTCACCCTTGGCGTAGATGATGGTGGCGTCGATCTGAAGGGCGATGCCGAGTTCGAGTCGGTTGACGATGACGCTGGCGATGATCGGTCGTTCCTCGTCCAGCTTCGCCTCCCGTTCCACCAGCGAGGCGATGATGATGCCGTCGTAGGGGGTGAGGTCCAGTTCTTCGAGAGCGGACCAATCGATGTTGTTGACGCGGGTGGTGAGCGTGTCGGCGAGCCGGCCGACGATGGTGGCGGCCGAGGCGTCGGCCCTGAACTCGTAGGTGTCGGGGGCGAGCAGCCCCTCCCAGCGAGCCAGTTCTTCGGAACCCTCCGGTGTCTCGTCCGGCAGGTAGGGGGAGGTGACGGTGCCGTCGAGCAGCGGAGCCGCCAGTTGGTCGACCGAGTAGTCGGTCTGGTCGGCGAGCGATTCGAGCATCTCGCGGATGGTGAGGCCTTCGATGACGGTGATCGGCATCGTCTCGACCGGCTCGGGTCCCTCGACCAGGATGTCGATGATGTCGTCGACGGCGGTGCCCGATAGCAGCTCGTACTCACCGGCCTGGAGTCGGGATGCCACGCCGCGGGCTCCGACCGCGTCCTCGAAGTCGGCGCCGTGGGCGATGACGCCCTGGTCTTCCAGCAGCGCCGCGATGAAGCGGGCCGACGACCCCGCCGGGATCTCGACGGTGATCGCCTTCCCGGCGACGACGGTGCTGCTCGTTTCCGGGGTGGTCCCGACGGCGTCGGCGAAACGCTCAGCCGCGGCGCGCAGCCCGGCGAACACGCCGGCGATGAGGAGGAGCACCGCGATGACCTGGATGATGCGCCACACCCACCACGGGGGGCCGGAACGCCGCGGCGGCTCGACAGGGCCGGGCGCCGGGTATCCGCCAGGTCCGGGGGTCCCCTGGGTCACGGCGTTTCCTCTCCGCGCCCGGCGTCGAGGTAGGCCTGCAGCATGAGCGCGGCCGCGATCTTGTCTCTCTTCTCACGCCGTTCGACCCGTCGCATTCCTGCCTCCAGCAGCGCGTCCTCCGCCTGCACCGTGGTGAACCTCTCGTCCTGGTAGACCACCTGGCATCCCAGGATGTCCTCCACTTTCGCACCGAAGGCTCGGGCTCGCCGGGCGGCTGTTCCCTCCTCGCCCGAGAGCGAGACCGGGAGTCCGACCACGACGGTGCCGACCTCGTGTTCTTCGTAGAGGGTTCGCAGGGTCGCAGCCAGGTCGTGGCGGCGACGATCGATCACCATGTGCGGCTGAGCGATGATACCCGTGGCATCGGACAAGGCGACTCCGATGCGGCGCTCTCCGGGATCGAGCCCCAGGACCCGGCCGCGACTCATCGCTTCCGCAGCGCCTCCCGGGCTGCGCCCGCCGCCTCCTCGACCGCCTCTGGGACCCGCTCCCCATGGGGCCCGCCCGCCTGGGCCAGTTCCGGATCGGGGCTGCCGCCGCCGCCGACGACGACGGCGCCGGCCCGGACGATCGTTCCCGCCGACACGCCGTCTTCCACCAGATCGGGTGTGACGAACACGAGGAGCCCTGCCTTGCCGTCGTGGGCCGCGCCGAGCACGCCGATGCCGGAGCCGAGCCGGTCCCGGAGCTGGAAGGCGAGTGTCCGGAGGTCGGACGGCGACGTGTCGGGCCGTGCCGCCACCAGGAGCTTGTGCCCCCCGAAGCTCTCGGCCTGCGCCAGGAGGTCGTCGGCCGTCGACGACCGCGCCTGGGCCTCGAAGCGTTCGATCCGTTCCTCTTGCGCTTCGATCCTCGTCAGGAGGGCGTCGACACCGGCGAGGACCTGACCGGGCTGGGCCCGGACCCGACCCCCGATCTGTTCCAGCTGGCGCCGCAGGTCCGCCAGGTGCTCGTAGGCGGCGAGACCGGTCAATGCCTCGACCCGGCGGGTGTTGGCGGCAACCGACGCCTCGCCGAGGATGATCACCGGACCGATCTGACCCGTCGACGGGACGTGGGTGCCACCGCAGAACTCGGTGGAGTAGTCGCCGGCCTTCACGACCCTGACCCGGTCTCCGTACTTGTCGCCGAAGAACGCAAGCGCACCCATGTCCTCGGCTTCGTCCTTGCTGGTCTCGAGCGTCGACACTGTGGCGTTCTCCACCACCCGGGCGTTCACTTCGTGCTCGACCTCCAGCAGCTCTTCGGGGGCGAGCCCATGGAAGTGGGAGAAGTCGAAGCGAAGCCGGTCGGGCGCCACCAGCGAGCCGGCCTGGTGCACGTGGCTGCCGACCACCTCTCGCAACGCCCAGTGGAGGAGGTGGGTGCCGGTGTGGTTCTTGCGGATCCGCTCCCGACGCTCGTGGTCTACCTCGGCGGTGGCATCTTGCCCGACCGCGATCTGGCCGGCCGTGACCGTGCCGCGATGGCCGTGCACCCCGGGCACGGCGTACTGGGTGTCGGCGACGGCGACCCGACCCGTGACGGTCGAGACCGTCCCGCGGTCGCCGACCTGCCCGCCCGATTCGGCGTAGAACGGGGTGCGATCCAGGAAGACCTCGATGTCCTGCCCGGCCTCCGCCCGCTCCACCAACTCCCCATCTCGCACGATGGCGAGGATCTGGGCCTGGCTCCCCTCGACCTCGTACCCGACGAAGGTGGTCCCGTCGATGCCGCGTAGCAGGGTCCGGGAGGCGTCAGCACGCGCCGCCTCGTCACCGCCCCGGAAGTGGCGGCGGGCCCGTTCCCGCTGTTGCTCCATCATGCGATGGAACTCCTCGATGTCGAGCCGGATGCCCCGCTCGGTGAGGATCTCCTCGGTGAGTTCCCGTGGGAACCCATAGGTGTCGTGCAGCTTGAACGCGGTGGCCCCGGAGAACACCTCGCCCGGCTCCATCGCCTCCAGCTCCTGGTCGAGGAGCTGATGTCCGGACTGCAGGGTGCGGCGGAACCGGACCTCCTCGCGCTCGGCCATCTCGGCGATGGCGTCGTGCTGGGCGATCAGCTCCGGGTACGCCTCCCCCATCACGTCGACGGTCGCGGCGATGAGGCGTGGCAGTACCAAGTCCTCGGCGCCGAGCAGGAACCCGTGACGGACGGCCCTGCGCAGCAGGCGCCGCAGCACGTAACCGCGTCCCTCGTTGGACGGCACCACCCGATCTGCGATGAGGAAGGTGACGGCACGGCCGTGATCGGCCATGATCCGCAGGCTGACGTCGGCGCCCTCCCTCTCCCCCAGGCTCACGCCGGTGGCGCCCTCCGCCGCAGCCACGATCGGGCGGAGGAGGTCGGTATCGAAGACGGTCTCCTCGTCCTGGAGCACGACGGCGACCCGTTCCAATCCGGCGCCGGTGTCGATGTTGCGGGCCGGGAGGTCACCGACGACGTGGTAGGGCTCGTCCTGGACGTTCTGCATGAACACCAGGTTCCAGAACTCGACGAACCGTTCCTCGTCGACGACTGGTCCCCCGTCGGGGCCGTAGGCGGGGCCCTTGTCATAGAAGATCTCGGACGAGGGGCCGCACGGCCCCGGTACCCCCATCTGCCAGAAGTTGTCCCGGTCGCGGCGCTGCACCCGATCGGGACGGACCCCGACGGTTTCGATCCAGATCTCCTCGGCTTCCTTGTCGGTCTGGTGCACCGTGAACCAGAGACGATCGGGATCGAGGCCGAATCCTTCGGTGGCGAGGTCGTACGACCACGGGATCGCCTTCTCCTTGAAGTAGTCCCCGAAGCTGAAGTTGCCCAGCATCTCGAAGAAGGTGAGGTGCCGTGCCGTCGTGCCCACGATGTCGATGTCCCCGGTGCGAGCGCATTTCTGGACGGAGGCGGCTCGCGGGTACGGCGGGGTGGTCTCCCCGAGCATGTAGGGCTTGAACGGCACCATGCCGGCGTTGGTGAGCAGCAGGGTCGGGTCGACCGGAATCAGCGAGGCGCTCGGCACGATGGTGTGCTCACGCGCCTCGAAGAACTCGAGGAAGGTGCGGCGGATGCGGTTGGTGTCCATTCGGTCCGGCAGGTTAGTGGCCCGATACGAGCCACTCTCGCCGGTCCGTCTCGATCACGTCTCCAGCAGCCGGTGGCAGGTGTCGGCTGCGTCCGCCGCGGGTACCTCGACGCTCTCTCCCGAGGCGAGGTCCTTGACCTGGACGGTGCCCGCGCTCCACTCCTGCTCGCCGGCGATGACGGCCAGCCGGTGGCCGCGGCGGTCGGCGTATTTCAGCTGGGTGCCGATCTTGCGAGGCTCCGGGTACATCTCGACGTCGAGCCCTCCTCGTCGTAGCCGGGTGGCGAGTGCCAGGTAGTCGTCGCGCCGGTCTTCCTCGAAGTACACCACCAGCACCGAAGCTGCGGTCTCCCGGCGGGTCCCCAACTCCAGTTCGTCCATCGCCGCCAGCAACCGGTCGACGCCGAGGGAGGCGCCGACCCCGGGGAAGCGTTGCTTGGTGTAGAGGGATGCCAGGTCGTCGTAGCGGCCTCCCGAGCAGCAGCTCCCGATGTCGGGGAGGGCGTCGAGGAACGTCTCGAAGACGGTTCCGGTGTAGTAGTCGAGGCCGCGGGCAATGCTGACGTCGACCATGACCCGCCCGGCGGGCACCCCGGCTGCCGCCATCCCCTCGAGGACCTGACGGAGTTCCCCGACGCCGGTCGTGCCGGTCTCGGAGGAGGCGCTGAGCGACTCGAGCGTCTCCATGACGTCGTCGTTGCCCCCTTCGAGAGCGGCGAGGCGCAGGATCTCGTCTGCCTGCGACGCGGAGACGTCCGCCTCAGCCTCCAGTTCCGCCGTGACCGCTTCGCGACCGACCTTCGGCAGCTTGTCGAGTGCCCGCAGCACCGCGGTCGCCTGCCCGGTGAGGTCGAGGTGGTCGAGAAATCCGGTGAGGATCTTGCGGTTGTTGAGCCGGATGGTGAAGGCCTCGAATCCGAGCGCGGTGAAGAGGTCTTGGATGACGAGCCCGGTCTCGATGTCGGCCACGATGCTCTTGGTGCCGATGGTGTCGAAGTCACTCTGGAGGAACTCACGGAAGCGGCCCCGCTGGGTGTTCTCCCCCCGCCACACCGGCCCGACGTGGTACCGCTTGAACGGCGCCCCGAGCGTCCCGGCGTGCTGGGCCATGAAGCGGGCGAGCGGCACGGTCAGGTCGAAGCGCATGGCGACGTCGCGGCCCCCGGCGTCGTCGAAGCGGTAGAGCTGCTTGTCGGTCTCGTCGCTGCCCTTGCCGAGGAGGATGTCGCTGTGCTCGAGCGCGGGCGTGTCGATCGGGCTGTACCCGTAGGAGCGGAACACCCGCTTGGCGGTGTCGATGAGGTGCTCGCGGCGCAGCATCGGGCCCGGGAGGAAGTCCCGGAATCCTTTGAGGGTGCGCGGTTGGATGGGTGGTTGGCTCATGGTGCTCGGTCGGGTGGCTCCCAAAGGTAGTCGGTCGGACCGGCGCCCTAGCGGCGCCCGGCGGACCCGACCCGGGCCGATGCCGCGTCGAGAAGGTCGGCCGCTCCCCGCAGCCCTGCCTCGCGGATCGCGGGGCCGGTGACCTGGCGGCGCAGGTACGGCGAGCGCACCGCCACATAGGCGGCGGTGGCGACCATGGCGACGGCACCGAGCAGGAACCAGCGGATTCTCAGCAGCATGCCCTCAGGGTACGCAATCGGGACCGGGTGGTCGAGTCGTCAGCGGCGGCGGGGACGCTTCCGGAGGGTCGCGTCGATCTCGCCGAGCCTGCGCTTCAGGTCTGCTTCCTCGCCGAGATCCTTCGGGACGTACAGCACGGCGTCGGTCGCTTCGTCGGGAAGGTACTGCTGGGGAAGCACGGCCCCTTCCCGGTCGTGCGGGTAGAGGTAGCCGACCCCGTCGCCGAGCGCTCGCTGCGCCTCGGAGACGGCGGAACGCAGATGGGGCGGCACCGCCGCCCCCGGGGTGCCCTCGACGAGGTCGCGGGCGCGGCCCATCGCTTCGGTGACCGAATTGGACTTGGGGGCGAGGGCCAGGTAGACGGCGGCGTGTGACAGGGCGTACGCCCCCTCGGGCAGGCCGATCACCTGGACGGCGTGGAAGGCGTTCACCGCCACGCCGAGGGCCCGGTGGTCGGCCAGGCCGACGTCCTCCGACGCCAGGATGACGAGCCGCCGGGCGATGAAGATGGGGTCTTCCCCCGCCTCCAGCATGGTGTGCAGCCAGTAGAGGGCGGCGTCGGGGTCCGAGCCGCGTACGCTCTTGATGAAGGCCGAGATGACGTCGTAGTGGCGGTCGCCCGCCTTGTCATAGCGGATGACGCGCCGCTGCAACGCCTCGCCGATGTCGTCGATGCCGACCGCGCCGCTACCCCGGCCGCGGGCGATGGCGGCGGCGACTTCGAGCGTGTTGAGGGCGAGCCGGGCGTCTCCCCCGACGCGTTCCGCCAGCGCCTCGGCGGCGTCGTTGCCGAGGGTCACCCCGCCCCCCAGCCCCCGCACCGGGTCCTGCAGCGCGTTCCGGATCACGGCGCCGATCTCCTCGGGGCTGAGCGTCTCGGTACGGAACACGGTGCAGCGGGAGATGAGCGGGGAGTTGACCTCGAAGAACGGGTTCTCGGTGGTGGCCCCGATCAGGATCACGATTCCGTCCTCCACTCCCGGCAGCAGGGCGTCCTGCTGCGCCTTGGTGAAGCGGTGGATCTCGTCGAGGAAGAGCACGGTGCGGCCCCGGCCTTCCTCGATGCGCCGAGCGGCTGCCGCCAGCACCTCCCGCACGTCCTTCACCCCGGCGGAGGTGGCGGAGAGAGGCGAGAACCGTGCCTTGGAGGACCCGGCGACGAGACGGGCCAGTGTCGTCTTTCCGGTGCCGGGCGGTCCCCACAGGATCATGGACGACGGTTCCCCCGACTCGACGAGGGCACGAAAAGCCGCTCCGGGAGCCACGAGATGGGCCTGGCCTGCGATCTCGTCGAGGGACCGGGGACGCATCCGCGCCGCCAGCGGCGCCACCGCCCGCCGGCGGGCGGCACGGTCCTCGGCGAACAGGTCGTCCTGGTCGCCGGGCACGGTCATGTCTCGCCGTCGTCCTCGGCCCAGGTGCGGCGCACCAGGGGGCGCACGTCGATGCCGAGTTCGATGAGTTGCGCGTCGTCGACCCGGCTGGGCGACCCGGTGAGGGGGTCGCCGCCGGTTTGGGTCTTGGGGAAGGGGATGACTTCGCGGATGTTGGGCTCGTTCTGCAGGATCGACACCAGGCGGTCGACGCCGATGGCGAACCCGGCATGGGGTGGCGTCCCGTAGCGGAGCGCCTCGAGGAACCACCCGAAGCGGCGTTGCGCATCCTCCGGGGAGATGCCGAGGACGTCGAAGACCTGGGCCTGCACCGCGGGGTCGTGGATCCGGACACTCCCCGATCCGAGTTCGCTGCCGTTGAGGACCAGGTCGTAGGCCTTCGAGATCGCGGTTCGGGGTGAATCGCGCATCTCGTCGACCGAGACGGGTTGGGTGAAGGGATGGTGGGCCGGGGCGAGGTTCCCGTCGTCGTCACTCTCGAACACCGGGAAGTCGGTCACGAACAGGAACGACAACTCGTCGTGGTCGGTGGGCCGTCCCAATTCGAGACGGAGTTGCCCGAGCACGGCCGACACCACCCGGGCCGTGTCGGCGGCAAGGAGGAGCACGTCGCCGGGACCGGCTCCGAGCGCCTCCTGCAGGGCACGGTGCTCGCCGTCGGCGAGGAACTTGCCGACCGGAGAGCGCAGCGTGCCGTCGTCCTCCCCCACCAACCAGACGAGCCCTTTGGCGCCCAGCTCCTGGGCCCGGGAGACGAGGCGATCGAGGCCGGCGCGCGACAGGCCGAGCTCCCCTGCGTTGATGCCGCGGACCACGCCCCCGTCGGCCAGCACCCCGGCGAAGGCCTTGAATTCGGTGGTGGCGAACACCGCACCGAGGTCGGTGATCTCCATCCCGAAGCGGAGGTCGGGCTTGTCGGTCCCGTAGCGGGCCATCGCCTCGGCATAGGTGAGGCGCGGGAAGGGCCGCTCGAGTTCGACGCCACGTGCGTCGCGGGCGACCTCGGACACGATCGCCTCCAAGGTCTCCAGCACGTCGTCCTGGCCCCAGAACGACCCTTCGAGGTCGAGCTGGGTGAACTCGAGCTGGCGGTCAGCCCGAAAGTCCTCGTCGCGGTAGCAGCGGGCCACCTGGTAGTAGCGCTCCACCCCGCCGATCATCAGGAGCTGCTTGAAGAGCTGGGGCGACTGGGGCAGGGCGTAGAAGTGACCGGGCCGGAGACGGCTGGGAACGAGCATGTCCCGTGCCCCCTCGGGGGTGGAGGCGATCAGGGTCGGGGTTTCGACCTCGAGGAACCCGGCGCCGTCGAGGACCCGGCGCATCGCCCTGATCACGGTGGAACGGGCTCGCAGGTTGGCGGCCATGCGGGCGGTCCGGAGATCGAGGTAGCGGTATTGCAGCCGGCGTTCCTCGGCGACCTCTACCCGGGCGTCGAGTTGGAACGGGAGCGGATCGGCGGGGCTGAGAACCTCGAGGTGGGAGGCGACCACCTCGACCTCGCCGCTGGGGAGATCCGGATTCACCGTCCCTTCGGGACGGGCCCGCACCGCGCCCGACACCGCGATGCAGTATTCGGTGCGGAGCCCGTGCAACACCTCGAGCGGGGCCGGCTCATCCTCCGGGTTGAGCACCACCTGGGCCAGGCCGGAGGCGTCTCTGACGTCGACGAAGATGACCCCGCCGTGGTCGCGGCGCCGTGCTACCCATCCCGCCAACCGGACCTCCCGTCCGATGTCGGTGCCTCGTAGCTCGCCGGCGAGGGCGGTTCTCAGTGGTTGGTTGTCCGTCCCCATGGTCTCCTCGTCGGGTCGGGCGGCCGTGACGCGGTCGGGTCACACCTGCTGCAAGAAGGGGTTGGTGCGACGCTCCAGGGCCAGGGTAGTCGCCGGACCATGCCCCGGAAGTACCCGCGTCTCGTCGGGGAGCGGCAGAATCTTGTCGGCCATGGATCGCAGCAGGGTGGCGTGGTCGCCGCCGGGGAGGTCGGTCCTGCCGACGGACCCGGCGAAGAGGTGATCACCCGCGAAGAGGACCCCCTCCTCGTGATGCAGGAAGCAGCAATGGCCCGGGGTGTGGCCGGGGGTGTGGAGCACCTCGAGGGAGACTCCGGCGATGTCGAGGACCATCCCGTCGGAGAGGCCGGCGAACTCGTCGGGCGGTGCGAACTGGTCCGCGACCTCGGGAGGGAACTCGGCCCCGAGCAGGGTGGCGAGCTGGAGACGGGGGTCGCGCGCCAGCCACTCGTCGTCGGGATGGAGGTAGGCCCGCATCGCCCACCGCGCCGCAGCGTCGCGGGCACCGCCTTCATGGTCGAGGTGGGCGTGGGTGAGGAGGAGCCCGACCGGCACCACGTGGTGGCGGTTCACCAGCTCGGCGAGCCCGTCGAGGTCGGGCGGGGCGTCGATGAGAAGGCCGGGACCTCCCGCGGCGGGGGCCACCAGGTAGCAGTTCGTCTCGGCCAGCCAGAGGGCGCGGCTCTCGATGATCATCCGGCGCCCGAGCCTACCGTTCGCTCAGGAACAGCCCGCCGCGGTCGCCCAGCAGGGAGTGGTGATCTCCCGCCAGTTCGTGTAGGTCCATTCCTCCCGCAGCAGGGGGAAGAACGGAGGACGAATCCGGTCGAGGCGCTCGTCGAAGTTGTAGTTGCGGGTCTGGAACGACTGGGCGAAGTCGCCGGTCTCGACCGCGGCGAACGATCCGTAGGTGGTCAGCTCGGCGTGGAACGGCGTCTGGGCGCTGCCGTCGTCGCCGCAGGAACGGGCGGTGGCGATGCTGCCGTTCTGGGAGAGCATGGCTGCGTAGATGTGAAGTTCCCGATCCCCCCCCACCGCGTTGGGGTTGACCCGGATCTCGTCGGAGGCGACCAGGCCGAGCACGTCGGTGCCGTCGAGGCCGTCGGCGTACCGGATGTCGCTGGCGATGATGACGTTGCGGCGGGCCGACGAGTTGCCGGCGTAGATGGAGAGCTGGCCGGACAGTTCGAAGGCGTCGGAGGAGTCTTCCCCGATCACGACGTGCTGGTTGGCCCACAGCGCTCCGTTGGCGGGGAGGTCGTAGGTGTCGAGGTAGTGCCAGTTGGCGTTCTGGGAGTTGACCCACCACCGCTCCTCCGAGGTGAGGCATCCGGATCCACCGGGGGCGCTGGTGGAGTATGAGATCCGAAGCTTGGTCTCGCCGCCCTGCTGGACGGTCTGGATGAGGTAGGCGTTGACCCCGTTCGGGATCGAGTGGTCGGTGCTGCTGTCGAGGCAGATCCCTCCCCCTCCGCAGGCGGCTTGTTGCAGCAGGTCGAGGTCGTCCCAGAAACGATCGAAGTCGATCGGGTCGGGGTAGACGTCGGTGATGTACTCCCCCGCCGCGTTGTGGTCCCCGGTGCTGTCCCATCCCTCGGCCCCGTCCATCCAGGTGGGGGCGTAGTACCAGGTGAAACCGTCCCGGTACCCGATCAAACCCTCGGCGTAGACGTTGCCGTATGCCTTGGCGCCGGAGAGGTAGCCGATGTTGCCGCCGGAGTAGACCTTCCCGATCGAGTTGGCCCCGTCCCCGAATCGGAGATCGTCCTCCAGGAGCCAGGCGAACTCGGAGAGGGATTCGGCACGGATCTCCACGGTGACCGCCCGGGTCACGGGACGGACGTTCTGGCGGCCCACCACGGTGACCTCGAGGGCACCTCCGTGGGCCGGTGGCGTGACGTGCAGCAGCACCTCGACGTCGTCGGCGGTGGTGGCGGTGCCGCCACCGAACAGGGGATGGACGTAGTAGTCCGAGGTCTCCTGGTAGCTCCATGTCTCGCAGTCCTCGACCCACGTGTTGCCGGGGCCGACGACCGCCCCGTAGTTGGACGAGGTGCTGTCGGTGCACACCCGGGGGGCCTCCGCCTCGTCGACGTAGGAGAGGTAGTACGACGGGTCGATCGTCATCTTGGCGGCGTAGCGTTCCAGCATCGCCTCGGTCCCTGCCAGGACGGTGTCTTCCCGTTTCCCGAGGTCGGCCCGGTCCGTTTGGTTCACGGCGAGGCGGGACAGCAGCACCGTGAGGATCACGATGGTGAACACCCCGATGATGACGGTGCCGAGGGCGAACCCTCCCTCGTCCCGAAGGCGGCGGACCCTATCCATTGCGCAACCTCACGTCCTCGAGCACCTCGACCGGCTCCACCCCTGTGTCGAGACGGTCGGGTTCGATCCGGAGCCGGATCCGCACCATGAGGAACTCGCAGGCGTGGAAGGCGTCGCCGCAGGAATCGACCACCTCCTCGCTGCCGGTGCTCCACGACACCCCCTCGAACAGAGGGTTGGCGCCGTCCACGATGACGTTCTGGGCAACGACGTTGCTCATCGGATCGCCGCTGAACGTCCAGTTGGGCCCGCTCCCGGTGTCGGCCACGGTGCGGTCCCTCACCAGGTCACAGAGGCCGCCGCTGCAGTTGTCGAGGCGGTAGCGGTACCACTCGGGTCCGGGGTCCCCTGCGTAGCGGTCGGCCGCGAACTGGAGGTCGAGCGAACTCCAGTCGCCGTCGAGGGAGGCGACCACGAAGCCGTCGCCGTCGAGGTCGACCGCCTGGCGCAGTTCCACCACCAGTTCCGAGATGGCGGTGCCGGCCTCGGTGGTGGCGTTGGCGCGGCTCTCCTGGAGGGCGACGTTGCCGTTGAGGCTGATGAACATGGTGATCATGGCGGCGGCGATGATGGTGGAGAGGGCCCCGGCCACCGTCACCTCGATGAGGGTCATGCCCCGTTCGTCCTTCATCGGCACCACCCGTGCACGTTCCACGAGTAGTCCCACCGCCAACGGACTGTGGTCGAGTCGGTGTCGAGCGGATGGTCGGGATAATCGTCGGCCCCGCAATAGGCCCGCATCTGGACGACCGTCCCGTACGCCTCGTCAGTCACGAACGTGGCCCGGCCCCCGTCGTTGGCCGGTACCCGCACCCAGTCGGAGGACCCGATCTTGTACTCGAAGAACCCGTCGGGGCCGTCGGGGCCGCCGGTGATCCAGAAGACGTGGTCCCACCAACCGGACGACAGATGGAGGTCGGTCTCGGGCCACCCCCAGCCGGTACCGAACGTCTCGCTGTCCGGCTGGTGGCCCCACCCAGTCGATGCCGTTGCGGTGAACCCCGACTCGCCGGCCGGCAGATCGATCACGACCTCCCCGGTCTCGTCGGTGACCCCGCTGAAGGTGCCCAGGGTGGGATGGGTGACGACGACGTCGGCCCCGGCGGTCTGGTAGCGCCACTCGTAGTCGAAGTCGACGGTGAAGGTCCAGGACACCGGCACCCACGTCTCCTCCTCGAGCGCCACCGAGCCGGTCGCCTCGTCGCCGCCCCCGTAGCCGGGGACGTCGACCTCGGCGGTACCGGGCTGGTAGCCGCCGGCGGAGGCCGTGATCTGGTAGCGGTCGGGCACGAGATCGTCGAACTGGTAGTCACCGGGGGCATTGGTGACGGTGTCGCCGGTGGTGAGACCCTCCAGGGTGAGGGTGGCGCCGTCGATGGCGTCCCCGGTGACGGCGTCGGTGACCTCGACGGTGAGCGACGCCGGGCGGTAGATGCGGATGGTGCGTTCGCTGGCCCATCCTTCGGTCGCTTCGACCTCGGTGTCGCCGGACGACACCGATTCGGGATCCAGCAGCCAGCCGCCCGGATCGAAGAGGCGGATCTCGTAGCTGCCGATCTCGACGTCGGCGAAGACCTGCGAGTCCGTTCCCTCCGGCGCGGTGTAGGTGGCGGGGCCGACGAGCTGCACCCGGGGGGTCGGGTAGAAGAAGGGGTCGTAGGGGTCGTACGGCTCGTAGCGGTCGACGTTGACGGTCACGATCGCCACCGAGTCGAGCGCCCCCACCGAGGGCGGAGCGATGATGGTCTCCATGTGCACCGGCTGCACCGCGGCGTCCGGCGACGACACCCTCACCTCGACGTACTTGTAGTTGACGCCCACGTCGTAGCTTCCCTCCACGCCGTCGCCGCCCTGGGGGATCACGTCGAGCCCCGTGGCGGAACCGACGTATGAGACGTCGGTCTCCACCGTGTAGGTGCGTCCCTCGACGACGCGCTCGACGGTGCGGTCCAGGATGCCGACGGGAGCCGAGTCCGGGTGCCCGACGTCGCTGTAGTCGAGGCTGCGCACCTCCTCGATCCGGGCCTGTGCCAGGTTCTCGGCCACGGTGACGTGCTGGGCGCGCACGATGGTGTGGAGGGCGAACGTGACGGGAACGATGCTGATGACGATGGCGATCAACATGATCCCGGCCGCCACGATCGATTCGATCACGGTGAAGCCATCCTCCCCGGACAGCACCGAGGAGGAACGCATGCGACGCAGCATTCCCATCCGCGGATCATCGGAACATCGCATGCCTTCCTTGAGGGAGTGGCCGGCAGTGAAATGGCCCTCTGTGGGCCATTCCGGGCTAGTCCTCGTCGCCGTGCGGCACCAGGCGGTAGGCGTCGAAGACGTCGTCGACGTTGCGCAGCTCGTTGATGGCCCGGTCGAGCACCCGGGGATCGGAGAACTCGACCTCGTAGCGCAGCACCGCGACCCGGTCGCGACCGGTGCCGGAGGATGACGCGTGGATGTTGGCACCCAGCTCCGACAGCACCGTGGTCACGTCCCGCAGCAGCTTGGGCCGGTCGAGCGCCTCGACCTGGATCCAGACGAAGAACGACCCGCTCTGGAGCGGCGACCACGACACGTCGATCATGCGCTCCGCCCGCTCCTCCAGTGCCCCGATGTTGGCGCAATCGGCCCGGTGCACCGAGACGCCTCTCCCCACCGTGACGAAACCGATGATGTCGTCGCCCGGCACCGGGGCACAGCACCGCGCCACCCGGACCAGCAGATCCTCCATGCCTTCGACGATGATGCCCCGGGTGGGTCGCCGCTGCCGGGTGATGGGCGGCGGCGCCAGCAGGTCTTCCTCTTCCTTCTCCGGGCGGAAGACCCGCACCAGACGCTGGATCACGGTCTGCGAGCTCAGCTGGCCGTCCCCCACCGCCACGTACATGGCGTCGAGACCGCCGTAGCCGAGTTCGGCGGCGATCTCGGCCAGGACCTTGTCGCGGCCCGGCGCCACCACGCCCAGCGCCTCCCTCCGGATGGCCTTGGCGATCAGATCGCGACCGTCGCCCAGCGCCGTCTCCCGCCGGGCCCGGGTGTACCACTGACGGATCTTGGTGGCGGCTCGGGTCGACTTGACGAACTCCAGCCAGTCCCGGCTCGGCCGGGCGTCGGGCGAGTTGGAGGTGATGATCGACACGATGTCGCCCGATTCGAGGCGGGAGGACAGGGGAACGAGGCGGCCGTTGACCTTGGCGCCCACGCAGCGGTGCCCCACGTCGGTGTGGATGCGATAGGCGAAGTCGACGGGGGTGGCTCCGGCAGGGAGGGTGACCACGTCACCCTTCGGGGTGAGGGCGAAGACCTCGTCCTGGTAGAGGTCGAGCTTGAGGTTGCGCAGGAAGTCGCTCGGGTCGGTCGACTCCTCCTGGAGGAAGCGGAGGTCGTCGACCAGCTCGTCGTCGGCGGTTCCGGCTCCCTCCTTGTACCGCCAGTGGGCGGCGATGCCGTGCTCGGCCCGCTCGTGCATCTCCTCGGTGCGAATCTGGACCTCGAGTGCCTTGCCGTCGGGGCCGACCACGGTGGTGTGGAGGCTCTGGTACAAGTTGAACTTGGGCATGGCGATGTAGTCCTTGAATCGCCCCTGGATGGGGCGCCACAGGGTGTGGACCAGTCCGAGCGCCCCGTAACAGTCCCGCAGGGAGGGCACGATGATGCGGATCCCGATCAGGTCGAAGATCTCGTCGAAGTCCAGGCCGCTGTTCATCATCTTGCGGTAGATGGAGTAGAGGTGCTTCGGGCGTCCGCTCACCCTCGCTTCGATGCCCACCCCGGCGAGCGAGCCCCGCACCTCAGCCATCACCTTCTCCAGGTAATCCTCCCGCGCCGGGGTGCGGCGCCGCACCTTCTCCTCCAGCTCGCCTTTGGGGCCCGGGTGGAGTTCGGCGAAGCAGCGGTCTTCCAGCTCGTGTTTGACCTCCTGGACGCCGAGACGGTGAGCCAGCGGGGCGTACACCTCGAGTGTCTCGGTGGCGATGCGGTGCCGCTTCTCCTCGGGGAGCGGCGCCAGGGTCCGGATGTTGTGAAGCCGGTCGGCGAGCTTGATGAGGAGCACCCGGATGTCCTTGGCCATGGCGATCACCATCTTGCGGATGGTGGCCGCTTGCGCCTCCTCCCGGCTCGAGAACCGGATCCGGTCCAGCTTGGTGACGCCGTCGATGAGGGCAGCCACCTCTTCGCCGAACTCGGCGCCGACGTCCTCGAGGGTGAGCTCGGTGTCCTCCACCGTGTCGTGCAGCAGGGCCGCCGCCAGCGTGGCGGCGTCCATCCCGTAGCCGGCCAGGATCTCCGTGACGACGAGGGGATGTGAGATGTAGGGCTCGCCGCTGAGGCGGGTCTGGCCGCGGTGGGCGGCCTCCGCCATCTGATAGGCGCGCACGATCAGATCGGTGTCACCGTCGGGATGGCGGGCCTGGAACGTCTCGAGCAGCGATGCCAGGTCCTCCTCGATGTCTTCGGCGGGTCGGGCTTCAGGCAGCGCCACGGGTCACCCCCAGAGAGGTACCGGCACCGCTCCGTCGCTCGCGCGGCAGCACCCACATCGTGCCTTCGCGATCGTCGGATCTGCTCACCGGAGCAGTCTACCGGCGCTTCCTCCGCTGCTTGGGAGGCCGGGGCGCCGCTCCCGTGTCGCGCCGTTCGGTGGCCACCTCGGGCGCCGGCTCGGCTTTGGCCCGCTTGGCGACCGCCACCGGCTCGCCCTTCCCGCGGCTGGAGCGGCGCTGCATGCGTTGCCAGTTGGGCTCCCGTTCCTTCCACTCGGCGAGGAGCGGGGTGGCGACGAAGATGGAGCTGTACGTCCCGGCGGCGATCCCGATGAAGAGGGCGAGGGCGAACTGGCGGAGTGTCGCCGCACCCAGCAGGTACGACCCGACGAACAGGAGTGACCCGACCGGCAGCAGGGACGTCGCCGAGGTGTTGATCGAGCGCATCAGGACCTGGTTCATCGAGAGGTTGCCGATCTCGCTGAACGTGTGGCGGTTGCCCAGATCACGCACGTTCTCGGTGATCTTGTCGAAGACGACCACGGTGTCGTAGAGGCTGTACCCCAGGATGGTGAGTACTGCGATCACGGTGGCGGGGGTGACCTCGAACCCGACGATGGAGTAGACGCCCGCCGTCACCACCAAGTCGTGGAAGAGCGCGACGAGTGCCGCCGCCGCCATCTTCCATTCGAAACGCCAGGTGATGAAGGCGGCCACCACCAGCAGGAAGATGATGAGGGCGCGCACCATGCGCTTCGTGATCTCCGCCCCGAAGCTCGGCCCGACCGCCTCGACGTTGGTCTCGTCGTGGGACACCCCGGCGACGTCGGCGACGGTTGCATTGAGTTCGTCCTGCTGGTTGGCATCCAGTGCCGGGGTCTGGACGATGATCGACTCCTCGTTGGTGAGCGGGTCGATCCGGACCTGGACCCTGGCGCCCTCCTGCCCGATGACGGTGAGGGCCGATCGAACCCCGGCGACGTCGACGCCGCTGTGGTTCGGCGCCTCGACGATCGTCCCGCCCGTGAAGTCGACGCTGCCCACGAGGCCCCGGAAGAGCAGCGAAGAGATGCAGATGGCGATGACGACACCGGAGATCACGAAGAAGCGGCGGCGCCGACCGATGAAGTCGAACTCGGTCTCGCCCCGGTAGAGATCGCGCAGCACGCTCATGTCACGGCTCCCTCGATCTCATGGGTATCCCGCCCCATGGCGCCTCTCACGCTGAGGCGACCGCCCTCTCCGAACCGGCCCCGCACCAGCAGCATGACGGCCGGTCGGGTGAAGAAGTAGGCCACCGTGACATCGACCAGGGTGGCGATGCCGAGCGTGATGGCGAATCCCTTGACCGGCCCGATGGCCAGCAGCCAGAGCAGAATCGACCCGGCGAACGTCACCGTGTCGGCGGTGAGGATGGTGTGGAAGGCGCGCTTGAACCCGGTGTCTACGGACTGGCGCAGCCGCCGTCCCTTCCGGTGCTCTTCCTTGATGCGCTCGAAGAACACGATGTAGGAGTCCGCCGTGATGCCGACCGACACGATGATGCCGGTGACGCCGGCGAGGGTCAGGGTCGTGCCCTGGAACCGGCCGAGCAGGATGATGAGCACGATCAGCAACGACCCGAACACGGAGAAGCCGGCGATGGCGGCCAGCCCGAGCGCCCGGTAGTAGAGCACGAGGGCGATGGCGACCAGCGCCAGTCCGCCGAGCCCGGCCAAGAGGCCGGCTCGCAGCGAGTCGCTCCCGAGGCTGGCCGACACCGATTCCACCCGGTCCCGCGTGAAGGTGGTGGGGAGGGCGCCGTAGCGGAGGATCGTGGCGAGGTCGGCAGCTTCCGCCTCGGCGTTGTCGCTCGAGCCGATGGTGATGACGACTGTGTCGCCCGGGATGCCCTCACCGGCTGCGACGTCGGAGGCGATGGTCGGGGCCGAGATCACCTTGCCGTCGACGACGATCGCCATGGCGCGTTGCGGATCGCCGACGGGGAACTGGGAGAGTTGCGCGGTGGCGTCCTCGAACAGCTTGTTGCCCTCGCTGGTGAACTCGGGATCCACGGTCCAGCCTCCGCCGCTGCTCCCGATCTGGACGCCGCTGTACCCGGCTCTCGCTCCGGTGACGTCGGCCCCGGTGAGGAAGGCGGGACCGACCTTGTAGTAGAGACCGGAATCGTCCTGGAGGTAGCTGGTCTCGTCAGGGTTGTCGACGATGGTGAGCCCGGTCTGCGGATCGATGTTGTCGGGAATCACGGGGGGCAGGGTCGTGGTGGTGGTCGTGGTGGTGGATGAGGTACTGGAGGTGTCCTCACCCGCCGTGGTCGTGGTGGTCGTATCGCCGGGTTGCAGGTCCGCGGGCAGCGGCAGGGTCCCGTCGAGGAAGGCCGGGCTGATCCCCGATTGGATGTCGAGCACCGGCCGGAACGACAGCTCGCCGGTGGTTCCCACCGCCTGCAGTGCCCGTTCCCGGTCCTTCACACCTGGCAGCTGCACCTGGATGCTGCGGTCACCCTGCATCGAGATCTCGGGTTCCTGGACGCTGCCCAGGCCCTCGATGCGTTGCCGCATGATCTCGACCGCCTTGGCCAGCACCGCGCTGTCGGTGCCCTCGGGGGCGGTCAGCACCATGGAGAACCCGCCCTGGAGGTCGAGGCCCAGCTTGGGCGTCCACCCGGCGGCGAGGACGCTCGCCACCGATCCCCACGCGATGGCGACGGTCAGCAGCAGCGTGATCCACAGCGAGCGGCGGCTCACTCCCCGTCGCCCCCGATGCGCTCGGCGACGGCACGCCGGGTGATCCGTATCGACGTTCCTCCGCCGACGTCGACCACCATGTCGCTCCCTTCGATGCTCTTCACGACGGCGTAGATGCCGCCGATGGTGCGGATCTCGTCCCCGACCTCGACCGAATCACGCAGGTCCTCCATCTGGCGCATGCGGCGCCGCTGGGGCCGGATGAGGATGAAGTAGAAGAGTCCACCCAGGATGAGCAGCGGCAACAGCAGGCCAATCAGAGATCCTGTGTTGTCGGTTGTGGTGGTGTCCTGGGCCAGCACGAAACCGGCTTGGGCAACGAGGTATGACACGGGGTCCTCCAATGCGACAAAACCCGAGGTGCTCGAGGCGGCGAGCCGCCACAGGTTAGCCCCGCCCGTGGACTGCAGGAAACCGGAGGCGTCGATGGTCACGTTCCGCGGGTGCGGTCGGCGAGAACCCGGGCCCGGTGGGCGGGAAACCGCCCCTCCTGAATCGATCCTCGGATCCCGGCGAGAAGCCGGAAGGTGTAGGTCAGGTTGTGGAGCGTGAGGAGGCGGGGCCCGAGTTGCTCCCCGGTGGTGTGGAGGTGGCGCAGGTAGCCCCGCTCGTAACGGGCACAGGCCGGACAGGGGCAGTCGAGTTCGAGCGGTCGGTCGTCCCGCGCCCATTCGGCCCGCTTGATCGAGTAGTCGCCGAAGCGGGTGAGGACCTTCCCGTGACGCGCCAGGCGGGTGGGGAGCACGCAGTCGAACAGGTCCGCCCCGCGGGCCACCGCGTCGAGTATGCCTTCCGTGTCCCCCAGACCCATCACGTAGCGGGGATGGGAACCCGGGAGTTCGGGGATGCATGCCTCGAGTGCCAGGTTGCGTTCCGGTCCGGACTCCCCCACCGACAGCCCGCCGATCCCGAATCCCGGGAAGCCCAATCCGGCCGTCTCCGCCGCCGACCGCCGCCGCAGCTCCGGATCGACGCCGCCCTGCACGATGCCCCACAGGGCCCGGTCGTCTCGGGTCCGCGCCTGACGGGCCCGGGCGGCCCACCGCAGGGTGCGTTCCATCGCAGCGGCCGCGACCGCCCGCTCCGCCGGGAGCGGGATGAGAACGTCGAGCATCATCGCCACATCGGATCCCAGGGTCTCCTGGATCTCGACGGCCCGCTCCGGGGTCAGCTCGACCCGGGAGCCGTCGTAGGTGGAAGCGAAGACGACGCCGTCCTCGCCGACCCGAGGGTCGAGGGAGAAGACCTGGTAGCCGCCGCTGTCGGTCAGGATCGGCCCCTCCCACCCCATGAAGCGATGGAGTTCCCCGAGCGCCGCGACCGTCTCGGCGCCGGGTCGCAGCATCAGGTGGTAGGTGTTGGCGAGCACCATCTGGGCCCCGGTGTGCGCCAGGTCGTCGGCATCGACGCCCCGCACCGTCCCCCTCGTCCCCACCGGCATGAACGCCGGTGTCTCCACCGGCCCGTGGGGCGTGTGCAGGATCCCGGCGCGGCTCTCGCCATCGGTCGCCTGCGGCTCCCACCATACGGCGTCGGCCATCATCGCCTCCCGGTGTCGTCGATGAACATGGCATCCCCAAAGGAGAGAAAGCGGTACCCGGCGTCGAGGGCGTGACGGTAGACGCGCCGCCAGTGCTCCCCGAGCATCGCCGCCACCATGACGATGAGCGTGGTCCCGGGAGCGTGGAAGTTGGTGAGCACCGCGTCGACCACCTCGAACCGGTAGCCGGGGGTGATGAAGAGGGCACTCTCGCCTGCTCCGGCCTCGATGAGGCCGCCGCCGGTCGCGGCCGTCTCGAGGGTCCGCACCACCGTCGTCCCCACCGCGACGACGCGCCGCCCGTCGCGGTGGGCGGACGCCACCTCATCGGCGGCCTCCTCCGGCACCCGGTAGGCCTCGCGGTGCATCTCGTGCTCGTCGATCCGCGCCGAGGCGATGGGACGGAAGGTGTCGAGCCCCACCTCCAGCTCGACTGCGGTGCGGCGAATCCCGCGGGCATCGAGGCGGGCCAGGAGATCATCCGTGAAGTGGAGGCCGGCGGTGGGCGCCGCAGCCGAACCGACCGAGGTGGCGAAGACGGTCTGGTACCGCTCGGGATCATCGAGCCGACCGTGGAAGTACGGCGGGAGCGGCACCGTCCCGCTTCGAGCCACCAGTTCCTCGACGTCACCGTCCCCCTCGAGGGTGATCACAACCATGCCCCGTTCCGGACCCTCCACCACCCGCGCCCGGAGCAGGCCCAGCTCGAGCTCGGTTCCGGGCCGGATCCGCCGGGCCGGACGGACCAGGGCTTCCCACTGTTCCGGGCCGCGGCGCCGGATCAACAGCACTTCGACGCTCCCTCCCGTTTCGGTCTTCATGCCCCGCAGCCGGGCGGCCCGGACGCGGGTCCGGTTGACCACCAGGAGGTCGCCGGGCCGGAGCACCGTGGGGAGGTCCGAGACATGCCGGTCCTCCAGCGTCGAAGCGACCAGGAGGCGGGCCGCATCCCGCGGCTCGATCGCCTCCTGGGCGATCGCCTCGGGCGGCAGGTCGTACCGATACTCGGAAGTGGCGCGGGAGATCACCTGGCTCAGGCTAGGTGGCCCGCACCATGGGGAGTTCCAACCGATGAGGTTCCTCGCCGTGTCAACCGGCCGGCGGTACGCTCGACACGCGCAAAGGAGCACCGCCATGCCCGAGGCCGGACCGCCCACCCTCCACCACACCGTCGACCTCACCAGCCCGCCGCCCGCCACCGAGGCGCCGATCACCGCAGTCACCGACAGGGTCCTGTCGGCGGAGACTTCGCAGGCATCTCGCGCCGCGGTCCCTCCCGTGCCGACCGATTCTCCTTCGTTCACACCCCCCGACCCGGGACGCGTCTCCCTCGGCTTCCACCCGGACGAGTCGCTCGCTCTCGCCCTCCGCCGCGTCGCGCTCGACCAGTTCGCCGTCGCCATCGACGGCCTCGCCGCGCCCGGGGAAGACCGCGACGGCGCGGTGCACGAGGCCCGCAAGGCGCTGAAACGATTGCGCGCCCTGCTGCGCCTGGTGCGTGACGAACTCGGCGAGACGGTCTACCGCAACGAGAACGTCGTGCTGCGCGACGTGGGACGGGTCCTCGCTCCGGTGCGCGACTCGTGGGTGATGGCGACTTCGATCCCCCACCTCCAGGAGGTCGCCCCGGGAGCGATGCCGCCGGAGGCCTACCGCGGTCTTCATCGCCGTCTGGTGGAACGCCACCTGCGGATGACCGACGACGTCCTGGGCGACCGGCAGCGCATGCTCGACATCGGGGTCACCCTGCGCACCGCACGCGCCCGGTTCGCCTCCTGGCCGGTGGCCGATGCCGTGCTCGACGCCCCGGCCGCGGCAGTTGTCGGGGCCGCCGAGGTTCCGGTGCGCCACCGCATCCCGGACGCCTTCAGCTCGCTCGACCGCGGCATGGCCCGCGTCTATCGGAGGGGGCGCCGGGCGATGCGAACCGCCCACCGGGTCCCCGCCGAAGCCGTGTTCCACGAGTGGCGCAAGCGTGTCAAGTACCTCCGCTACCAGGTGGAAGCCCTCAATCTGCTGTGGCCCAACGTGCTCGGCGCCCTCGAGGCCTCGCTCGGCGAGCTCGCCGACGTGCTCGGCGACGAGCACGACCTCGCGGTGCTGGGCCAGGTCGTGACCTCGAACGTGGTGCTCCTCCCCGTCGACACCGAGCGGTACAGCTTCCTCACCGCGGTGGCCCGGCAGCGGATCGCGTTGCAGCGCCGGGCGTTCGGGATCGGTCGGCTCGCCTACGCGGAGACCCCACCCGCGTTCGTGGCCCGGATGGGGTCGTACTGGCGCAGCTCGATCCCCACCTGGCGCCGCTGACCGGTCACATCAAACGGGTCTGCTCCTGCGCCGGCGCAGGCGGGTCGATGCCTAAGTGCCGGTAGGCGCGGGCTGTCGCCACCCGACCCCGCGACGTCCGTTTCAGGAAGCCCTCTTGGAGGAGATATGGCTCGTAGGCGTCTTCAACGGTCTCCGGCTCCTCGCCCACCGCGATCGCCAGCGTCGACAGCCCCACCGGGCCCCCGCCGAACTTGACGATGACGGCCTCCAGCACCGCCCGGTCCACCTTGTCCAAGCCGATGGAATCGACTTCGAAGACCTCGAGGGCGGCGTCGGCGGTGGCAACGTCGACCTTGCCGTCGGCCCTGACCGTGGCGAAATCGCGCACCCTGCGCAGGAGCCGGTTGGCGATGCGAGGTGTCCCTCGACTGCGGCGGGCGATCGCCTCCGCCCCGCCGACGGTCACGTCGACCTCCAGAATGCCGGCGGATCGGGTCACGATGGCCCCCAGCTCCTCCGGCTCGTAGTAGTCGAGGCGGGCGACGTAGCCGAACCGGTCGCGCAACGGCGGCGCCACCCGGCCCACCCGGGTCGTGGCTCCCACCAGGGTGAAGGGCTGCAGGTCGAGGCGAATGGAGCGGGCGGCAGGGCCCTTGCCGACGACGATGTCGAGCTGGAAGTCCTCCATCGCCGGGTACAGAACCTCTTCCACCTGGCGGGGAAGCCGATGGATCTCGTCGATGAAGAGCACGTCACCGGCGTCGAGGTTGGTGATGACCGCGGCCAGGTCTCCGGGACGCTCCAGGGCGGGCCCCGACGTCGGATGGAGCTGAGCCCCCATCTCGGAGGCGAGGATGCCCGCCAACGACGTCTTCCCCAACCCGGGGGGACCGGAGAACAGCACGTGGTCGACCGCCTCGGCCCTGCTGCGGGCAGCCTCGATGAGGATGGCGAGACGCTCCTTGAGGGCATCCTGGCCGATGAAGTCCTCCATCCGACGGGGACGCAGGCCGGCCTCGAGCGCCACGTCCTCCGGCAGTCCTTCGGTGGCCAGCAGGCCTTCCTCGCGCATGGTCAGGTTCCCTTCTCGTCAGGCGCGGCGCTGCTTGCCGAGCTCCTGCAGCGACAGACGCAGCGTCTCCTCCAGCGACAGGTCCGCCGGCACCTCCCGCATCGCGGCGTGGATCTCGGATGTCTGGTAGCCGAGCCCTTCGAGGGCGAGGCGCACCTCGGCGACCACCGTCCCGCTCGGCGCGAGTTCCGTATCGGGGAGCTCCAGGCGAGGACGGAGTTCCAGCATCAGCTTCTGGGCGCTGCGGAGTCCGATCCCGGGGACCGCGGTGAGCGACGCGGTGTCGTCGGTGAGGACTGCCCGGCGCAGCTCGTCGGGGCGGAGGGTCGCCAGGATCGCCATCGCCAGTTTGGGGCCCACTCCCGACACCCCCACCAGGAGGCGGAACAGCCCGCGCTCGTCCTCGGAGGCGAACCCGTAGAGCTGGAGCAGGTCCTCGCGAACGTGGAGGTGGGTGTGGAGCACCGCTTCCTCCCCGATGGCGGGCAACTCGGTGAGACCGGTCGGCGTCACCGCCACCTCGTAGCCGATGCCGCCCACATCGAGGACGACCCGGTCGGCGCCCTTCGCCGCCAGCAAACCGCGGAGGCGACCGATCATGACGCCGCCCCCTTCACGGCGCGGCGCATCGGCATCGCTTGGGCGTGACAGAGGGCGATGGCGAGAGCGTCTGCGGCGTCGGCCGGCGTCGGCACCTTCCCCAGGCGAAGCCGCATCGCGATCACCTCTCCCACCTGTGCCTTGGGGGCCCCGCCGAACCCTGTGAGCGCCATCTTGACCGCAGAGGGGGTGTACTCGTGGATCGGGATCCCGGCCTCGGCGGCGGCCAGCAGCAACACCCCCGAGGCGCGCCCCACCGAGGTGGCGGTCTGCAGGTTGCGGTTGACGAACACCTGCTCGATGGCGGCTTCGTCGGGCCGGTGCTCGGCGATCAGGTCGCTCATGTCGCGGTACAGCTCCGCGAGGCGCTGCGGTACCGGCGAGTCGGGCGAGGTCCGGATCACGCCAACTGCTTTCGCCCGGATGGTGGCGCCATCGATCTGGAGCACGCCGTAGCCGGTGATCGAGAGACCTGGGTCGATGCCGAGTACGAACATATGTTCCCTGAGGTTAGAGGGCGACCGTCGCAACACCAAGCATGCCGCCCCGGAGCGGCCCCGGGAAGACGTCAGCTCACCTCGGACAGGATCTCATCGGGGATGTCGAAGTTGGCGTAGACGGACTGGACGTCGTCGAGGTCCTCGAGGGCGTCGACGAGGCGCAGCACCTTGGGGGCGTTGGTGGCGTCGACCGGCACCGTCGTGCTCGGCAGCTGGGTCACCTCGGCGGATTCGATGGTCACCTGGGCGGCCTCGAGGGCGGCTCGCACCGCGGGGAGATCGCCCGGCGCCGAGATGACCTCCCACTGGTTCTCGGAGGGGCGGACGTCCTCGGCGCCGCTCTCCAACGCCGCCATCATGACGGTGTCTTCGTCGCCCTCCACGAGGACGTACCCCTTCTGCTCGAACAGGTAGGCGACCGAGCCGGGCTCGCCCAGGCTGCCACCCTGGCGGGTGAAGACGGCCCGTACGTCGGACGTGGCGCGGTTGCGGTTGTCGGTGAGGACCAGCACGTACAGTGCCACCCCGCCCGGGGCGTATCCCTCGTACCAGATCTCCTCGTAGCGGACACCGTCCACGTCACCGGATCCGCGGGCGATGGCCCGCTCGATGTTGTCTTTCGGAACCGAGGCGTCCTTGGCCTTCTGCACCGCGGTGGCCAGCATCGAGTTGCCCGTGAGGTCGGAACCCCCTTCGCGCGCCGCCGCCTCGATCGCCCGGATCAGCTTGGCGAAGAGCTTCCCCCGCCGCGCGTCCTGGCGGCCCTTGCGGTGCTTGATGTTGGCCCACTTCGAATGTCCCGACATCACTGCTCCTTTCGGGCCAGGTCCAGCAGCATCCGGTGGATGCGTGTCTCTCCCGTGAGCTCGGGATGGAAGGCGGTCGCGAGAATACGATCCTGGCGCACGAACACCGGGCGCACCTCCCCCGACTCCGGGTCCTCCACCGACGTGAGCACTTCGACGTCGGTCCCGAGCTTCTCGATCCATGGGGCGCGGATGAACACGGCGTGGACCGGTTCGCGCTCGCCTACGATCGGGAGGTCCGCCTCGAACGAGTCGACCTGCCGTCCGAACGCGTTGCGCTCGACGATCACGTCGAGGACGCCGAGTTGCGGCTGGGCCTGCCCGGTGGTGGCCGCGGCGAGGAAGATCATCCCGGCACACGTCCCCAGGGCGGGCAGGCCCCCTCGGATGGCGTCCCGGAGGGGATCGAGAAGGCCGTAGCTACGGGCAAGGCGGCCGATCGTCGTCGACTCGCCGCCGGGGATGACGATGGCGTCGAGACCCGCCAGATCCTCGGGTACCCGGACTTCCGCCGTCTCCACCTCCATGCCGTCGAGCAGTGTCACGTGCTCCCGGAAATCACCCTGGAGCGCGAGCACCCCGACCCGCACGGCTCACAACCCCCGGTCTTGCATGCGCTCGGCCGGCGGGATGGTGTCGATGTTGAGCCCCACCATCGCTTCACCCAGGTTGCGCGAGACCTTGGCGACCTTCTCCGGGTCGCGGAAGAACGTCGTCGCCTCGACGATCGCCGCGGCTCGCTCCGCCGGATCTCCCGACTTGAAGATGCCCGAACCGACGAAGATCCCGTCGCATCCGAGCTGCATCATCAGCGCCGCGTCGGATGGCGTGGCGATGCCGCCCGCGGCGAAGTTGACAACGGGCAGGGCTCCGGTGGCTGCCACCTCCTTCACCAGGCCGTACGGGGCTTGGAGGTCCTTGGCGGCGCTCATCAGTTCGTCGGGGCCGAGCGTCGAGAGCCGGCGTATCTGTGCACTCATCAGGCGCATGTGCTTGACGGCCTCGACGACGTTGCCGGTGCCGGGCTCGCCCTTGGTCCGGATCATGGCCGCACCTTCACCGATGCGCCGCAGCGCCTCTCCCAGGTTGCGGGCGCCGCACACGAACGGGACGGTGAACGCCCACTTGTCGATGTGGAAGTCGTCGACGGGAGTGAGGACCTCGCTCTCGTCGATGTAGTCGACACCGAGCGACTGGAGCACCTGCGCCTCGACGAAGTGCCCGATGCGGGCCTTCGCCATCACCGGGATCGACACCGTGTGGATGATCTCGTCGACCTTGGCCGGATCGGCCATGCGGGCGACACCCCCGTGGGCCCGGATGTCGGCCGGAACCCGCTCGAGTGCCATCACCGCGACCGCGCCCGCCTCCTCGGCGATCTTGGCCTGTTCGGCGTTGACGACGTCCATGATGACGCCGCCCTTCAACATCTCGGCCAGACCGCGTTTCACACGGTTGGTGCCGTGTTCGATCGATGGCGTGGACATGTGATGCTCCTCACGGGAAGGGTTCTTCCATTGTACCGGTCGGTCTCTCGACCCGGGCGCGCCGGGTTCAGGCCTCCAGGGCGTCCTGGTAGGCGGCGAGGTACCCGGCCAGGACGGCGCTGCGATCGAAGCGTTGCACCCGGATCGCGGAGCGCGCTCGCAGCTGGTCGCGGCGGGTGTCGTCACCGAGCAGCGAGATCAACACGTCGGCGAGACCGTCCGGGTCGCCGGGACGGCACAGCACCCCGGCGTCACCGATCACCTCAGTGAAGGCAGGGAGGGCGGAGGCGACCACGGCACAACCCGAGGCCATCGCCTCTGCGAGCACGATCCCGAAGCTCTCCCCTCCCCGACCGGGCGCGCAGAACACGTCGGCCTCCCCCAGCAGCCGTAGCTTGTCGGCCTCCGAGATGCGGCCGACCGGGAAGACGCCGTCCGCCGTGGCCCGACCCTCGACGGTGGCGACCAACTCGGCATCCGGCACCGCGGCCCGGACCCGAGGCCAGGCGGCCGCCAGGACGTCGTAGCCCTTGCGCGGTTCGTCGCGGCCCAGGAACATGACGCGGTGGGGTACCACCGGTCCGGTGGCGAAGGCGGCGGTGTCGATCCCGTTGGGGACGATCCGGTAGGGCCCGAGCCGGGCGATGGCCCCGCCGGCGATCGGGCTCACGGCGGTGAGGACGTCGAGACCCCGGATCACCCGTCGCAGCAGACCGCTGGTGCGCCGGTACAGCATGCGCCACAGGCGGGACGGGTCGGCATGGAACGTCCCGACGGTGGGAACCTCGACGAGGCGAGCCGCCGCGATCGACACGAACGGCATCGCCGGCTCATGGACGTGGACGACGTCCGCCCCTGCGACGGCGCGCCGCACCGCCCGCGCCACCCGCGGATCGAGAGCGACCGGGGCGCGGGACCCGTTGGCGGGCACCGCGTAGGCCCTTCCCACGGAGACCGCTCCCGGGGGCGCCTCCCCGGGGCCGACCACCCACGCGTCGTGGCCGTCCGCGGAGAGCCATTCGGCCAACCGGAACACCTGGTCTTGGACGCCGCCGTGCGCCGCCAGGTCGTACGGACTGACGATCGCCACCCTCACTCCCCCGCCTCCTCCCGGTCGGACGGCCAGTTGGGCACGAAGAGGTGCCATTGGTGGGGCGCCACCCGGATGATGTCTTCGAAGACCTCGGCACAGCGCTGGGCGCCCAGGGCCACCCGTTCTTCCCGGGTGGGAGCGTCGGGGATCACCAGCGGAGGATGGACGACGAAGCGGTG
This sequence comes from uncultured Acidimicrobiaceae bacterium, assembly GCA_964596225.1. Taxonomy (GTDB): domain Bacteria; phylum Actinomycetota; class Acidimicrobiia; order Spongiisociales; family UBA5794; genus CAYQEC01. The sequence continues at coordinate 33,725 of CAZQUB010000001.1, forward strand.
GCCGCGGCCTTCCTTGAAGTAGGCGCCAACCGGGATCAGGGCCGCGCCGGTGCGTTCCGCCAGAGCGACCGGGCCCGCCGGGATCGTGGTCCGCTCCCCGAAGTACTCGACTTCGACACCGCGGCCGGTGAGGTCCCGATCGGCCACCAAAGCGACGGTGCCGCCGACCTCGAGCCGGGCGACCAGTTCCCGAGTGACCCGGCTCCCCTTCCCGGTCAACACCACCTCGATCCCCATCTGGTTCCTCACCTTCACGAACCAGTCCACGATGCGCCGGTTGGGGAGCCGTTCGGCGACCGCCAGCACCGGGATCCCGATCTGCTCCGCCTTGGCCCCGGCCGCCTCCCAGTTGCCGAGGTGGGGCAGGGCGAGCACGATCCCCCGTCCGGCCGCCACCGCGGCATCGATGTGCTCCTGGCCGACGAGGTCGCCGTGGTCGAGAAACTGCTGCTTGCGGCGGGCACGCACCCAGAACACCTCGGCCCAGTACCGGCCGTAGCTGGCGAACATGCGGCGCACCGTCGACCGCAGGGCCGGGTCGTCCTCTCCCAACACCCGCTGCACGTGGCGCAGCACCAGCCGCCGGCGGCCCCTGGCCAGGTAGTACGCGATCGTTCCCAGCGCCTCGCCTCCGCGCCGCATCGCCGGCTCGGGAAGCAGGCCGAAGAGGGCGTCGAAGATCCGGTAGGCCAGGTAGCCGGCCGCCTCTCTCACGGTGTCAGCTGTTGCCACGTCCGCCGGATGCGCTGCCCGACGGTGAGCCCCGACAGCACCACGAAGATCCACAGCACCGGGAGGATGATGCTGAGCCCGAGCCCGTCCACCCCGACCCCGGTGAGGATCAGGATCATGCGCTCGGCGCGGCCCATCCAGCCGCCGCGGCCCTCGGCGCCCCAGCTCTCTGCCTTGGAGCGTACGTACGGGGTGAGGAGGGAGAACGCCAGACCGAACAGGCACAGCATGAGGGCGGTCTCGTCACTGCGGAGACTGAAGGCGAGTCCGGCCAGGATCGCGATCTCTCCCAACCGGTCGGACATGGTGTCGACGAAGGCGCCCCGGATCGAGGCAGTGCCCTGGAGGCGGGCCAACGGGCCGTCGAGGGCGTCGAAGAGGGCGCCCACTCCGGCGACGACGGCGCCGGCCACGTAGTCGTGGTTGGCGAGCAGGATTGCGCCGCAGATCGTCACTCCCAACCCGATCAGGGTGACCGCGGTGGGAGTGAGGCGCGCCTTCGCCAGACCGCCTGCGATGGGGTCCAGTATCGGGGCGATTCGGCTGCGGCCCCTGAGGTCGAGCACGTGCGTCTCCTTCCGAACCGCAAAGGTACCACGGGGACCGAACTCGTTCCCGTTGGCTACACTCAGGTGCATTCTTGTTCCCGGATGGTATGCGCCGGGAACGTGACCCGGGAGGAGGATGAAGGCTTGGACGGCGACGTCGGAGCGAAGCTTCAGATCACCAATCCGGTCGGCATCGAATCGCCGCTGGAACTCCCCCTCGTGGAGAGCCATCTCGGCAACCCGGGCCTCGACATCAGCCGGCTCCGCGCCGAGACGGGCACCGTGACCTTCGATCCCGGCTTCGCCAACACCGCCTCGACCCGCAGCGCCATCACGCACATCGACGGCGCCGCCGGGGCATTGATCCACCACGGCTACCGGATCGAGGACCTCGCCGCCCATTGCTCCTTCCTCGAGGTCGCCTACCTGTTGCTCTTCGGGGCGCTCCCGAGCCGGTCACAACTCGACGCCTGGACCGAATCGATCCGGCGCCACACCCTCCTCAACGAGGAGATGAAGAGGTTCTTCGACGCCTTCCCCCGCAGCGCCCACCCGATGGCGATCCTGTCCTCGGCCACCAACGCCATCTCCACCTACTACGAGGACTACCTCAATCCGGCGGACCCCGAGAACTTCGGGGAGAGCGCCAACCGCCTCATCGCCAAGATGCCCACCATCGCCGCCTGGGCCTTCAAGAAGTCCACCGGCCAGGCGTACATCTACCCGCGCAACGACCTCACGTACGTGGAGAACTTCCTGCACATGATGTTCGCCACACCCGCAGAGGACCTCGTGGTCGATCCCATCATCACGCGGGCTCTCAACGTGCTGCTCATCCTCCACGCCGACCACGGGCAGAACTGCTCGACGGCGACGGTGCGGTTCGTGGGATCGAGCCGCGCCAACCTGTTCGCCTCCGTGGCGGCCGGCATGAACGCCTTGTGGGGGCCGTTGCACGGCGGCGCCAACCAAGCCGTGATCGAGATGCTGCGTGAGATTCACGACGAGCCTGACGCCACCCCCGAAAGCGTCCTCGCCAGGGCCAAGGACAAGGACGATCCGTTCCGCCTCATGGGGTTCGGGCACCGGGTCTACAAGAACTACGACCCGCGGGCGAGGATCCTCAAGAGCTTCGCCACCGAGGTCCTCGATCGAGTCGGCGTGGACGACCCTCTCCTCGACATCGCCAGGGAGTTGGAGGAGACGGCGCTGCGCGACGAGTACTTCCAGAGCCGCAACCTCTACCCGAACGTCGACTTCTACTCGGGCCTCATCTTCCGGGCGCTCGGATTCCCGACCCGGATGTTCACGGTGCTGTTCGCCATGGGGCGCCTCCCCGGTTGGATCGCCAACTGGAAGGAGATGATCGAGGATCCGCTGACTCGCATCGCCCGGCCCCGCCAGATCTACACGGGTCCGCAGCCTCGCGAACTCCCCCCCATCGAGGATCGCTAGGCCTTCTCCCCCACGGCCGCGATCTCCTCGACGTAGGTCTCGATGACGTCCCCGGTGGTGGCGTCCACCCGCACCAGGCCCCGCGAACTCGGCGGCTCGTCGGCGGAGAACACCAGCACGTTCCACACCGGGCGTGCCCGCCACCCGTCGAAACCCACCGTCGCCGAGGCGTGCCCGATCGGGAACGCGGCGGCCCGGTTGGCGGCTTCGAGTGCCGTCTCCTCGCGGATGGCGAGATGCCAGCCGGCCAGGTGGTGGTAGACGGCGATGGCCACGAACCCCGTCACCGCGCTCCACATCGCGATCGGGAGGCCGGCCAGGATCCCCCCGGAGGTGACGGCGGCCGCGATCCAGTAGACGACGGCGGCACGATGCCTGCGGGCCGGATCGGGGACCGCGTACTCGGTCAGGTTGCCGGCGTCGAGGTCGGACGGCATCTCGGCCGCTGCCGCCACGTCCGCCGGGACGGGAATCTGCGGCATGGCGGGACGCTCGGTCATGCCTCGGCGCCCTCCTCGGCGACGTCGAGGTGCAGCAGCGCCTCGTCGACGGCGGCTTCCCCGCGCTTGAGGTGCCAGCGGTCCCACACCAGCAGCAGCGACGGCAGCACGAGCACCGACCCGACGAGGGCGAAGATGATCGCCCAGAACGTCACCTCGCCGAACTGCTGGAACGGCTTGAGCGACGAGGTGACGAGGATCCCGAAGCCGGCCGCGGTCGTGAACGCCGAACCGGCGAGGGCGCCACCGGTGTGAGTCGTGGTGGAACGGATCGCTTCTTCGGGAGTGTCGAAGCGGAGCCGATCCTCCTGGTAGCGGTGGGTGATGTGGATCGTGTAGGGCACCCCGATGCCGATGGCGAGGTTGGCGATCATGGCGGTGATCGGATTGAAGGGAATGCCGCGGGCGGCCATGATCCCGAACACGAGCAGCACGATCAGCGCCACCGGCAGGATGGTGATGACGCCGAGGAACGGGCGGCGCGACTCGAACCAGAAGTTGAGGACGAGGACGAGGCCGGCGACCAGGATCGTGAGGCCCAGAGACCACAGCTGGGAGTCCTGGAGTGCCCGCGCCACCCCCTGACTGATGATGTTCTGATTGGTGGCGACGGTGGTCGCCCCCGCGTCCCGTACCGGGGTGAACGCTCTCTGGAGGTCGTCGCGAAGTTGGAGGGCGTCCGTCTCCCCCGCCTGGGTGGATACGCCCGCGTCGATGTATCGGAATTGCCCGTTCACCTCGGCAACGACGCGGCGCATGGCGTCGGGAGCGACCTCCATCGCGGCTCGGTAGAGCGCGTCGACGTCGGTGCCGGCGGCGACGGTCAGGTCGGGCTGGAGCCCGGCGGCGAACGCGGCCTCGGAGAAGGCCGGGTCGTACGTTTCGGGGTCACCGCCCAGGTCGGGCGGCACCGCCAGTTGGGCGATCACCGACACCGGAGAGTCGGCGGCCGCCACATTCCCGAACTTCACGACGTCGGGGGTGTCGGCGAGGTTGGCCCATGCCGCGACGAGGCCGTTGTACACGGCCGGCGTGGCGACGTCGCCCTCCACGATGACGTCGGTCTCCTCGCCGAAGCCGCCTCCGAACTCGTTGACGATCGTGTGGTAGGTGGCCAGGGCCGGGGCGTCGTCGGGAAGGAAGTCGGTGAAGCTGAACTCGGTGTTGAGTTCGGTGAAGCCGTACACGCCGGCGCCGCTCGCCAGCAGTGCCAGGATCAGCATCACGCCCGAGAAGCGTTCCGCCAGGACCGAGGTGCTTCCCATGATCTTGGGGAGCATCCGTTCGCTCTGGTGGCCGAACGCCTCACGGACCAGCTTGCCTTTGGCTTCGGCGCGCCGGTCGAGCAACACCCGGGCCGACGGCACGACGGTGAGCATGAGCAAGAACGCCGAGCTGATCCCCACCGCTGCCAGGACGCCGAAGTCGGCAATGGCCGAGATGGGGTTGACCACGTTGGTGAGGAAACCGATCGAGGTGGTGACGGTGGCGAGCACCAGCGCGATGCCGACGGTGCGGGTGGCGCGGGAGGCGGCCCGGGTCACCATGGAACCGGCGCCGATTTCCTCCCGGTAACGGGCCGTCATGTGGATGGCGTAGTCGACGCCGAGACCGATGAGCAGGATCGGCAGGATCTGCAGGATCTCGTTGAAGGCGCCGATCAAATTGAGGTATTTCGGCCCGAGGATGACGCCGATGCCGTTCATCCAGAAGATCGACATGGTGATCACGAGCATGGTGAGCCCCATGTCGGCCAGGGCTCTCCGCAACGACGCCCACCACGTCATCCGTCCCTTGGGGTGGATCCAGTACACGAAGAGCAGGATGAGCACGATGATGAGGAAGGCGGTGGCGAAGAGCCGGCCGATCTCGGACTGGAACTGGTCGACATTCGAGAAGAGCAGGGCGAAGCTGAAGGCGGAGGCGTCGGTGGCGGTGGTGGGGACGGCCGCCACCGCTTCGGACATGTCGACTTCCTTGGCCTGCAGGATCGTCTGGTCCGGATCGTCCAGCCCCGAGACGTTGAGGAAGGCCACCATCAGCCCGGTGTCGGCGCGGGCCTCCGCCAGGTCGGATCCTTCACCGAGGAGGCCGCCGAAGAGTTCGGCGGTGTCGGGCGGGAGTTGGGCCACGGCCTGCCGGAAGCCGTTCTTCACGTCTGTGTCGGTGATGGCGGCCACCATCGCCTCGAACGGGACACCGGTCGATTCGGCTCGCATCTGCATTCCCTGCAGCAGCGGGTCGAAGTAGCCGACGATGTCGCCTCCCGGGCGCCCCTTGAGCAGGTCCGCGACGTCGCTGTGCTCGATGGCGTTGCGCACCGCCACGTAGTCGCGCAGTCCGTCGGCGGTGAGGAGGTCGCCGTTGCGAGCGGTCATGACGATCTGGACCGGCTCCTCGGAATTCTCGGCGAAGTATTCCGAGATGGTGTCGAGGGCGAGGAACTCCGGGGAGTCGGGCGAGAAGCCCTCGTTCCCGGACGCCGTCTCCTGCTGGAGCATGAACACGAAGAACACGGCCGTGAGCAGCAGCGACCCGATGAGGACGGCCCACGGGTGGCGCCGGACGGCAGCAGCGAGGAACTTGACCAGTTGCTTCACAGGTTGGTCCCTTCAGGCGAGCGGTGACAGCGATGGTGAGGTGGGTAGCCGCAGCATACGCGCCGTCGGGCTCAGGGCAAGTTCACCCAGCCTCGCCACGGTCGACCGCAGCTCAGCGCGGCGCGGCGCACAGCGCGAGCAACTCGGCCAGAACGTCGTCCCGCGCCACCCCGCGTCGCTCCTGATCCTCACCGCGCATGCGGAGGCCGACCGTGCCGCCCTCGACGTCCTGATCGCCGACGACGAGGACTGCCGGGTGCTTCTGCGTGATGGCACGACGGATCTTCTCGCCGACGGTGTCGTCGTGGTCGTCGACCTCGACCCGCAACCCGGCCTCCTTCAGCTGGGCCTGGACGGCACGGGCGTAGTCGTGGTGACGGTCGGCCACGGGCACGATCGTCGCCTGCACAGGGGACAACCATCCCGGGAACGCCCCGGCGTAGTGCTCGACGAGGATCCCGACGAAGCGCTCGATCGACCCCATGAGGGCACGGTGGATCATGACCGGCCGCTCGCGGGTGTTGTGATCGGTGGCGTAGAGCAACTCGAAGTTCTCCGGCTCGCCGAAGTCGACCTGGAGGGTGGAGAGCTGCCAGCGGCGGCCGATGGCGTCCCTCACGTGGACATCGATCTTGGGCCCGTAGAAGGCCCCCTCCCCCTCCGCCACCCGGTAGTCGAGGCCGGCCGCTTCGAGGGCGAGATGGAGCGCCTCCTCGGCCTTCTCCCACGCCGCGTCCGAACCGATGTACTTCTCCGGGTCTTTGGTGGAGAGATCGGCCTCGAACTCGGTGAACCCGAAGTCCCGCAGCACCATCAGGGTGAAGTCGAGCAGGTTCTGCAGCTCGGCGACGATGTCCTTCTCCTCGATGAAGATGTGGCTGTCGTCCTGCGTGAAGCCTCGGGCTCGCATCAGGCCGTGGATGACCCCGGATCGCTCGTAGCGGTACACGGTGCCCAACTCGAAGAGACGCAGCGGCAACTCCCGGTAGCTGCGGCCCCGGCTCTGGAAGATGAGGATGTGGAACGGGCAGTTCATCGGCTTCATCCGGTACTCGGTCTGCTCGTCGAGCACCATCCCGGGAAACATCCCCTCCGCATACCAGTCGAGGTGGCCGGAGGTCCGCCACAGCTCGGCCTTCGCCACATGTGGTGACGCCACGATCTGGTAGTCGTGGGCGAGGTGGGTCCGGCGGCTGTAGTCCTCGATGATGGTGCGGAGCAGACCGCCCTTCGGATGCCACACCGCCAACCCGCTGCCGAGCTCCGGAGGGAACGAGAAGAGTTCCAGCTCCATGCCGAGCTTGCGATGGTCGCGGCGCTCCGCCTCCTCGAGGCGCTCCAGGTACGCCTCGAGTTCCTGGCGCGATTCCCACGCGGTGCCGTAGATGCGTTGCAGCTGCGGCTTGGTCTCGTCACCGCGCCAGTAGGCGCCGGCGCTGCGCATCAGCTTCACCGCAGGGATCCGGCCGGTGGAAGGCACGTGGGGCCCGCGGCACAGATCGACGAAATCCCTGTTGCGGTACACCGACACTTCCGAGTCGCCTGCGCCCTCGGTCTCCTCGACCCCCTTGATGATTTCGGCCTTGAACGGCTGATCGGCGAAGACGGCCAGGGCCTCATCGGTCGACAGGACCTCGCGCTCGAACGGCTGGTCCTCCGAGATGATCTCGGCCATGCGGGCCTCGATGCGTTCCAGATCTTCGGGGGTGAACGGCTCATCCACCTCGAAGTCGTAGTAGAAGCCATCGGTGATGGGAGGCCCGATGGCGAACGAGGCCCCCGGGAAGAGGTCGAGCACCGCCTGGGCCATCACGTGGGCAGCCGAATGGCGGATGATGTGGCGCCCTTCCTCGGTGTTGGCCGTCACGACGGTGACCGTCCCGTCGGCGGTGATGGGACGGGTCAGGTCGATCGGTTGGCCCTCCAGCTCGACCGCCACCGCCGCCTTGGCGAGGCGGGGCCCGATGCTGGAAGCGACCTCGCGACCCGTGACGCCCTCGGGATACTCCCGAGTCGAGCCATCCGGGAAAGTCAGGTGCACGGCCGCCATTGCGTTTCCTCTCAGGTGAATGGTCGGTAAGGGTACCGCGAATCCCGCCACGCCAGCCCGAAGCGTGGGAGAATGCACCCAGGTGCCGCGAGCGGAAGGTATCGGTTTGGAGACACTGCGGATCGCGGAGCGCCTCGCCAAGGGGGGGCGTGTCCAGGAGCTGTCGAGCATCGAGCGCGCCCTCGGAGCCAATCGCGTGTACCGGTTGTGGTCGGATGACGGCACCCGGGTTGCGAAGGTCTACGGAACGCCGGCCCGAGACCGGCGGGAGCGCCACGCCCTCGAAGCCCTCCACGACCTGCCGGGCATGCCGGCCCTCCTCGAACGCGGCACCGACGACGAAACCCACTGGGCCATTTTCGAAGACGCAGGGCGTTGGAGCCTCGGGACCCTTCCCGAGAATCCGGGCCTGGCGAAGAAGGCGGGTGAGATCCTCCGCAGCATCCACGACGCTCCCCCGGAGCGGGTCTCCAACCTGGCTCGGGGCATCGATCAGGAGTGGGTCACGGTCGATTTCCTCTCGACCTTCCGGCGCCTCGAGCGGTACCGGGGACGCCTCGGTCTCTCCGCCGAGACGGTGGCGGAGGCGCGCACCGTCCGTCCGCCCTACGCCTCTTCTCCGCGGATCGCCCACACCAACACCGTGCCGGAGAACTTCCTCGTCGACGACAAGGGCAAGGTGACGTTGATCAACTGGGAGTGGGCCACCCTCGCCCCCCCGGAGTGGGACCTGTCCAAGGCCACCTGGCTCATCGGACTCCAGGCCGGCCCCAATGCCGCCGCCGCATTCCAGGACGGGTACGGCAAGCATCTGGAGCGGGGGCAGCTCGACCGGTGGACCGTCTACCACGCCGGGATGATGCTGGTGTACACGGCCGAGAACTCGATGCGGAGCGGCCTCACCGACTACGGGTATCTCGTCGCCGAGCTTCGCCGTGCCGTCACCGGTTCGATCGCCGAGCCCGAGCCCCCTTCCTGATCGGTCCTGGGTCCTCGCGATCCGCTCTGCTCCGCCGTACCATGGCGTGAGGTCGACGAAGGGTCAGCGATGTTGATGGTCGGTCACATGGTCAGCCTCCTCACGGGACGTGGCGTCATGGTCGACGGCACCCCGGCCACGATCGAGGACGGAACCGCCGTCTCGAGCGGCATCGTCGCCATCGAGGACGATGAGGTCCCTCCCGATCTGCCGTGCCCCTGGTGCCTGGCCCCCACCGAGGAGAGCGATGTGAGCTGCCCCTCCTGCGGGGAGCATTTCGGGCCGTTCAGCCCGCCTCGTACTCTCGGTTGATCAGCCGCGTCCGGAACCCCAATCCCCGGTAGAGGCCGAGTCCCTCCGCGTTCGCGGCGTCCACGTAGAGCATGGCGGTCGACGCCCCCTGGCGGCGGTGAAGGTCGTCGAGTCCGGCGACGACCAGTGCCACCCCGAGACCTCGTCCCCGCGCCTCCGGACGGACCCCGATCGTGTAGATCTCGCCGGTGCCGTCGGGGTGCAGCTTCGTCCAGCAACTCCCGACGAGGGAGTCCCCGTCCCGGGCCATCAAGAGGCCCGCCGGATCGAACCAGGGCTGGGCCAGCTTCCGCTCGAGATCCTGGAGGGTGAGCGCCCCGTTCTCGGGATGGCCCTCGAATGCCGCGTTGTTGGCCGCCAGCCACGCCTCCTCGTCGACGCCGGGTCGGAACTGGTCGAGATGGATCCCGGGCGGGAGCGGCGCCTCGTGGTGGAGGGGAAGGGGGCGCCGCATCTCGTGCAGGGCCCGGGTCGCGACCCAGCCCTGCCGGGCGAGGGCGGCCTCCGTGAAGGGGTCCCATGCCCAGGCGGTGGTCCGCCCTTCGTCCTCGACCTGTGCCACCGCCGCCGCGAACAGGAGGTCGATCACGTCATCGGAGCGAGCCGCCGGATGGACGGCCGTCTCGATGGCCCAGTGGCCGCTGCCCCCGGTCCGTCCCGGGTGATGCCAGGCGGCCTGCCCGTACCCCACGAGGTCGCCGTCCTCGGTCTGCACGACCACGGCACGAGCCTCGTCGTCGCCGACGAGGTGGAGGTACTTGTGCTCGGAGAGCCCCGGGTGGCCGTCGTGGTCGGCGATGGCCGCCAGGAGGGCCTCGACGCCGGGGCGATCGGCGGGGACCATGGGCCGCAACGTGAGCGAGGATGCCATGGCGGCGCACCCTACCCGTCCCGCCTGCGCCCGCCGCCGCACACCGCTGCGCCCATCAGCCGCGGCGCCGGGCGTAACCTACCTCCTCGTGAGTTCGGTGGGCTTGGTACTCGGCGGAGGCGGCATCACCGGCGCCGCCTACCAGTTCGGCACGTTGATCGCACTGGAGATGGCGACCGGTTGGAGCCCGAATCGCGCCGACGTCATCGTCGGCACCTCCTGCGGCGCCTTGGCGGCCGCCATGGTGCGCGGCAACCAGGCGACCCTCGAGACCTTGGTGGGTGATGCCCGCACCGACGAGGACGCTGCCGCATTCCTGCGGGAGAAGGTGTACCGCCGGACCCGGCCCCGTGGCGTGGTCCGCTGGGTGCGGCGGGGCGTCCTTCCCGGTCTGCGCCATCCGGATCTCAGGCTCGTCCTCGGGAGCCCTGCCCTCTACAGCACCGTCGGCCTTTCCGAGTGGCTGGAGGAACGACTCGGCGCCCTTGCCGAGTCCTGGCCGGATCGTCCCACCGTGATCGTCGCCTACGACCTCGCCGGGCGTCGCCGCGTCCCATTCGGCACGGAGGCGGCGCCGCCGGTCAGCCTCAAGCGTGCCGTAGCGGCGTCCACCGCGGTGCCGTTCCTGTTCCAGCCCGTGAAGATCCGGGACCGCTGGTACGTCGACGGCGGGATCGCCAGCGGCACGTCGGTCGATCTGGTGCTGGCCAATCCGACGCCGCTCGACCTCGTCATCGTCATCGCCCCGATGGCGGCACCCGAAACCCGCCCCCACGCCCGCTTCTTCGAAGGGATGTTCGACCGCGCCGGGCGAGCGGCACTCGAGGCCGAGGTGGCCGTGCTGAAAGAAGCGTGGCCGGAGACCGACGTCCTCATCCTCCGCCCGGACCAGCGGGTGATGGAGGAGGCGCGGCGCAATCCGATGTCGGCTGAGGCGGCAGTCCCGGCGTTCCTGCGGACCCTCGGCTCACTGCGCGAGGAGCTGGGTCACCAGGAGACGTGGGCGACCCTGCAGCGCCACCTCATGGACGAGACGGGTGTGACTCGCGTCAGGGATTGACCTCGCGCAGTTCTTCGAGCAGCCGATCGACCTTCCCGACCAGGTCTCCCTCACCCTCCGACTCGTCGTCGCCCTCCTCGGTCGCCTCGACCGCGTCGGCCTCGGCCTTCTCGGTGACCTTGCGACGTTCGTTGACGACGTCGGGGGTCTCTCTGGTCTCGGTGATGGCCTCCAGCAGCGTGCCCCGCGCCTGTTCGAGTTGCGGGACGGCATCGTCCGCGATCGAACGCAGCATCTGCTCGGTGTCTTCCACGACGCTGCTCAGCGCTTCGAGGCGCTGCAGCAGCACCGCGTTCGCCTCGAGGACCGACCGTGCCATGGCATCGGTTTCCTTCTGGCTGGCCGCCATGAGTTCGTCGGCCTCCCGTGTCGCTGCGGCGACGGTGTTCTTGGCTTCCCTCTCCGAGCCGAGCAGCAGTTCCTTGGCCCGCTCGGTGGCGGAGGCCACCGTCTCCTCGGCCTCGGCCTTGGCCGCCGCCAACATCTCCTCTTTGGCTTGGGTCGCGGCCACCAGGGTGAGGCGAAGCGCTTCCTCGGAGCCGCGTGCTTCGCCGATCTCTCCCTCGAGACGCTCGATCGTCGCCGTCATCTCGGCCAGTTCCCGGTCGCGCCGCTCCATCTCGTTGGCGATCTCCTCGATGAACGTTTCGACTGCGGGGACTTCGAATCCGCGCTTGACGATCTCGAACCGCTGCTCCCGAATCTGTGCTGCGTCCAACTCCACGACCTCACCTCTCGCTGCTCCGGGCACGCTCTCCCGGTCTCCCGGCGCCGATCCTTCCCGTCCCCCGGCCGGTCGGAGAATCGGCTTCGGTCCCCCGATCGGACCACGCGTCGGTGCGAGCCGCGAATGAGTCGCCCGACCCGTAGACATACGGCATCTCGGCCGTCTACTTTGAGTGAAACTACTGAGAGTGGTTTGGGGACCCGTCTGAGGCCCCGTGAGAACGCCAGCGTAGGGATACCATGACTACGAGAATCGTTGTGAGGATCCAGCAGATGCTGCGCCACCAGGAGGGAGCGAGTCTCGTCGAGTACGCCCTTCTCCTCAGCTTGATCGCCATGGTGGCGTACATCGCGGTGATGGTCTTCGGTCAGAATCTCTCCACGAAATACAGCGACATCGCCCAGACCCTTCCGTAGGACCTGCGACGGCGCCGGACTTCGTTGGAGCGACGGTTTCGTTCCTGCCTCCGGGCATGTTTCGCGACGCGAGGAGCCCGACCTCGCCCGACGGAATCCCCCGGGGGCTCGTCGCGTCCGGGCCCCCGTGACATTGACAGCGCGACCGGCTCTCCTCTAGGTTGTTGAAAACGATCTCGATACCGTTTTCAAGCCGGCCGGACGGGGTGGGGATTCCTGGGGTCCGGGGTGGCTGGAGCGGCTGCAACCTGCAGGAAGGCAGGGACGAGTGGTGTGTTCGATCGGCTCCTCTGCGGGACCGACACCAGTCACAGGGAACGCCGCCGCGCTCTTTGTACTCCGCCTTCAGGATTTGCCCGTATCCTGTGCGCAGGCCCAGCATTGGGGCCCTCGGGATACGATCGGACCCGTGGCTCGTTGCTCCGTTCCTCGGATTGTCGGGCTCTTTGCGGCAGGATCGCCGTCCGATGGCAGACGCGGTCGTACACGACACTGAGTTGAGGAGGACACGCAATGGCAGGTGAGTTCTTCACCGAGGTGAGCGAGCCGGTTCGCTTCGAAGGCCTCGACAGCCAGAATCCGTTCGCGTTCAAGGTCTATGACCCCGACCGTGTGGTTCTCGGCAAGCGTATGGAGGACCACCTCCGCATTGCGGTCTGCTACTGGCACTCGTTCACGTGGGACGGGGCCGATGTCTTCGGCTACGGCACCTTCGATCGTCCGTGGCTGGCCGGCGCATGGGACATGGCGGCGGCCAGGGCCCGCATGGACGCCGCGTTCGAGTTCCTCGGCAAACTCGGAGTCCCCTACTTCTGCTTCCACGATCGTGACATCGCCCCCGCCGGCGACACCTTTGCCGAGACCGTCCGCAATCTCGAAGAGATGGTCGACTACGCCGAATCCAAGATGAAGGAGACCGGCACCAAGCTGCTGTGGGGCACGGCCGACCTCTTCCATCACAAGCGATTCGCCGCCGGCGCCGCCACCAATCCCGATCCTGAGGTCTTCGCCATGGCGGCGGCCCAGATCAAGCATGCCATCGACGCCACCCATCGGCTCGGTGGCGCCAACTACGTGCTCTGGGGCGGTCGGGAAGGCTACGACACGCTGCTCAACACCGACCTCAAACACGAGGCCGACCAGTTCGCCCGGTTCCTGACGATGGTGGCCGAGTACAAGCACGAGATCGGTTTCGAAGGTCTCCTCCTCATCGAGCCCAAGCCGCAGGAGCCGACCAAGCACCAGTACGACTACGACGCCTCCACCGTGCACGGCTTCCTGGAGCGCTACGACCTGGTCGACGAGTACCGGGTCAACCTCGAGGTGAACCACGCCACGCTGGCAGGACACTCGTTCCACCACGAGGTCGCCTACGCGGTCGCCAACGGGATCTTCGGCAGCATCGACGCCAACCGGGGCGATCCCCAGAACGGCTGGGACACCGACCAGTTCCCGAACTCCGTCGACGAGTTGTCCCTGGCGCTCTTCGAGATCCTGCGAGGCGGCGGGTTCACCAGCGGCGGGTTCAACTTCGACACCAAGCTGCGTCGCCAGAGCATGCACCCGTCGGACCTGTTCCATGCCCACATCGGAGGCATCGACACCTTGGCGCGTTCTCTCCTGGTGGCCGCCGCCCTCCTCGAGGACGGGAAGCTCGACGCCAACCGGGACGCCCGCTATGCCGGGTGGACGCAAGGGATCGGCACCGACATCCTCGGGGGCTCGGTCGGACTCGCCGATCTGGCAGCCAAGGTCGAGGCCGGTGAACTGGATCCGGACCCGGTGTCGGGTGGCCAGGAACGCCTCGAGAACGTCGTCAATCAGGCGGTCTGGAGCACCAGCTGAGCCTCCCCGTCCCCGAACTTCCTGCGGAGAGTGTGGAAGCCCGCAGTGGCCGACGTCGCCCTTGGCGATCTGGTCCCACACGACGTACGACACACGGCTGCCAGTCTGGCCATCTCAGCCGGAGCGAGCGTCAAAGCGGTGCAGAGAATGCCAGGTCATTCGTCGGCACAGATCACTCTCGATCGGTACGCTCATCTGTTCGAAGACGACCTCGATAGCCTCGCAGAATCGATGGGCCTGGAGGAAGATTTCGAAGACGTACGATGTGTGGCCGTGCCACTCCGCATTCGAGGTTCTCTCATCGGGGCAGTCGGCATCTCGGGACCGGCGACACGGCTTCCCATCAGCAGATTGCGCGAGCTCGGCCGCTATGTCGATCGGAAGGTCTCCTCGTTGTAGGTTGCGCGCGGGGTCGGAAACCGACTCAGGCAGAAGTCCGGCCTGTTGCAGTCTCGTCATCCGGCAGGATGGACGGCTTCGGCCGGGTCCATGCGTGCCGCACGTGCAGCCGGGTACAGACCGGCCAGAGTGCCTACGAGCAAGGCAGCAGCCACTCCCGCGGCCAGGAACCGGACCGGAACGTCTACGACCCAGTGCTGACCGTTGGCGTACAGGTAGGTGATGGTGGCACCGAGTGTGACTCCGGTGACTCCGCCCAAAGCCGAGAGGAGCATGCTTTCGGTGATGAATTGCCCGGCAATGTGGATTCGCTTGGCCCCCAGCGCCCGACGCAGACCGATCTCCGACCTGCGCTCGAGAACGGAGATCACCATCACGTTGGCGATGCCCACTCCCCCGACGACGAGCGCCACGGCGCCGAGGGCCAGAAGGAGTTGCGTGAGGTTCCGGTCGACGGCGGCCTTGGCTTCGAGGGCATCGGACGGTCGGCTGACCGCGACTTCGTTTGGAGACAGTGGGTTGGCGGTACGGGCGAGAATGGCTCTGACTTCGTCCACCGTGTCGGGATTGGTTCGTAGGTAAATCATCGACGGATTGATCTGGGTGTGGAACAGCTGTGCCGCGATCGGGTATCCGATGAGCGCGGATCGGTCGAGGTCGGGACTGAGTGGCATTGGGTCGAGAATGCCGATGACCGTGAACCAACGCCCATCCAGGTAGACCATCGGTCCCTCGGCGACGCTGGAGATGCCGAGGCGTTCGGCCGTGACCGACCCGAGGACGATCGCCGGCACCTGAGTGGTGGCGTCGTCGAGGATCCGACCATCGGCAACGGTCGCTCCGAGCGTGGCGAAGACTCCAGGCTCCGCGGCGAAGACGGAGATACCGTTGGTCTCGAGCTCGGGGATGAGCTGGCTGCGCCGCACCGTGGCGTCGACCTTTGTGATCGCGGCCGCCTGTTCGACCGGAGGGATACGGCGGATCATGGCTGGAGACTCCATCGGAAGCACCGCGTCGCCTCCCAACGCCGACTGTCCCGGCCGAACCGCCAGCAGGTTGGTGCCGAACGCGTCGATCTGGCGCAGCAACGCCGCCTTCGAGGAGGAAGAGATGCCGAGGACGCCGATCATGGCGGCAATGCCGATCGCGATGCCAACGGCGGTGAGCGCGGTTCGGACCCTACGGCTGCGGAGCCCGTGGCTTCCGGCAGCGATGAGATCCCCGGGACGCAGCCGGCTCGAGATCAGCGATCCGGCCATCACGGGAGCCTTTCGGGCTGGGCGACAGCTTGCACCCGACCGTCGGTCATCCTGATCTGTCTCGGGAACCTGGCGGCGATCTCGCTGTCGTGAGTTATCACGAGAATGGTCGAACCGCCGGCGTTGAGGTCGAGGATGAGACTGACGATCCCTGCGCTGGTCTGCGAGTCGAGGTTCCCGGTTGGTTCGTCGGCGAGCACGATCGCCGGGTCCCCGACGATCGCCCTGGCAACGGCGACGCGTTGACGTTCTCCGCCGGAGAGCTGGCCCGGCTTGTGCGCCATTCTTCCCGCGAGGCCGACCTGCTCGAGTGCAGCAGATGCGAGCCGACGCCGGAGTCGTCGCGCCACCCCGCGATAGACGAGACCGGCGGCCACGTTGTCGAGAGCGCTGAGCCCGGGGAGGAGGTGGAACTGCTGGAACACGAAACCGATGCGGTTGGCCCGGATCGCGGCCAGAGAGCGATCCGACTCGTTGGTGAGATCGCGACCCTCCAGCCGTACCCGCCCGCTGGTAGGTCGAGCCAGAGTTCCCACCACATTGAGGAGCGTGGACTTGCCCGATCCTGAAGCCCCCACCACGGCGACCAGCTCCCCGGTCTCGACACGCAGAGTGACCGCATCCAATGCCCGCACCGGCGGGCTGGCCGGGTACTTCTTGGTTACTCCGTCGAGCTCGAGAACTGCGGTCACGAAGGCACCACCATCTCGTCGCCCACCTCGATGTCACCCGTGGCTTCCACCCAGCCCCCGGCAGACTCACCGATTTCGACCGCCCGATACTCGGTCGAGCCGTCGGGTGTGACCACCTCGACTGCGAAGCGCCCGTCGGCCAGGGCCACCAGCGCCCGCACCGGAATCGCCACCACGTCGGCAGCGAGCGTCCGGGTGACCTCAACCGTCACCTCGCCCGGCTCCTGCCCGGCAGGCGCCACCAGGTCGAGCTCGACGGTGAATCGCGATGAGCCCGAAGCGTCCGCGGCCGCCGCGGTGATGGAGCGCAGCGTGGCCGGGTAGCGCGATCCGTCCGCCGTCTCGACCTCGATGTCGGGGTCGCCTTCGAACGCGCGTTTCTTGGTCGCCGAGGTCTCGACCGTGACGTACGGGCTTGCGGCGGTGACTTCGAGGATCCCGGTTCGGGACGCTTCGCCGATCCGTTGCGCGCGAGCCACTCGCAACGCGTCATACGGCAGGAACAGCAACTGAGATGCATCGATGCGGCCGGTTCGGTCGAGCCCGTGGGCCTCCTGCCACTCCCCGATCGCCCGCAACGTGTGGGGACCATAGGCACCATCGACCTCGTCTGATTCGAGATAGCCGCCGGCGTGGAGGAACCGCTGGAGCTGGGTCACGTCGTCACCTTCGGTTCCCCGGGTGAGCTCCCGATAGGTTGGCACGGCACCGGTGGTCCAGTAGGTCGGCTGTTGGTCGACCTTGTAGAGCAGGTCTCCCGCCTCGAGGACCACCCCCGGATTCGGCACCCAGGTCACCGTACCCTCCGGGCTCGCGGGCAAGGAGAAGGCCTCTCCGTAGCCGATCGCCCCGGTGAGCTCCTCCGTTTGATCGAGGGTTCGCCGTTCGACCATCGCCGTCTCCGCGGCCACGGGAGTCGACGTTTGCGACTCCTGACCGGGACCAGGTGTATCTGCACGCCCGACGGCTACAACCCCCGCCCCCGCCAAGACCAACATCACGAGTCCGCCCCCGACGCCGAGGATGCGCCCCCTCATGGCGTGGCTTCCCCGCTGCTGTCCGAGCCGTCGACCTGCCGGTTGCAGACCCCGAGTGCTGCCTGGAACACATCAGGGTCGACGTTGTCGTAGAAGTCAGGTCCGATCACCGTCGGGCCGTTGGGGTTCGGATCGGGGAGGTCGACGCCGTTGTCACGCATACACTGCGCAAAGGCGAGATCCCGGTCGCGAGCTTCAGCCACTTGCTCCGGCGACAGCTCGAAGTCGGCGAAATAGTCGTCGAGAAAGTGCGCACACGCGGCATCGGCGTCTGCATGGGCCGCGGCATCGTCGTCGCGCGGGGAGACCATGGCTATCCCCGTGTCGGTCGCGATCGGGTCGGGCATGTCCACGCCGTGGTCCCGCATGCACTGGCCGTACTCCAGCATCGCCTTCTCCGGGTCGCTCGCTGTTGACGAGGGCGTCCCCTCCGTTGTGGACGGAGGCTGCGGGGTACCAGGAGCCGAGGTGGCTGCCGTTGTCGGCGCCACGGTCGGCAGGGTCGGTGCCGGAGCTGTGCCGTTTGCGCCACAGGCTGTTGCCATCAAGGCAAATGCGGCCAAAGTGAGGGCCGATTGCGCGGCGGTGTACATCCTCACGTTGGGTTTCCTCCTGAGTCGACTGACCTGATCGTGCCGACGGCCGCCTGTGGGGAAACTGAGAATGCCTGAGAGGAGTCTCAGTCTTCTCAGCCGTCTATCAGCCGAACCGCGAGATACTGAGGTCCGATGCGTGTGCTAGTGGTTGAGGACGAGGTGAATCTGGCAACGGCGATTGCCCAGGGCCTGGCCGGCGAGGGCTTCGACGTCGAGGTCGCCAACGATGGCGAAGACGGCCTGTGGCGCGCCCGTGAAGGCCAGTTCGATGCGATCGTCCTTGACATCCTTCTCCCCCGTATCAACGGCTACCGCGTGTGCGCCGTCTTGAGAGAGGAAGGGGTGCAGACACCGATCCTGATGCTGACTGCCAAGGCCGGCGAGCATGACGAGGCGGAGGGTCTCGACACCGGTGCCGACGACTACATGACCAAGCCGTTCTCCTTCGTGGTTCTGCTGGCGAGGCTTCGCGCTCTGGTTCGGCGAGGAAGGGATCTGCGCCCGGCGAAGCTCGTGGTGGGAAACCTCTCGCTGGACCCGGCGTCTCGCCGCTGCCGCATGGGAGAGCGTGAGATCAATCTGACCCCGCGCGAGTATTCCCTGCTCGAAGCACTCATGTCCCGAGCCGGAACCGTTGTCGGCAAACAGGAGCTGATCGACCGGGTGTGGGGGCTCGACTACTTCGGCAACCCCAACGTGGTCGAGGTCTACATCGGGTACCTGCGCAACAAGATCGACCGGCCGGACGATGCACACATGATCGAGACGGTGCGCGGAGTCGGCTACCGCATCACCCCATGAGCGGCGCCAGGCGGGCGCTGTCTCTGCGCACACGACTCACCTTCGTGGTGACCGCACTCTTCGCCGTTGTCGTCGCGATGGGAAGCTGGCTTCTGCTCACCAGAGCTGAGACCGCCTGGATCGAGGATCTCAAGGCCCAGGACATCATCGACCTCAACCACCTCGCCACGAGCCTGCCCGCACTCGATCCGTTTGACCCCGCGCTTGCCGAAAGCCCGATCTCACTGCCGCAGGGACGTGATGGGACCGCGTTCCGGTTGCGCAACGAGTCGGGCACCTTGATTGGGACGACTCCGACGATCTTTCTCGGCGACACCATGGCCCTCTCGCTCGGACCGGGGCAGCAGGCAGGCGAGCCGCAACCCGACGACGCCGCTGGTGATCAGGCGCCCGGGAGCGGATTCTCCGTCGAGAGCATCGTCATCAGACGCCCCGATGGGGACATGACGCTGACGGCGCTCTCCTGGCTGGGATCGGTTCGAACCGGCGTTGCGAACCTGCGGAACACTCTCCTGCTGGTCACCCCGCTCTTGATCGTTGCGGTCGCGGTCCTCGCCTGGATGACCACCGGCCGGGCCTTCAAGCCGGTGGCGGCCATCACCGATCAGGTCGACCGGATCACCGATGATCGGCTCGACGAGCGAGTCCCCGTTCCTGCAACCGGTGATGAGATCGCCCACCTTGCGCAGACCATGAACAGGATGCTCGACCGGCTATCCGGTAGCCGCCAACGCCAGCGTGAGTTCGTCTCCGACATCTCCCACGAGCTGCGCAACCCGATAGCCACCAGCCGGGCCAAACTCGAAGTCGGCCTCAATCGGCCAGAAGACACAGACTGGAAGGACACCGCCGCAATCGTCCTCGGCGAGCAGGAGCGCCTCGCCACACTCGTCGAAGACCTGCTGCTGCTCGCCCGGCTCGACGAGAACCAGGCTACGACCCGGGAAGAGGTCGACCTCGACGACATCGTCATCGAGGAGGCGCGGCGGCTCCAGCACCGGCCGGTTGACATCTCGCGGGTCGAACCGGTGCGGCTCGTGGGTGATCCGGGACAGCTCGCTCGCGTGGTCCGCAACCTCATCGACAACGCCGACAGACATGCCAGGGGCTTCGTGATCGTCGCCCTGAGACTCGACGATGGCCAGGCAGTGCTCACCGTCGACGACGATGGGCCGGGTATCCCCGAGGAAGACAGGGAGCATGTCTTCGAGCGATTCGTCCGCCTTGACCCCGATCGAAGTCGCCAACAGGGAGGAACGGGCTTGGGGATGGCCATAGTCCAAGCAGTCGTCGTTTCCCACGACGGCTCCGTCTCGATAGGCGACTCCCCGAGCGGAGGTGCCCGGGTTGTTGTGTGCCTGCCGGCTCCGCATCCACGGCCCTGAACGGAGGAGGGCAGCAGGCTCGGTGGTGCTCCACGACGACCACGACCTGATCGGCGAGCGCAACCTGCCAACCGGTTCGCACCGGTTCGGCGAGGGCGCCGGTGACTACCCCACGTCGACAGCCGAGCTCCGCGGTGAGCTCCGCCAGCCTGCCCAGACCTTCAGCGCGGCGGGCTCGACAACGATGGCCGCGATCAGCGAAGAGGCGATCGTGTTCTCTCGCGACTACACCGCCAAGGAGGACGCGCTGTTCCCAAACGAGCAGCCGGCCGCCGCCCTACTTCGGAGTGCACTCTTGGCCAGGCCCAGTGATGAGTCGAGCCTCATCGTGGCAGAGAATGCACTGCTCAGCCCGGCCGACCACTCCTCACTCCAGGACTTGGCAATACGGGAGGGGAAACAACCACAAGCGACGGCTCGATAAGCCCTCGCGACCGCAAGTCGCATCACCCGGCGCCACCATCGCCACCGTCATGGTCACGATCCAGAGCGTCAGCGTGCTTGGGGTCCCGTCGGCGTCGCGGGTTACGTCGCCGGGGTCGTTGATTCTTCGTAGGCGCGTTGGACCACAAAGCCCCGCGCCGGCACACTCGGCGCCGGGCGCGGCTGGCGGCACCCCAGCCGTGGTTGCCTCAAGCTCATCGCGCCGTTCGCCGATAACGCCAGGCATGCCAGGGTTCACAATCGCCGACGTCCAGGCGATGGTCGCGGCGGTGTCGGTGCCGATGCTCGTTGCCGATTACCGGCCTCTGATCGCCGCCTATGGCCACCTCAGCGTGGACGAGATCCGCGAGCGCCTCGCCGACGACGACGCGCTCCTGGCCGCGACGCTCCTTCTGGAACCCGTGGCGGCGAGTGATGCCTGGCTCCGGCTCTACGGGAATCCCATGTCCGACGCCGCCCCTTCCTTCGTCGAGCGCCGGCTCGATCTGGCGCGTTACCCGGACCTCAGGCAATCGCTCATCCAGCAGGTCAGCGCCCCATTCGTCGGCGTCACGACCGTGATCCGGGAGCACGCTGCCCCGACCCTTGGTGGTCGCGACGTCATCGTGCGGTCGCACTGGCAGGCAACCGGGTCCGATGCCGACGACCGCTACGCCCGGATCGTGGTCGTCGACCTCGACGTCACCGATCTGCGTCGCGCCGAGCACGCTGCCCTCGACGCCGCCGAAGCCCAGTCGCGCCTCATCGGTTCGGTCAGCCACGAACTCCGCAACCCGATCACTTCGCTCGCCGGGTTCGCACGCCTGCTCGACAGCGACTGGGACAGTCTCGACGACGAAACCCGGCGCGAGCTGGCCCGCAGCATGGCGGTGCAGGCCGAGGACGTCTCCGGCATCGTCGAGGATCTCGTCGCCGGAGCCGCGCTGGACCGATCGACCCTCCGGGTTGCCCACGAACCCGTGACCCTCGGCAATGTCCTCGCCGGTCTCGACCTCACCGACTACGAGGTGAAACTCGATCCTGATGCGAAGGTCTTGGGCGACTCGCTCCGCATCCGGCAGATCATCAGGAATCTCGTGAGCAACGCCGGCCGCTACGGAGGAGATCACCGTGCCCTCCACGCCGAGGTCGCCGGCGACATGCTCGTGGTCAAGGTCACCGACGACGGTCCCGGCATCACCCCCAAGGCCCGAGCCCACCTCTTCGAACCGTTCAATACCGGTACCGCGTCCGGCTCGATCGGCCTCGGCCTGCACATCTCGCGGGACTTGGCCCAAGCCATGGGCGGGGACCTTCGGGTCGATGACACTGCCGCCGACACCACCTTCGAGCTTCTGCTCCCTCTCTCCACTGCCTCGCCGTCCTCGTGAACGAGTAGCCGCCCAACCGACAACGGCGGAGCAATGTGACCGTCGGAACCGACCCGTCCGAGGACCGGCCAGCCGCGCTGGTGTGCCGGAGTTGGACCAGGGAGGCCACCACCTTGGGGCCTCCGGGAGCCCTCTCCCCCACCCCCGTGGTTGTCGTCGACCTCGCGTCGCGATCTCTCGCCCGCCGTTCGCTTCGCGCGGTGCGCACCGCACTGAATGCCTGGCGCCGGTGGCTCGCGAACACTGCGAGTCGAACCCTCCTTCACGTCGAACGTCCCCGTTGAGACCAGCTCTTTTGTCGTGACCGGTCTCGCGCCGGACGTTTCTGACCAGGCATCACCACCGCCGAGACTCCGCTACACTGGATGCACATCGTGCGCGCCCAGCGCACAACGCCTGCTCCGCCTCCCGTTCCGTCCGGCGGAGTCACCGCATGACATCCGCGTTCCCGCCGACCTGACGGTCGGCCTCCGAAGGCCGATCAGGCGGGGCGTCTGCCCCCGACGGTTCGCAGCTTCGGAAGGAGCACGGCATGTCCAGCAACATCTATGTAGGCAATCTCTCGTTCAACACGACTTCGACCGACCTCGAGCAGCTCTTCGCCCCCCACGGCGAGGTGCGCCGCGCCCAGGTCATCTCCGACCGTGACACCGGCCGCTCCCGCGGTTTCGGGTTCGTCGAGATGGCCTCGGACGAGGCAGCCAAGTCCGCCATCGATGCCCTCAACGGCAAGGATCACGACGGGCGCCAGCTCACGGTCAACGTCGCCAAAGAACGTTCCCGGTGAGCGCAACGACGACGCGGGTCACCAACGCCAGTTACCTCCGGTGTGCCGAATGCGGCCATCCGCAGAGGGAGCACCGTTTCGATGATCAGTGCACGGTCCCGAAGTGCGGATGCGAAGACTACCGAGCTCCGGAGCCTGCTCCGAGCCGGTCAAAGGGCAGCTCCTCGAGCTGAGCTTCCGTCGATCCGGATCACGACGCCTTCGTCGGGTCGGAGTTCAAACGACGACCCAACGGGGGCGCCGTCGCGCTCCGGGTTGGTACCGACCGCGACCGCCCCGTTTCGCCCGAGGGAGAAGGTGACGGGTCGACTCGTGAAGTTGAGGGCGACGGCGAATCCGTCGCCCTCGGCGCGCCGGAGATAGGCGAGGACACCGTCGGGTGTGTCGCGGATCACCTCGTAGCCGCCGTATGACAACGCCGGCTCGGCGCGGCGGAGCGCCAGGAGCCGGCGGTACAGATTCAGCATCGAGCCCGGGTCGCTCATCTCGGCGGCGACATTGAGACGTTCCGCTCCCGGCGTGAAGGGGAGCCACGGCTCGTCCGCCGTCGTGAACCCGGCGCCCGGCTCCGCCGTCCACTGCATCGGGGTACGGCAGCCGTCCCGTCCCTGACCCGGAACCCTGATCCCCCATGGATCCTGCTCCCTTTCGGGTGGGACCTCCACCTGCGGCAGGCCGAGTTCGTCACCGTAGTAGATCGTTGGCGTGCCGCGCATGGTGAGGAGGAGCATGGCGGCGACCCGCGCCGCCGCGGACCCGACCCGGCTCACGAGGCGTGGCTCGTCGTGGTTGCCGAGCACCTGATTCGGCCACGCCCATGGCGGAACGACTCGTTCCTGCGCGTCGATCCGATCCCGCACCGCGGCTGCGTTCCACGGCGTCCACACCAGCGAGAAGTTGAACGGCATGTGGAGTTCGTCGTCGGCGCCGTAGTAGGCGGCCCACCGCTCCCAGTCGAAGACGTGGATCTCCCCCACCGCGAACCGGTCGCCGTCATAGGAGTCGAGCAGTTCCCGCAGGCCGCGGAACACGCGATGAATGTCGGGATGGCCCTTGTCGTAGATGTGGCGCAGCGAGTCGTAGTCCCCGAGCGACTTGAAGAGCCGGGGTTCGTCCGGATCGGCGCCCGGTTCGTCCCGCAGTTGGGGGTCCTTCATGAGGTAGTGGGCCACGTCGATGCGGAAGCCGTCGACGCCCCGGTCGAGCCAGAACCGCAGTGTGTCGAACATCGCCGCCTGCACCTCGGGGTTGCGCCAGTTGAGGTCCGGCTGGGCCGGCAGGAACGAATGCAGGTAGTACTGGCCGGTGTGGTCGTCCCATTCCCAAGCCACGTCTCCGAACACCGACAGCCAGTTGTTCGGCGGCGCGCCGTCGTCCTTGGGATCGGCCCACACGTACCAGTCCCGCTTCGGGTCGTTGCGGGAGGAGCGGGACGCCCGGAACCATGGATGCTGGTCCGAGGTGTGGTTCGGCACCCAATCGATGATGATCCGGAGGCCCCGCCGGTGGCAGGAGGCGACGAGTTCATCGAAGTCGGCCAGGGTGCCGAACCTCGGGTCGACGTCGCAGTAGTCGGCGATGTCGTAGCCGAAATCGGCCATCGGGGACGGGTAGAACGGCGAGATCCAGACGGTGTCGACGCCGAGGGTGTCGCTCAGGTGATCGAGACGGCTCGTGATCCCGGGGAGGTCTCCGACCCCGTTACCGGTCGTGTCATGGAAGCTGCGGGGGTACACCTGGTAGATGACGCCCATCGCAAGTGCGACACGGGCCGATTCTCCGAGGCCGAGGCGGCGCGCTTCGGCCTTCCCTGCTTCGCTGCTCCACCACCGGGCCGGACGGGCCGCATGCTCGCTCATGGGTCGCATACTGCCCGCGGCGCGGCCGAGCCGCCAGGGGCGTCAGGCCGCCGGGCCGAGGCCGGTGACGTCGCAGAGAGGGATCGACTCGGTCCGCCTGGCGTGGCGAAGGAGGATGGCACGGTCACCGTGCGGCGCCTCCATCCCGAGGTACTCGCCGGTCGTACTCCCGCGAGACGTGGTCGCGCGATAGCTGGCACCGCGCCGGAGGTGGTTGAGGTTCCATGCCACGTTCGGGCATGGAGAATGTGAGGTGTTCATGGATGTCTCGTTTCGCCGGGCTCGGTGCCCGGATCGTTCTGGTCGAAGGTCGGTTCGGTCAGCGTCGTGACCGGGGTCGGGCGAGCCGGACCGTGAGGTCGCGGCCCCCGAGGCTGGCCCCATGCAGGGCTGCGACCGCGCTGTGGGCGGCGGGGGTGGGCATGTCGACGAACCCGAACCCCTTGGAGCGCCCGGTGCGGCGGTCGGTGATGACGGTGGCCTGGTGCACGGCGCCGTGGCGGGCGAAGAGGTCCTGCACCTCGCCGGCGGTGATGTCCCACGGGAGATTCGCCACGTAGACGCTGAGTCGCTCTCCCCCATTGGCGGTCGCCGTCCTCGTGTCGCGCCGGGAATCGCCGCCTCGTTTCGGCGCCGGACGGGACGGGGCGCTCGGCCGCCGCCCACGTTCGGGGGCGACGTCACCGATTTCGTGTCCGCCGCCGTCGAGGTCCTGCATCGAGGGTGGATCGATGGGGGCCCGGAGCCCGAGGTGCTGCTGTATGCGCTGCACGTCGCGCCGTTGCGCCCCGGTCACCAGGCTGACGACGTTGCCGGCGGCGCCGGCCCGTGCGGTCCGCCCGGAGCGGTGCAGGTAGTCCTTGGCGTCGGCCGGCGGGTCGAAGTGGACAACGGCGGCGACCGCGTCGACGTGGATGCCGCGTGCCGCCACATCGGTGGCGATCAGGGCCTGGGCCCGTCCCGAGGAGAACGACTGCAGGGCCCGGTCGCGCTGGCTCTGTGAGCGTCCGCCGTGCATGGCGACGGCCTCGATGCCTTCATTGGCGAGCTGGCGGGCCAGCCGGTCGGCGCCATGACGGGTGCGGGTGAACACGATGGACCGTCCGGCGGCGTCGACGAGTTCGGCGGTGTGCCGGACCCGGTCGGCGTGGTCCACCAGCCAGAAGTGGTGGCGGGCGTCGATGGTGTCGGCGTCGACGGTGCCTGCCTCGTGCCGGACCGGATCGTGCTGGTAGTCGCGGCTGAGAACGGCGATGTCGCCGTCGAGGGTGGCCGAGAACAGCAGCGTCTGGCGGCGCTCGGCGGTGCGGTCGAGGATGCGGCGCACCGCGGGCAGGAAGCCCATGTCGGCCATCCGATCGGCCTCGTCGACGACGACGAAGTCGACCTCGTCGAGGTCGAGGGAGCCCTGTTCGATGAGGTCCTCGAGACGCCCCGGCGTGGCGACGAGGACGTCGACGCCATTGCGCAGCGCCGTCTTCTGGGGTCCGTAGCCGACGCCTCCGTAGACGGCCGTCACGGAGCGGTGCACGGCCCGGGCCAGCGGGGCCAGCTCGGTCTTGATCTGGGCGGCGAGTTCCCGGGTCGGTGCCAGGACCAGCGCCCGGGGCCGGTAGCGGCCCGCCCGATCGATCCGGGTGAGGAGGGGAAGCCCGAAGGCGAGGGTCTTGCCGGACCCGGTCGGTGCCTTGCCGGAGACGTCCCGGCCTTCGAGGGCGTCGGGGATGGTGGCGGCCTGGATGGGGAAGGGCTCGGTGATGCCGCCCTTGGCGAGGGCGGAGACGAGCGGATCGGGCAGCCCGAGTTGGGCGAAGGTGGGTGACATGATGACTCCTGGCCCCATTGGGGGCGATGTTGGTTGGATTGTGCCGATGTCTCGCTCGACCATGCGGCGTCATTCGCCTGTGGGATCGAGAATCGGCCGAAGAGGCGGTCCAACCGGGTGAGAACCTGGGCCGTGTGACTACCGGGGAAGCGATGGTTCGCTGGCCTCCACCCGGTGCGGCGGGCGGAACGCTAGCAGGGTTGGCGCGCCTCGGAGGCGATTCCTGCGGCGGGGCCCGATCACCGCCGCCTACCGGGTGCCTTCCGCCCGCGCCTTGGCGGCGGCGAGGCCGGCCTCGATGGCGGAGTCGAGCCTCCGCTGCATGGAGCGGCGCAGCAGTCTCGGCAGGAGCCCGGTCCAGGATTCCTCGGTGCTGAGGGTGACGTGGTCGTCGCCGGCTTCGATGTGCCAGATGTGGACCGCTCCGATGCCCATGGTGCTTCCCCGCCAGGCGATGGTGCGGGGCGGGTCGACCTGGAGCAGCGTGGACCGGATGGTCCCGGGACCGGCTTTCCAGGTGAACTGGGTGCCGGCCATCAGCGGACCGTCCAACCGGGCGGTGGTGACGTCCGGGTTCCATTCCGGCCAGCGGGCGATGTCACTGATCGTGGCCCACACCGTCTCCGGCGAGGCATCGATCGTGACCGAGCCGCGGGAGATGACGGGGGCTTCTTCGACGATGGAGGTCATGGTCGTTCCCTTCGAGACGTGCCGTGCGGCGCTATCCCATGCGTCCGGCGACGATGGTGGCGAGTTGGGTGGTGGCGTCGAGCACGTTCCCAGGTCCGGCCGGAATGTAGGCCACCTGGACGTACCGACCGCCGATCTCCATCCCGATCAGGCTCCCCTCCTCGGTGGCGTAGGCCTGCGTCGCACCGGGGACGGTCACGCTCACCAGCGTGAAGGCGGAGGCGCTGCCTTCCTTGGATGGCTGGTACGGCCAGTCGGAGACGAGCACCTGGGCGGTGGCGAAGGCGTCCCCGGAGGAGATCCAATCGCAGATGCTCTGGTGTTCGCCGGAGAGATCGGCGTTGTAGGTGCCGTCGGCGAAGGGGAGACCGGTCGCGGTCTGGAGTTCCTCGGTCGTCAGCAGCATGCAGTCGGAGCCGGACCCGGCCGTCGCGGCCGAGGTCGTGGTCTCCGGGTCGGGTTCGGTGGCGACTGTGGAGGTCGTTTCGGCCTCCCCTGCCGTGGTCGAACCGATCGTCGTCGTCGTGTCGGCGGCCGACGTGCCGTCACCTCCCGAGCAAGCCGCCATCAGCACGCTCACGGCCGCGACCACCAGGATCCACCGTCGCATCATCGTTGCTCCCTCTCGGTTCCACGAGGGTCTTCCGAGCGCCGGAGCGGGCGTTCGGGAGGGCCGCTCGGCTCCCTTCCCAAGAGCGATTCGATGCTACGCGTGTCGCCGTCCCTACGATGACGGAATCTCGCCCGAGTGAGGAGGCGACATGAGCAGCATCGACGTGACCGCCGTCGGAGACGGCCGCTACCGGGTCGAGGTGGCGGACGGCGCAGGGGTGAGCCGTCACGAGGTGACCGCCTCGTCCACCGACGTGGACCGGTTCGGTGGCGGCGTCGCGGCGGAGCAGTTGATCGCGGCGTCGTTCGAGTTCCTGCTGGAACGGGAGCCGAAGGAGTCGATCCTGTCGCGCTTCGACCTGCCGGTGATCGGCCGCTACTTCCCCGAGTACGAGCGGGAGATCCGTTCCCGTCTCGACGCCTGAGGCCGTCTGACAGTCGACCCCACCGGGGGCCGGCGCGGTGCGAGAATGGAGCGCAACGACGCTCGGCCCCGATCGCGACACGGAGGTCATCCCTCGTGGAGATCACCCAGTGCACCAAGGCGGATTTCGACCAGATCCTGCGTGACATCGTCGACTTCTGGGGCAACGACCGCACCCTCCCCCTTCACCACCCGTTCCTGGTCTACGAGTTCGGGGACACCGCGTTCGTGATGAAGGACGACGGCACGGTCGTCGCCTACCTGTTCGGCTTCTTCTCCCCCACCGAGCCGGTCGCCTACGTGCACCTCATCGGGGTGCGCCGGGCCCACCAACGCGAGGGGCTCGGCAGCCACCTCTACGCCCACTTCATGAACCTGGCCCGGGCCCGCAAGTGCACCGCCATGAAGGCGGTCACCACCCCCGACAACGCCCAGTCGATCGCCTTCCACCGCCGGCTCGGGATGCAGCTCCTCGGCGAGCCGAACGAGCGTGGCATCCCCGTGGTGCGGGACTACAGCGGCCCCGGTGAGGACCGGGTCGTCTTCCACGCCCCGCTCTAGTGTCACGGGGCACGACTCGGTGCCTCAGGCCGCACGGCGCAGGATGTCGAGGCCGATCTCGTCGATCTCGTAGTAGCTGTTGGTGAGCACGACCACCCCGGTCTGGGTGTCCTCGACGAACCCGGCGTAGCACCAGTAGCCGCCGGTGGCGCCGTGCTGCTCGACGATCTCGGGGCCTGCCTCGGTACGGATGTGCCAGCCGAGGCCGACGCTGAACGAGTCGTCCATGAGGTGACGCCGGATGTGGGTGGCCTCCATCGCGGGGGCGAGGTCGGTCTCGATCAGCCCGACGTTGGCGGCAAGGAACGTCACCATGTCCCGGGCCGTGGAGCGCAGGTTGCCGGCGCCCGCCAAGGTCGGGTTGTCCCACAGCGGAAGTTGCTCTCCGTGCCGGTAGCCGGTGGCGAGACGCTGCCGCATTCCGGCCGACAGGGTGGAGCGGGTGTCGGGCATGCCGAGGGGATCGGTGATGCGAGTGATCACCATCTGTTCGTAGTCCAGTCCGCTGCGAAGGGAGAGGAGCTGCCCGAGCAGCCCGAAGCCCAGGTTGGAGTACTCATAGGCTGACCCGGGATCTCGGGTCAGCACCACATCGGACAGTGCTTGGTAGAGCTGCTCCACGGTGTAGTCGGCGTAGGGTCGCAGCTCGTCGGCCGGGGCGAAGTTGTCGGGCATGGCAGGCAGGCCGGAGGTGTGCGTCGCCAGATCGGCCAGGGTGATGGAATGGCCGTCGTGGGTCGGTGCGGTGACACCCTGGGGCAGGTAGTCCTCGATGGGGTCGCTCAAGGAGACCTCGCCCTGCTCCGCCATGTCGGCGAGCAGCAACCCGGTGAAGGCCTTGCCGGTCGACCCGATCTCGAAGACGGTGTCCTCGTCGACCGGGTCCCCGCCCGCCTCCGTCGTCGAGCCGTAGCTGTAGAACTCGGTCCCGCACGGGCTCACGACGCCGACCACGATCCCGACGCTGTAGCCCTGGTCGACTTCCCGACGGACCGCGTCCCGGGCGCTTTTGGGGATCAGGTCACATTCCGGCGCCTGCGTCGTGGTGGAGGCGGGCGCCGTCGTGGTTGGTGCGGCCGTCGTGGTGGTCGTCGACGTGGTGGTGGTCACGGGCTCGGCGTCCGAGCAAGAGGCGACGAGGATCAGCAGCGCCGCGAGTCCGATGGGTATGGCGCGGAGCCTCATGGCCCGTCACTGCTTCCGGAGGATACCGAACGATCCCACCGTCGCCACCGCGCTGCCGATGAGCACGATCCACAACCCGTACCCGACCGAGGCGGAGGCGACGTCGTCGGAGAAGCTCGACAGGTCCGACGCCACCCGCTGGATGTCGATGAAGTCGTAGAGGGCGATGCCGAACAGGATGAGGCAGGCGACGATGGCGAAGATGGTGGCACCCCGCGTGATGCCGGGCTTCATGGCACGGAAGGCGACGAAGGCGAGCACGGCGCCGATGAACAGGGTGAGGACGCCGTCCCCGTCGGTGCCGGAGACGTTGATGCTCCCCACGAAGATCGACACGCTCGCCCACGGCAGGAATGACCCCAGCACGACCGCGGCGGCGCCGATCAGCATGGCCCGCGACCATGGCGCGGCCCTGTCGGGCGCCGCGGCGGCACGGGCCGGATCGCTCGGGAGCGCCGGCTCCCCGGTGAGCGGGTGGCCGCAGTTGGCACAGGTGGCGGCGTCGCCGGGAACCTCGTGGCCGCACTCCGGGCAGGTGATCAAGGTCATCGGTGTCCTTCCTCGCTGGCGGTGACGTTACCCCACGGATACGGTCCGGCGCCGGGTGCACGCGTTTCCGGTCCCGCCGCGGGATAATGCCGTCGTGAGCGGTACCGCCGACGGTTCGATGCTGGACACCTTGGAGTTGCGCCCCCAACCCTGGGCGAATGGAGAGGATCTCGATGACGAGGTCCGCATCGTGATCGACGGGACGGATCTGATCGACCTGGTGACCGTCGCCGAGGACGGCCTCGCCCCTCGCGCCGGGCCTTCCATCGCCGACTCCTATGCCGGGCTGCGACCCGCCGAGGTGCTGTGGCCCAGCCACCACCTCCTCGGCGCCCCCCAAGCGATGTGGCAGGTCTGTGGCGTCAAGACGGCCTTGCTGCGCTGCCGCCTCTGCGACGGCGAGATCCGCTGGCCGGTGCTCGCCAAGATCGAGATCTCCGACCACGGCGTGGTGTGGCGCGACTTCGAGCAGCGCCGTTGCGCCGATCCGGACGTCCCGGGGTCGGCGGAGGAGCGTCACGACTATCCGACGCTCGGTCCCTTCCGGTTCTCCCGTCTCCAGTACGAGGCCCAGGTCCGCCAGGTCCCCACGATGGCGGTGTTCCATGCGGTGGAGCCAGGCGAGTTGCAGTTCATCGAGGAGTCCGGATGGCGGCGCTTCGCCCCCGCCGCGCCTGACGACCCGGTGACGACACTGGCCCTGACCTGGGGTCACGCCCGGCGGCTCGCCGCCGACGGCACGCGCCACCGGTCCGTGATCCGCTGCAACGTCGCCACCTCGTTCCTCACCCGCTACCGGGTCGTGGCGACCGGCGGCGCGGGTGAACAGGAGTATCGGGTTTCCCCCTCCGACCTCGACGCCCTCAATGCCGCCCTGGTGGGCCCCATCGAGGTGGCCGACGGTCCCGGCGGCGCCTGAGTCTCCACCGATCCTGCACGAGGTTCAGCCGGTCCGGATCGCCTCCAGTACCCGCCGGGTGGCGTTCGAGCGGTTCAGGGTGAAGAAGTGGATGCCCGGCGCGCCCCCGGCGAGCAGGCCTCTCGCCTGGGCGGTCGCATGCGCCACCCCGATCTCGACCACCTGATCCCCCTCACCCCCGGTGGCCTCGAGCCTGGCCAGCAGGTCGGCCGGGATCGTCGCCCCACAGATGGCGGTGAAACGCTTGATCTGCGACAGGTTCGTGATCGGCATCAACCCGGGCACGATGGGGACGTCGATGCCGACGGCCCGAGCCCGCTCCACGAACCGGAAGTAGTCGGCGTTGTCGAAGAAGAGCTGGGTCACCAGCAGCTCGGTGCCGGCGTCGACCTTCTCACTCAGGTGGGCCAGATCCTCCTCCATGCTGGACGCCTCGGGATGCTTCTCCGGGTAGCAGGCGCCTGCGATCGACAGCCGGTGCCGGGCCTTGATGAACGCCACGAGATCGCTGGCGTGGGCGAACCCGCCCTCGACCGGGGTGAACGTGGTCTCCCCCCGCGGTGGGTCGCCCCGCAACGCCAGGACGTTCTCGATGCCGCCGGCCACCAGATCTTCGAGCACCGACTCGATCTCCCGACCCGAAGACCCGACACAGGTGAGGTGTGCCACCGTCTCGATGCCGGTCTCTGCCTTGATGCGTTTCACCAACTCGACGGTGAGCCGGCGCGACGATCCCCCCGCGCCGTAGGTCACCGAGACGAAGCCGGGCTGGAAGGGGCGCAGCTCGGCAACGGTCCGCAGCAGTCGTTCCACGCCGTCCTCGTCCTTGGGAGGGAAGAACTCGAACGAGAAGCATGGTGAGCGGGCAGTGAGGATCTCCGAAAATGTCACAGCACCCGGCAGGATACCGACGGCGTCCCGTCCGGAATGCGGCGTGTCACGCGGTGGGATCGGTCTCCACCAGATCACTGGCGTTTGTGACGGCGGCCCCCTCCTTCTGGGAACCGTCGGAGGTACCGTGACGTTGTCGCGTCCGACGGCGACCCGCCGGACACACGAGAAGGGGACCTCGATGAGTCGCAGGATGCTGGTACTGGTTGCAGGAGCGCTGCTGGCAGCCGGATGCGGCGCCGCCGACACGGCCGACACTACGACGACGGAACCTCCGGTCGAGACGTCGACGACCATTGCGACTCCGACGACCGCCGCGACGTCGACGACCTCGATGGTCATCGCCTTCGATCCGACCTCGACGACCTCGAGCACGCTGCCCCCGGCGCCCGAGATGGCGTCGGTGGACCCACTCGCGTGGGGTCTCTTCTGCCGCGATCTCGTGGACGCCGGCTGGGACTACGAAGGTGCCGTCGCCTATTGGAACGTCGAGGGCCGGCCCGCCCGGATGGACGCCGACGAGAACGGCATCCCCTGTGAGACCGTCTACCCGGCGAGCGACGTCACCGCATATTGGGGTGATCCTCTACCGACCGGTCTCGCCCCGGGTCCCGGGAGCGGCTGGCGCAGCACGGATCTCACTCCTTCGGTCGCCAAGGGATGCTGCGGGATGAACGACAACGGTCCGGTGTCGCCGCCGTTGCCTCCTGCCGCGGGCCCCTACCCGGACGATGGCCCGTATTCCGTCGCGATCTCGCGGTCGCCTGCCCCGACCGACGACCTCACGCTCGAGGTCCGGCGCTGGTTGCCCTGCGCCGACGCACCCGACCGCTGCGCGCCCGATGCCGTCCCCGGGGACGTCTACGCCGATCCCGAGCACGCGGTCGTGCGCACCGTGCCGCTCGATTCCGCGCTGCGCGTGGTGATCCGGAGCATCGGCCACGTCACCGGCAACGAATGGACGGAGCCGAGCATCGAGGGGGACGGCTCCGCGCTCGCCACCCTGTTCCGCCGGTACGACGCGGCGTGGACCTACGCCGCCCCCCTGCTGGAGGGCGAGAACGATCTCCTGACGAGGGGGAGAATCGATCCCACCTTCCCCTACGGTCCGTCGCCCGGGGAGGAATGGGTGCTCGGCTACCGGGGCCCGGCCGGTTCGTACCTGACGACCAACTCCTTCGCGATGGCCGGACAGGATCGGGCTTCGGGGTGGTACCACTGGTGGCCCACCCTCGAGGTCATCGACGGAACGCCGGTGCTGTTCCTGTGGGCCGGCCAGATCGCGGGCTGAGGAGGTCGGCCGACCTTTCCTGCGTCTCCCCCCTGGGCCGGGTGAGGTTCCACCTCTGTTGTGGTCCGGCGGCGGCAGGACCGTACAGGTCTTGTGTGGCGTCGGGATGGTGCGGTAGGGGGCGCCGGACCGAATCGCTCCCCCGGCCCCCGATCTCCCTGCTATAACCTAATTAGTGAGTAGGTCACTCAAGATCATTCCGCCGATCGTGCTGGCGGCGCTCCTCGCCTCGGGCGTCGCCGCCGCGCAGGACGTTCCCTTCGACGGGGACGTCGACACCTCCGACGAGGTCATCGTGGTGACCGGGTCCCGGCTCCAGGATGTCGATCCGATCGTCGAGAGTCCCGTCGGCCAGGAGATCGACCCGGTGCTGCCCGCCCCCCGACTCGTCGGGGTCGCCTCGGAGGTCTTCGCCCTCGACACGCCGATCGAAGAGCTCCCCGCCCCGACGATCGGCGCCGAGGAGGCGACGTTCTTTCACTCGATCCCCGGTGACTACGCCTACTACGGGGACGGCACCGCGTTCGCCGTCCACACCATGCTCATCGACGTCGGGGACGACTGGCAGGACCACTGGCCCTATTTCGAAGCTGCGGTGTTCCTCTCCAAGGCCGGCGTCCCCGGCGCCGACCCCCAACCGGGGGTGACGAACGACCCCGGCACCGGCGCCGCCCAGGTGAGTTCGATCGTGTGGGCGGGAGGTCAGCTCCAGTCGGTGGTCGGCTTCGCCCAGGACGGCGTCATGAACCTGTACCAGAACGCCTACGAGACCACGCTCAACCCCGTTGACGGCCACATCCTCGTCAGCCACTGGATCGCCGATCCCACGCTCACACCGACCTTCGTGGTGTCGTGGTCGGAGGATCCCACCTCCCCCGAGTCCGTCGGGTTCGTCCGAGTCGAGGGCGAGGCGCCCGGCACCCGGAACCCGGTGCAGACCGCGATCGGCGACGAGGAGCGCAGTGACATCATCCGGGTCTACGCCACCAAGGTCGCCAGCCTCGCCGGCGGCGCGGTGGCCTCCACGACGACGACCAGTTCTGCGACGACGACCGAAGCCGAGCCGGAACCGACCACGAGCGCGGCCGATCCCGAGCCGACGGTGACGTCGGGCGAGGAGGTCCCGGTTGGAGCCGGACCGTCGGGCGACAACACGACCACCGGGGGAAGCTCGGTCCTCCTGTTCGTTGTCGGTGGGTTCGTCGTCTTGATCCTGATCGGCGGCGGGATCTGGTTCTTCATGACCCGCCGCGAGACACCAACGGGCCCACCCATCAGCGGCCCGGGCGACGCCCCGGAGACCTCCCCACCGGAGGAGGGCCCGGTCGGGCCGCTCATGAGCGACGTGGACGAGGTGCTCGGCATCGGGGAGGCCCTCGGTTACCCGCTGGTCGACGGCTGGCAGCAGGTGCCGTTCGCAGAGGTGCGGGAGCAGCGGCTGTACTTCCCAGCCTTCGGGAGGAGCTTCCCCGACCCGGAGACATCCGCCTTCTGGATCAAGGACGGTTCCGTCCGCCTCGGCACCAAGGAGGCGCCACCGCAGGACCCCGGCGAGACCGCATCGGGGCCTCCACCCGAGTCCGGCGACACCTTGCTCGGCGGCGACCCCCACGCCAACCTCATGCACCAGCCGTCCTCTCCCCCGGCGGGCTCGGCTTCGTCACCCGAGTCCGGCGACACCATGCTGGGCGGCGACCCCCACGCCAACCTCATGCACCATCCGGGTCCTGGAGACACGGCCCCGCCGGCGGCCGAGGACCCGACGGCGACGGACGGCGCCTCACCGGGCGACGGGACGACCGAACCGGACGGGTCCGAGGCCCCGTGGTGGGGCTCGGGGGCTCCCCCGGTGGGGCCACGCGACGAGGTGCCGGTGGCGTCCGATCCGCTCCTCACCCCCGACAACGATCCGTACGGGGTGCTCGAGGGTGCGGTGGACGTGAGCGTGCGTCCCATCACCGTGTCACTCGCGTCCTCCACGTTGACCGGCGACGAGGCGGAGCGGATGCGCCGCCTCCAGGACATCGTCGTCGGGGCCCGCGGCACCGGCGACATCCCGGCGGTCGCCGAGCACCTGTGGGCGTTCAACGAGTGGCACAAGGAGACGTTCGGCGAACCCTGGTTCACGTGGACCAACGACGAGGGTGACGACACCCTCATCGGCGCCACCACCGTCGACCGGTTCCTGCGGTCGAGGAAGATGTGCTGCTACGAGTTCGTGCATTTCTGCGCCTACCTCGCCAGCGACCAGCTCGGGCGGCCCCGCCTGGTCGACCAGGGCGTGGTCGAAGGGGAACGCCCCACCTGGGGCACCCAAGCCCGCCTCTTCCCGCCTCGCTATGCCACACCTTCGGGAGATGCGCCCCGCGGCGAGGTCATCACGGGAGTGAGCTCGATCACCGGCGTCAACAAGGCCGGCTACAGCCACGTCGTCATCAGCCTCGGCGACGGCCAGGTCGTCGGCCTCGGCTATGCCGGCCTGGAGAAGGAGCCGCTCGACGGCGCCTTTGGCATGACCTACGGCGACCTCGAGCACGGCCCCTACACCTACCGGGCGCAGAACCCGGCCCCGGCGCATCCCACCGCCCCGACGAAACACTGGTAGCGGCTCAGACCGGCGGGTGTCGTTCGCCGTGACGTGCCACGGCCAGAGCTTCGTTTCCCCAGCCCGTGACGACGGGCCGGCCCTGGAGGCGACGGGACGCAGGTTCCGTCAGCGGCGTCAACTCTCCTCGAAGACGACACCCGGGTAGGGAACGTCGGTGTCCGTCGTGAGGCGCACCACCAGGGCAGCGGCGCCATCTTCGGTCAACCCGTGCGCCACCACGTCGAATCCCCCCGCCGTCGACGCCTCCTTGGCGAACTCGTCGAAGTCGTTGGCGGCGAGCACCGACAGCACCTCATCGGCCGTCGCCTCGTCGACCTGGTATTGCACCCTGACCATGAAGACTCCGGTCCCCGCCGCAGCGGTGGTCTCGGAGATGGCAGCCGTGGTGGTGGCGGCCTCCGCCGAGTCGGTTCCAGACGAGCTGCCGCAGGCGGTGGCCGCCATCGCGATCGCCACCCCGGCCGCCGCGACCGCCAGGAGGTGCCGGCGCGGTGCGTGTTCGCCTCTCGGTGTCGCTCGCTGATCCATCTCGCCACCTAAGGTACGAGAGACGGCTAAAGGAACCCTTAAGAGCTGGGGGCAGGCACGTGGAGGGTGATGGGACGGATCGATCGACGCTGGTGAGGGTGCTGGGTCCCCTCATCGTCGAGGTCGACGGCCTCGAGATAGGCCTCCCCCCTGCCCCGAAACGGCTGCTCTCCATCCTGCTCCTCGACCCGGCCACAGAGCTGTCCACCGACACGATCATCGATCGGATGTGGGGCGATGACGCCCCGCCGAGTGCCCGGACGTCGGTCCACGTCCACATCTCGAGCCTGCGCAAGGGTGTGCCCGGCGTGGTGGTGACCACCGGACACGGGTACCGGCTCGACGAGGAGCGGTTCTGGTACGACCGCACCCATTTCGAGTCGCTCGCCCTAAGCGCACGGGAGGCCGGCCAGGCGACGGAGTGGACGACGGCCCGGGCCCGAGCGGAGGAGGCCCTTGCGCTGTGGCGTGGCACAGCGTTCCACGAGGTGGCGGACGAGGAGTTCGCAGTCGGCGAGGTGGTCCGCCTCGGCGAGACCCGCACCGGCCTCGTCGAACTCCACATCGATGCTCTGCTCGCCCTCGGCCAGGACGAGACCGCGATCCCACGACTGAGGAAGGTGATCAGGGATCATCCCCTCCACGAGCGCTTCCGTCAGCAGATGATGCTGGCGCTCTACCGCACCGGCCGCCAGAGCGAGGCCCTACGGGAGTATCGGGACCTTCGCAGCGTCCTCGGCGAGACGCTCGGCATCGAACCGAACGACACCATCAGGGACCTGGAAGAGCGGATCCTGGTCCACGACCCGTCGCTCGGATCACAGCCGTCGCCGGCCACACCCCACAATCTCCCGCTCACCACGACCAGCTTCATCGGCCGGGTGGAGGACCTGAAGACGATCCTGAAACGGTTGACGGAAACCCGCCTCGTCACCGTGACCGGAGGGCCCGGATTCGGCAAGTCGCGGCTCGCCGTCGAGGCTGGTCGCGCCGTGCTGGAGAGTCGTCCAGGCGGCGTCTGGCTCGCCGAGTTGGCCGGCGCCGACAGTGCCAGATCGCTGGCGGCCACCGTCTCCACGGCCACCGGGGCCAGCGAGCAGATCGACACTCTAGAACGCCTCGCCGAGGCGCTCCGCTCCCGGCCCATTCTCTTGATCCTCGACAACTGCGAGCATCTCAAGGAGCCGGTGCGCCGGCTCTTGACGGCCCTGCTGGCAGAACCCGGAGCATGCCGCGTGCTCGCCACCAGCCGGGTTCCCTTGGCCGTTCCGGGCGAATCGATCCACCGGCTCGAACCGCTCGACCCCGGGCCGGAGGAATCGGTCGCCCTTCTCGTCGACCGGGCACGCGGGGTCGACCGCTCCTTCGTTCCCGCCCCCGAAGATCTCGACGACATCCGCGCCTTGTGCGACCACCTCGGCGGGATCCCCCTCGGCATCGAACTGGTGGCGAGGTGGATCCCCAGCTTGGGGCTGCGGGACACCGAACGGTTGCTGCAGCAGGTGGGAGGAGACAGCGCCCTCGACACCGCTTTCGAGTGGAGCGCGCGACTGATCCCGGAGCAGGACTACGACCTGTTGCGTTCCCTCTCCGTGTTCGCCGCACCGTTCACGCTCGAACGTGCCCAGTCGGTCTGCGCCCCCTCCGCCCAGGATCTCTCCACCGCCGGATCGCTGTCCCGGCTGGTGGACGCCTCGCTCATGACGGTCGAGTGGTCGGGAGGGCGGACCCGCTACCGGATGCTGGAGCCGATCCGCCAGCTCGCCGCAGGGCGTCTCGACGCCGGCCGGCGCCGAAAGCTGGCGGCGAGCCACGCCGCGTCGTTCCTCGCATCGGCCGGCCCGTTGACGGCGGCGTCGTCCCGACCCGACCAGGCCGAGGCCTTCGC
The DNA here is from genome assembly GCA_964596225.1 of uncultured Acidimicrobiaceae bacterium. GTDB lineage: Bacteria > Actinomycetota > Acidimicrobiia > Spongiisociales > UBA5794 > CAYQEC01. The sequence continues at coordinate 72,420 of CAZQUB010000001.1, forward strand.
CATCCTCGACGTCGAGATCCCCGACTACCGCACCGCACTGTCTCACCTCGAGAACGCCGGCGACTTCGCCGGGATCACCCGGGTGGCGGAGGCCCTCTCCCGCTACTGGTACTCGCGTTTCCTGGGGTGGGAAGGCCGTTCCTGGCTCGACGAAGTCCCCGTCGAACGGCTCGAGGACCCCGATCGGGTTCGCCTCCACCGCGTCGCCGGGTTCCTCGCCTGGGCGGTCCACGACTACGACACCGCCGACCGTCACTATCGCGCCCTGCTCGACATCGGCCGCCGCACCGATGACACCAAGGCCGTCGCCGACGCCCTCTACGGTCGCGGCCTCGTCCACCAGAAGCGACGTTTCGAGAACGGCGCCGCCATGTTGGAGGAGGCCGCCTCGCTCTACCGCGAGATGGACGACTGCCGGCTCGAACTCGGGCAATGCCTCCTGTTCCGGGGCCTCGACGAGTCGCTCAACGGAGACGCAATGCGAGGAGAGGACCTCCTCGCCGAGGCGGTGGGCCTGCTCGAGGACGTCGGACACACCCGGCAGGTTTCGAAGGCGGAGCGGTGGCGTGCCCACGCGGCCTGGCGCCGGGCCGATGCCGAGACCGCCAGGAACCACGCCGACCGCGCCGAGCGCCTCGCCCGGTCGGTCGACGATCCCATCGCCCTTGCCGGCGCCCTGGTGGAACAGGCAAACATCGAGATCACCTGGGGTGACGCGGCCACCGCGGCGCTGCACCTCGGGGACGCCATGCGGCCCGTCCCTCCCGATGATCAGGTCGACATCGCCCAGGTCCTCGTCTCGGTGGCCGGCCTTGCGCTCGCCGTCGGTGACGCCGGACTCGCCGCCGGCCTCGTCGCCTGGATCGAGGACGTCTACGACAGGTTCGGGTGGCTCCCCCTCGAGGTCTCCCCTACCGGCCGGGAGTTGATTGCCCAGGTCGAGGGGATTCCCGCCACCACCGACGATCCCGTCGCGGAGGCGGCGCGGTTCGTGCATGCGACGGCGGCGGGCGGAGCTCGCTCCAACGGGGCCTGATCGTCACCTCGACCCCCTTAAGCAGGTGTTTAGGACCCCTCTCTAGCTTCCCTGCGTAGGGCATGCCATTGCAGTGGAGGAGATATCAGATGATGACAGCGAGACAGAGTTTGG
>CAZQUB010000002.1:0-57421 GCA_964596225.1 uncultured Acidimicrobiaceae bacterium
CGGCGACGTCGTCTACCGGGGAGTGGCGGTTCCCCGCCCCTGATCCCGAGCCGGGAGCCCCCGGTCCGGCACCACGGTGACACCCCCTGCGGCGTCGACCATCACCACCACCCGCGCTCCGTAGTGGCGCTCGATGCGCTCGACGGTGAGCACCTCGACCGGGAGCCCCTCCGCCGCCACCTTCCCGTCCCCCAGCAACAGCAACCGGTCCGGGAACTGGCCGGCAATGGTGAGATCGTGCATGGCGCTCACCACCGTGTGGCCCCGGTGACGCAAGGCGTCGACGAGCTGCATCGCTTCCTGCTGACGGCCGATGTCGAGCGACGTGGTCGGCTCGTCCAGCAGCAGCAGGTCCGGCTCCTGGGCGAGGGCACGGGCCAGGACCGCCCGCTGCAGCTCCCCGCCGCTGAGGGCGTCGAGGCGGCGGTTCGCCAACTCGACCAGGCCCATCTCCTCCAGCACCCGCCGCACCACCGCAAGGTCCTCGGCCCCCTCCGAGGCGAAGTAGCCGAGATGGGGAGTCCGCCCCAGCAGCACGTAGTCGACGACGGTCATCCCGGCTGGAATGGTCGGATGCTGCGGCACCATCGCCACCGCCCGCGACCACTCCCGGCGGGTCAGGCGCCGCCCCGAGCGTCCCGCCAGCCGCACCCGGCCCGCGTGGGCAACGGTCCCCGCCAGAGCCCGCAACAGGGTCGTCTTCCCCGTCCCGTTCGGTCCGATCAGCCCCACCCACTCCCCCACCTCGACCGTGAGGTCGATCCCGTCGAGCACGGGATGCCCGTTGTAGGCGACCCGGATGCCCTCGGCCTGCACCATCGCGGTCACGACGCCCCCCTCCCCCCGGTCCGTAGCACCAGTGCGAAGAACGGGGCGCCCACGAAGGCGGTCACCACCCCGATCGGCAGCTCGGCGGGCGCCACCACGGTGCGGGCCAGCAGATCGGCCACGATGAGGAAGGCGGCGCCGGCCAGCATCGAGAGCACCACGAGACGGCGGTAGCTCGGCCCCACCAGGAGCCGGAGCAGGTGCGGCACCACGATGCCGACGAAGCCGATCAGGCCGCTCACCGATACCGCCGCCGCGGTCCCCAAGGTGGCGGCGAGCACGATCACGATCCGGACCCGCGGGACGTGCACTCCCAGCGTCGCCGCCTCCTCCTCACCGACGGCGAGCACGTCGAGGTGGCGGCGATGAGCCACCAGCACCGCCGCCATGACGAGGAAGAACGGGAGCACCACCAGCACCTCGTCCCAGCCCACCGTTCCGAGCCGGCCCAGAATCCAGGTGAACACCTCCTGCACCGTGTCCGACGAACGCTGCTGGACATACGTCTGGACCGCGGCGAAGAACGCCGCCACCGCCACCCCGGCGAGGATCAAGGTGTTGGTGCCGCGGCGCGACCCGATCCCGCCGAGGGAATAGGTGAAGACCACCGCCACGATCGCACCGGCGAATGCCGCCACCGGGAGCACCACCCCACCACCGGCGCCGAGCACGATGGCGATGGTGGCGCCGAGGCCCGCCCCACCGGCCACCCCCAGCAGGTAGGGATCGGCCAGGGGGTTGCGGAAGACCCCCTGGTAGGCGGCGCCCGCCACCGCCAGGGTCGCCCCGACCAGGCCGGCCAGGATCACCCGAGGAAGACGGATCTCCCACAGGATCGCCGCCTGCCGCTCCCCCAAACCCGAATCGAGCGAAACCCCGGGAAGGCGGTCGAGCACCTCCCGCAGCATCGAGCCGGCCGGGAGGGAGACGGCCCCGAAGGCCACCCCGGCCAGCACCGCCACCGCCAGCACCGCCACCGAGACCAGCAGCAGGCGGGGCCGGAGCGCACTGGGGCGGAGCGGGGTCGTCACCTCACATCGTCCCGGCGACGCCGTCGGCGACGGCCTGCAGCAGATCGGTGATGCGCGGACCCCAACGGCTGGCGACATCCGGGTCGAGCACGATCACCCGCCCTTCCCGCACCGCCGTCATCGTGTCCCAGCCGTCACGGGCCGCCACCGTCTCCCGGTCTTCGCCGGCGGTGGCGAGCAGGATCACGTCGGGATCGGCGTCCACGATGAACTCGGCGGTGAGTTGGGGGAAGCCCGAGCCGAACTCGTCGGGCGCCGCGTCGGCGATGTTCTCCATCCCGAGACGGCCGAGGAGGCGACCGACGAAGGTGGACGAGTTCGGGGTGTAGTAGCTGAACGGGTCGGTCTCGTAGTAGTAGCTGAGGCCGCTGCCGCGGTCGCCGAAACCGGCGACGATGGCTTCCAGATCGCTGCGGAGGGAAGCGACGAGGGCGGCGCTCTCCGCCAGGTGGCCGGTGGCGGCGCCCAGCACCTCGATCTCCTGGTAGACGTCCTCCACCGATTCGGCGGTGGTGAACAGCACCGTGGGGATGCCGACCGCCTCCAGGGCGGCGACGGCATCTCCCGGGTCGTAGCTGAGCACCACCAGGTCGGGATCGAGAGCGATGACGGCCTCGACGTTGAGGTTGAAGGCGTCGATCTTGGTGAGACGGTCGGTATCCGGTGGATAGTCGGAGTTGACGTCGCCCGCCATGACGGCGGCGCCGGCGCCGATGGCGTACAGCATCTCGACGTGGGTGGCGGACAGCGCCGCGATCCGGTGCGGCTCGGTTGGGACGGTCACCGCGCCGGCGTCGCTCCGCACCGCCACCGGGAAGGCGGCAGCATCGATCGTGGGCACGGCGGTGGTCGTGGGCGCCGCGGTGGTGCTGCATCCGGCGGCGCCGACTAGCACGACGGCGAGCACGAACCCAAGGGTGGATCTCACGGGTGGACGCTCCTCTCTCTCGGAGGAGGTCCTGCGGTGGTTGTGAGGTCTGCCCCTCCTCCGAGAGCGCGCTCACCGCCACCTGGAGAGGCGACCTGGCTCGTCCCCGAAGGGCTTCACAGTTGCGGGACAGCGCCGGATTCACACCGGACTTCGCTCTTCACGCGGCGTCCCGATCGGCGATCGGGAACCGCGGCGCAGCATAGCCCTATGCAGGGCGGCCCGCTCTGCCCGGCGCCGACGCCGCGACCCGCTCACTAGCCTGGGCTCATGACACCCCGCAAGTGGGCTCTCGCCCTGCTCGCCGCCGCCGTTGCGGCCGCCGTCCTGACCCGGAGACCGGTCCGGCCGCCCGCCATGGACGGCACCTGGCATCCGGCCGACGCGGCACGACCATCCCACTGACCGTGCGGATCGCCATCCACCACACCTCCGAGGTCGGTGTCCGCGCCGGAAGGATCGTCCTCGCCGAACGCGAGGTCACGATGGTGGGCCTGGTGGATCGTGACGTTCGACCTCCCGACGATCGCCTGGAGCGGATCACCGACCTCGCCGGCTACGACGTCATCGGGAGCGATGATCCGGCGCCGCAGCGGCGGGTGGAGGCCGCCCTCGCCGCCGGCATCGACTGCGTCCTCTGGATCGACGCCGCCGACCTCGCCGAGGCGTACGGTGACGAGTTCGCCCGGCGTGGCCTCACGCTGCTCCGAGGCTGCAACCTGGGCTCCGGGATCGCCCCGGCGCTCGCCTCCCACGAGATGGCCCGCGCCGCCGGCGCGCTCGACACCACGATCGCCTGGACCGAACCGGGCACGCCCCTGCGGCGCGGCGAGGCGATCCCGTTCCCTGATCCGGTCGGGGCCCGCTGGGCCAAGGCCCGCTCCACCCCGGCCGCCGATCGAGCCTTCGTGGCGCGAGTCGACGGCGAATGGGCAGGAGCGATGGCACGGGTCACCGCGGCCGGCGACGACGGGGTCGTCACCCGGATCGTCGGTGTGGCCGACGTGGCCCCGCATCTCGAGGCGCTGGCGCTCGCCGCCGGGCTCCTCGCAGTGGGGTCGTACCCGCCCGGCCCGCAGTGGCCGGGCGCCGTTGCCGAGTCCTACCTGACCCGGGCCCTCACCGCCGGGCTCACCGTCGCGTCCTACGCCATGACGACGGAAGTCTGAGGAACCCGCCCGAAACTCTCTCGGTGGATGACGATGGCGCGCCCGCCGAACTCAGCCGGCGCTGGTCTCCCGGTCCGCAACCGTCTCCGGATGCGGCCTGGCGGGAGCCTCGGGCGGGGCCGGCTGGCGGGGACGATGGATGGCGGGGCGGACCCGTGGCGCCACCGCCGGGGCAGCCGCGACGTTGTACGTCTCCTCCAGCACCGTCACCTCGATCCCGCCGACCATGTCGGAGATGAGGTTGTAGATGACGGCGGCCAGCGTCATGAACCCGGTCATGACGACGACACCGATCACCGTGAGCAACACGACGATCCGGAAGTAGAGGGCTCCGTCGATGGTGATGGTGAGGGTCAGGCTCTCGAACAGTTCGACGATGCGTTCGGGAATCCCGCGCTGGAGGACGATCGACCACATGACCCAGGTGCCGAGCACGAAGACGAGGCCGGCGATGGCGTTGAACACCAACGACGCTTTGAGAACGGTCCACGGGTCGATCTTGCGGATCACCCGTCGTACCCGACGTACTGCCATCACAGGCTCCTCTGGGATGCCGGGAGTGTACCCCCCGACCCGCGGCAACGGACGCGACGGGGATGCAACGGTCGCGACCCCCCGCCGGGTTCCCGGATCACTCCTCGTCGTCCTTCGGGACCAACGCCGCAGCCGACAAGGTGGCACCTTCGGCGAGGTTGATCACCCGCACCCCGGTGGAATCGCGGCGCTGCCGGCTGATCGTGTCGGCCGCCTGGCGGATCACGATGCCGTCGGAGGAGATCACGAAGATCTCGTCGCCGGGTGAGACCGCCCGCGCCGCCACCAGGTCGCCCCGCACCCGGGTGAGCTTCATCGCCTTCACCCCGATGCCGCCGCGGGTCTGGCGCCGGAACTCGGACATCTTGGTGCGTTTCCCGTACCCGCCGGAGCTGAGCAGGAGCAGGTCGTCGCCGTCGCTGGCGCAAGCTCCCGCCACCACCTCGTCGCCCGACCGGAGCCGGATGCCTCGCACCCCTTGGGTGTCGCGCCCCATGGGACGGACGTCGTTCTCGGAGAACCTGATCCCCTGCCCGTTGCGGGTCACCATGACGAGGTCGGTGTCGCCGCCGGTGGTCCGGACCGCCACCACCTCGTCGCCCTCCTGCAGCTTGATCGCCACCAGCACCTGGTTGCGGGAGTCGTAGTCCTCGAACCGGGTCTTCTTCACCTGACCGAGCTTGGTGAAGGCGACCAGGTACTGCGAGGTGTCGTAGCCGCGGGTGTCGATGATCGCCTCGACCCGCTCGTCCGGCCCCATCGGCAACACCGACTGGATGAGAGCCCCCTTCGCGGTGCGGTCCTGGCGGGGAATCTGGTGGGCGCGGGCCCGGTACACCTTGCCCTGGTTGGTGAAGAACAGCAGGTAGGCGTGGGCGGTGGTGTGGAGGACGTGGGTGATGATGTCGTCCTCGCGGAGTTGGGCGCCCCGCACCCCACGGCCTCCCCGACCCTGGGTGCGGTAGGCACGGGCCAGCACCGACTTGACGTAGCCCGCATTCGACACCGTGAGGACGAGGTCCTCGTCGGCGATGAGGTCCTCGAGGGACAGCTCGCCCTCGTCGGGGATGATGCGGGAGCGGCGGGCGTCGCCGTACTTCTCCTTGATGGCGGTGAGTTCCTCCCCCACCAGCGCCCGGCGCCGGTGCTCGTCGGCGAGGATCTCCTCCAGCTCGGCGATGAGCGCCTGCAGGTCGTCGTACTCCTGCCGCAGCTTGTCGGTCTCGAGGGCGGTGAGGCGCCGCAGCGGCATGTCGAGGATGTGGTTCGCCTGCACCTCGCTCAGCGAGAAGCGCTCCATCAAGGTGTGGCGGGCGTGCTCGACGTCGGCCGAGCTGCGAATGATCTGGACCACCTCGTCGATGTTGTCGAGGGCGATGAGCAGCCCCTCGACGATGTGGGCCCGGTCCCGGGCTCGCTGCAAGCGGAACCGGCTGCGCCGCTCGATCACCTCGAGCTGGTGGTCGATGTAGTAGCCGACGAGCTTGTCGATGCTCAGCGTCCGTGGCACCCCGTCGACGAGCGCCACCGCGTTCACCCCGAACGTATCCTCGAGCTGGGTGTGCTTGAAGATCTGGTTGAGGACGACCTGGGGGTTGGCGTCCCGCTTCAGTTCGATCACGAGACGGATCCCGTCCCGGTTCGATTCGTTGCGGAGGTCGGCGATCCCTGCGAGGGTCTTGTCGCGCACCAGATCGGCGATCTTGGTCATGACCCGGTCGATACTCACCTGATACGGGATCTCGGAGACCACGATCGCCATCCGGTTCTTCCGGACCTCGATGACCTCTGTGACGGCGCGCATCCGCACCGAACCGCGGCCGGTGAGCAAGGCATCCTTCACCCCCCGATTGCCGAGGATGAAGGCCCCGGTCGGGAAGTCGGGTCCCTGGACGAACTCGCAGAGGTCCTCCGCGGTGGCGTCGGGATGGTCGAGGGTGTAGAGCACCGCGTCGCACACCTCGCGGAGGTTGTGGGGCGGGATGTTGGTGGCCATGCCGACCGCGATCCCTGTGGACCCGTTGACCAGCAGGTTGGGGAACCGGGAGGGAAGCACGGTCGGCTCCTGGCGTTCCCCCGAGTAGTTGTCGACGAAGTCGACGGTGTCCTCGTCGATGCCTTCGAGGAGGTGGAGCGCGATCGGCGCCATCCGGGTCTCGGTGTACCGCATGGCGGCGGGCGGATCGTCGACCGTCCCGAAGTTGCCCTGAGGCTGTACCAAGGGGTAGCGCGACGCGAAGTCCTGCCCGAGACGCACCAAGGCGTCGTAGATGGCGTCGTTGGAGTGGGGGTGGAACCAGCCCATGACGTCACCGACGACCCGGGCGCACTTACGGAACGGGGTCCCGGGACGGATGCCCGAGTCGTACATCGAGTACAGGATGCGGCGGTGGACGGGCTTCAGGCCGTCCCGGACGTCGGGGAGGGCCCGGGACACGATGACCGACATGGCGTACTCGAGGAAGGATTCCTCCATCTCGCGTTCGATGTCGATCGGGCGGACATTGGTGCTGTCGTTGTTGGGCATCGTCGCTCTCGGCTGGTCGGTCAGATATCGAGGAAACGGACGTCTTTGGCGTTCTGCTGGATGAAGTGGCGTCGCGCCCCGACGTCATTGCCCATCAGGGTGGCGAACACCTCCTCGGCGCGGAACTGGTCCTCCAGGTGAACCTGCAGCAGTTGCCGGCGGTCGGGATCCATCGTGGTCGCCCAGAGCTGTTCGGCATTCATCTCACCGAGGCCCTTGAATCGCTGCACGTTCAGCTTCCGTCCGTTCATCTCAGCCTTCACCTCGTCGAGGTGGGCGTCGTTGTAGACCCATGTCGTCTTCCCACCGGCCCGCACCGAGTACAGCGGAGGCTGGGCGATGTAGACGTACCCGGCCTCGATCAGCTCCGGCATGTGACGGAAGAAGAAGGTGAGGAGCAGGGTGCGAATATGGGCGCCGTCGACGTCGGCGTCGGTGAGGATGACGACGCTGTTGTAGCGGGCCTTGGTGATGTCCATCTCGTCGCCGATGCTGGTGCCGACCGCGGTGATGAGGGACTGGATCTCGTTGTTCTGCAGCACCCGGGCGAGCCGGTTCTTCTCGACGTTGATGATCTTGCCCCGGATGGGGAGGATCGCCTGGAACTCGGAGCGTCGCGCTTGTTTGGCCGAGCCGCCCGCCGAGTCGCCCTCGACGATGAACAGCTCGCTCTCGGCAGGATCCTTCGAGGAACAGTCGGCGAGCTTGCCCGGGAGGCCGGACGATTCCAGCAGGCTCTTGCGGCGGGTGAGGTCGCGGGCCTGGCGGGCCGCCTGGCGGGCCTTGGCGGCGTTCCCGGCCTTCTCGACGATGCGGCGGCCGTCTCCCGGGTTGCGTTCCAGCCATTCGGGGAGCAGCTGGTTCATCGCCTTCTCGACGAAGGAGCGGATCTCGGTGTTCCCCAGCTTGGTCTTGGTCTGGCCCTCGAACTGGGGCTGACGCACCTTCACGGAGATGACGCCGGTGAGGCCCTCCCGCACGTCCTCCCCCACCAGGTTCACGTCCTTCTCCTTGAGGATGTTGCGGGAGCGGGCGAAGTCGTTGATGGCACGGGTGAGCGCCTTACGGAAACCTTCCTCGTGCGTACCACCCTCGTGGGTGTTGATGTTGTTGGCGAAGGTGAGCACCGTCTCGGTGTAGCCGGCGGTCCATTGGAGGGCGACGGCGATCTCCGACTCGTCGGAGGTTTCCTCGAAGGACGCCACCTGCTTGTGGATCGGCTCACGCGAGCTGTTGAGGTGGCGGACGAAGTCGATGAGACCGCCCTTGTACTGGAAGTTCTTCTCGACGACCGGCTGCTCCCGCTCGTCACGGAAGCGGATCTCGACGCCCTTGTTGAGGAACGCCATCTCCCGCAAGCGACTGGTGATCGTGTCTGTGCTGTAGGTGGTGGACCCGGTGAAGATCTCGGGATCGGCCCAGAAGGTGACCTCCGTCCCGCTGCGCTTCGCCGGCTTGTCCTTCGTCAGCGGCGTGACCGCTTTCCCGTACTCGAAGGCCTGGGTCCAGCGGAACCCGTCCCGCACCACCGCCACCTCGAGTCGCTTGGAGAGGGCGTTGACCACCGAGACCCCGACACCGTGCAACCCGCCTGACACGGTGTAGGCGCCGGTATCGAACTTGCCACCGGCGTGGAGGGTGGTGAGAACGGTCGTCAACGCCGACTGCTTGGTCTTGGCGACCTTGTCGACCGGGATGCCGCGCCCATTGTCGTAGACCCGGACCCCGCCGTCGTCCAACAGCGTGATGTCGATGCGGGTGCAGTACCCGGCCATCGCCTCGTCCACCGCGTTGTCGAGCACCTCCCAGATGAGGTGGTGAAGCCCGCCGGGACCCGTCGACCCGATGTACATGGCGGGGCGGCGCCGCACCGCCTCCAGCCCCTCCAGGACGGTGATGTCTTTGGCGTCGTAGGACGCGCTGGACGAACGATTCGACCTACTCACGGAACTCCTCGAACCTGGCGAATCCTGTTGATCCGACCTTGTCTGACAACCGTGTCATTATAGCTAAAACCCCTGATAATCCGGCATTCTTCGCGTGCCGCGACCCCACCACCGCGGCTACGGAACCGCCCCGCGGTGACGGGCGGTGCGGAGCTGCACCGACGTGATCACCCCTCCCCCGAGCGCCTCGTCGAGGCGGCGCCGCAGGGCCGCGGCCTCGAAGCGCAACCGGGAAGCGGCCAGGCCGTCGTCCACCTCGACGACCAGCACACCTCGCTCCAGCCGGACCGGCCGCGACCGCTCCTCCCACGTCGGGCCGGCCGCCTCCGCCCACACCCCGAGGACCCGGAGGATGCCGCCCCGTTCGGTGCGCCCGATTCGGGAGAGCACACCGTCGAGCACGTCACCGACCTGTCGCATCTCACGGCCCTTCGATCCTTCGCTCACGTCAACCGGCCACCTTCCACCACCCAGCGCCGTCCTTCCACCGCCACGTCATCATCCCTCGCGGTAGTGACAAAGACCTGGCCCCGCGGCAGCAGCTCCATCACCCCCGACACCCGCGACAGGTCGAGTTCGGAGAACACATCGTCGAGCAACAGGATGGGCGGAAAGCCGTGCCGGTCCTCCAGCATGTGATACGCCGCCAGCCTCATGCTGAGCGCCACCGACCGCTGCTCGCCCTGGCTGGCCCGGGTCCGGACCGGCATGCCGTCGAGTTCGAAGCCCGGCTCGTCGCGGTGGGCGCCGGCGGTCGTGGTGCGCTGTTCCAGATCACGTCGGCGCCGCTCCCCGAGCGCCGCGACCAGCGCCGCGGCCAGCTCGCCGGCCGCCGGGACCCGACCCGACCCGACCAGAGGGATCTCGGCCCACTTCGCCACATACGTGGGACGGAGCACCGCCGTGTCGTCGCCCACCGTGCGATAGGCGCTCTCGAGCCACGGCACCAGCCGCTCCAGCAGGGTGAGCCGGTGTTCCAGCACTTTCGCGGCCGCTTCCGCCAGCCGGCGATCCCACACGTCGAGGGTGAGCGGATCGGCGTCCCTCCCGTCGCGCCGCAACAGGGCGTTGCGCTGCCGCAGCGCCTTGTCGTATTCGGCCCGATCGGCCGCCGCTGCCGGTGCCAGCTGGGCGGCCAGCTCATCGAGGTACTCCCGGCGCAGGGCGGGTCCGCGTTTCACCATGTCGAGATCGTCGGGAAGGAAATGGACCACCGGCACCTCGGCGGCCACTGCGGCATGGCGGGACGGCCGCTTGCCGTTGAGGAGCACGCTGCGGCGACCCTCCACCCGAATCTGGACCTCGACCCGGACCTCGCCGTTGCTGCGGGAGAACCCTCCCCGCACGATCGCTTCCGCCGCACCGTCCCGTATCAGGGCCTCGTCGGGGGCACGCCGGAACGAGCGCAAGGCAGAGAGATAGGCGACCGCTTCCAGCACGTTCGTCTTGCCGGCTCCGTTGTCTCCGACGAACACGTTGATCCCGGGATCCGGCTCGAGGTGCAGTTCCCGATACGACCGGAAGTCCCGGAGCTCGAGCCAGTCGAGGCGCACCGCGGCCCGCTAGAGACGGACCGGCATCAGCAGGTAGCGGAAGGCGTCGTCGCCGGTGCCGTGCAGCAGGCCCGGCTTGAGGGCGTCGCTCGTCTCGAGCACGATCTCGTCGGAGTCCACCGCGTTGACTCCGTCGGTGAGATACCGGGTGTTGAACGCAATGATGATGTCGTCCCCCGAGTACTCGCCGGCGAGATGCTCCGTCTCCTCCCCCACCTCCTGACGGGACACGCTCAGCTCGACGCCGCCCTGATGCAGACTGAGCCGCACCGGGATGTGATCCTCGGCCACCAGCGAGGCGCGGGCGACGGCATCGAGGAGACCTTCCTTGCTCACCGTGAGCCGGTTCGGATACGAATCGGGAAGGAGCTGCCGATAGTTCGGGTAGTTGCTCTCGATGATGCGGACCGTGAGCTGACCCCTTCCGGACGCGAACACCGCCTCCCGCTCGTCGAATGCCATGGTCAGCTTGGGCTCACCGACGGTCCGGCCCAGCTCCCGCAAGGCCCGATATGGCACCAACGTGGTGCTGGGCGCCGCCACCGCCGGCAGATCCCGTACCGCGAGCCGGTACGAATCGGTGGCCACCAGGCGCAAGCTCTCCTCGTTCCCCTCGAACAGGATCCCGGTCAGGGTCGGACGTCCCTCGTCACTCGAGGCGGCGACCCCCACCTGCGAAAGCGCCTTCGCCATCAGGTCGCCGTCGATCTCGATCCCGTTCCCGGCCGCGACCTCGGGAAGCTGGGGGTAGTCGTCGACACTCATCTCCCGGAGCCGGAAGCGGGGACCGTTGCCGGTGATCTCGACCTCGCCGTCTGCGGCCGTCATGGCGACCGCCCCGGCCGGGAGCTTGCGGACCGCCTCCGCCGCCAGCTTGGCCGGCACCACCGTACGACCCTCTTCCAGCACCTCGACTTCGAGATTGGTGCGGATGGTCACCTCGGTGTCGGTACCGGTCACGACCAAGGTCCGACCCGAGACCTGACACAGCAGGCCCTGCAGGATGGGCAGCGCCGAACGTGCGCCTACGGCCCGACCGGCTCGGGCGAGAACGTCAGCAAGATCATCTCTTTCGGCTCTGATACGCACAGTTGCTATCCCTCTGCTCTTCTCTTTGAACTATTCCAAACAGTAGTGGTGGTAGTAGGGCGTGTGGATTGGGGAGAACTCGCGAAGGCCCTGGTGAGAGGGGGGAGATCGGCCCACAGCGGATGGGGATACCACGCGGGTTGTCCCCAGGAGGGAGCCGTGCCCGGCGCATCGTGGGGAGAAGTGGTCACGTTCTCCTCAGGTCTTGGGACAACGACGTCACCTGTTGGTAGACCATGGCGTCGCTCTGCATGAGCGTCTTGATCTTCTCGACGGCATGCAGGACCGTGGTGTGATCTCTTCCCCCGAACGCGGCGCCGATCTTGGGAAGGGAGAGACCGGTGTGGTCCCGGCACAGGTACATGGCGATCTGGCGGAAGCGAGCGAGTGGCTGCCGCCGGCTCGGCCCCACCAGATCGGAACGGGGGAACCCGCCCGCCATGCACACCCGCTCGATGATGTCGTTGGCGTCGACCGGATGGTTGCTACCGGACGGGCTGAGGTCGTGGAGCACCTCGCGGGCCATCTCGAGGGAGATGGTCTCGTGCGTGAGGGCGGCGTAGGCGGTGACGCGGGTCAACGCCCCTTCGAGTTCCCGGATGTTGTCGAGGACGTTCTCGGCGATGAACGAGAGGACGTCGGGCGGGACCGGGAGGGGTGCGAACTCGGCGTTCTTGCGGAGAATGGCGAGCCGGGTCTCGACGTCGGGCGGCTGGATATCGGTGAGGAGGCCCCACTCGAAGCGGCTACGAAGCCGGTCCTGAAGGGTGTTGAGGTGACGGGGGTGGCGATCGGAGCTGATGACCAGCTGGCGCCCGGCCTCGTACAGGCTGTTGAAGGTGTGGAAGAACTCCTCGAGGATCTGCTCCTTCCCTTCGAAGAACTGCACGTCGTCGAGGAGGAGCAGGTCGGTGGTGCGGTAGCGCTCTTTGAAGGCATCCATCCGCTTGCGGCGGATCCCGGAGATGAACTCGTTGAAGAACTGTTCGGAGGAGATGTAGCGGACGATCGAGCGCGGCTCGGTCTCGCGCCGGAACCGTCCCACCGCGTGGAGCAGGTGGGTCTTCCCGAGCCCGGCCTCCGCGTAGAGGAACAGCGGGTTGTAGTGGCTCCCGGGCTGTTCGGCGACTGCCATGGCCGCGGCGTGGGCGAAGCGGTTGGAGGGACCGACGACGAAGTTGTCGAACGTGTACTTGGTGGTGATCGGCTGGGAGAGGGCGTCGTCGCCCGTGGTGGCCGGTGTGGGTGTGGAGACGGGGTCGGACTCTCGCAGATCGATGGTGCTCGGTTCTCCCCCGGACTCCTCGACCTGGAGGCTGACGTGCAGGTCGGCGCCGAACACCGCCTCGGTGGCCTCCTCGATGGCCTCGAGATGTTGATCACGCACCCAGCGCAGGTGAAAATCCGACGGCGCCACGAGGACGAGTGAGCCTTCGGACAGCACTGGGTGCAGCGGAGCGACCCAGGTCTTCCATGCGACCGGGCTGATCCGGTCTTGGATTTCGGCGTGGAACGCGTCCCAATCGGTGGACGCGGGTTGTGGTTCGACTGATGCCATGTTTCTCATGTCGGTGGGGCCGATCTGCGTATCCACACACCTATCCACAGTTGTGGAGAAGGACATGCAGACACAGCCGGTGCCGCGAGTGCGTCCATTCCTACCGGGGAAGTGGCGGGGGTACCGCCGAGGCGACGGCGAGTATATGAAATTGGAGACAGCCACGGCAAGAGCGCCAAAACGCGCGGTGACACCGCGAATCGAGACCACCCTGACGTTCTCGATTCCCTTGAGTCACAACGGTATCGGAGATTCGGGGCCGCCTCTCATCGCCCTCGGTGGCACGCCGAATCGGGCTCTGGAGGGCTTATTCTTTCTTTCGCGGGGAACGCGGACTTTTCGCGCCATGGCCCCCGAGGAGGGGATCGGACCGGGGGCGCGGCGATATCCCGGGTATTGGCTTTGACAATGATCGGACACCGTCCGTAACCTGTCGGCCCATACCGCAACTTCCGTTCTGGGTCTTCCTTCCATGAAACGTACCTATCAGCCAAACGTGCGCCGCCGCAAGCGGAAGCACGGGTTCCGCGCCCGCATGCAGACGCGAGCCGGACGTTCCCTCATCAAGCGTCGCCGTGCCAAAGGCCGGCAGCGACTCACCGCGTAGGGGGCGTCCCTATCGTCCGCTGCGCGGACATGGTGCGTTCACCCGGATCTACCGGACCGGTAGGCGAGTCCGTCGAGGGAACGTGACCGCGATCACCTCTCCGGAGGGCTCGGGTCTCCCCCTGGTGGGATTTGTGGCGGGGAAGCGGATCGGGAATGCGGTCGCACGGAACCGGGCGAAGCGCCGGCTTCGTGAGGCGACATGTCGGGTGCCGCTGCGGCGGGACGCGACATATGTCGTGATCGCCGAGGCAGGTGTGAACGACGTGGGGTTCGGCACCCTCGTCGAGTGGCTGCGGGAAGCAGTACTCGCAGGAGAGGCCGGGGTCCGCGAGGAGGATGAGTGAACGAGAACGAGAAGCGGCGACGGCCCTTCCACCCCTCGTGGTGGGTGCTGGGTGCGATCGCGTCGTATCGCCGGTTCATCTCTCCCCTCCTCGGGACACGGTGCCGCTATCACCCAACCTGCTCGGCGTACGCAGCAGAGGCCATCGAGGTTCATGGCCTCCGACGCGGCATATGGCTGGCGACCAAACGCGTCGGCCGGTGCCATCCCTGGCATGAGGGCGGGTTCGATCCGGTGCCGAGGCCGGGCCGGATGCCGTCGGAAGAAGTCGCGGCATGAATCCCTGGGATCTCCTCCTGAAGGGCCTCGGGGCGACGATGTCGTTCTTCTACGACATCATTCCAAATTATGGGTTTGCCATCATCATGCTCACGCTGGTCGTCAGCATGCTGCTGTTCCCGCTGACGCTGAAGCAGACCCGCTCGATGAAGGCGATGCAGGAGATCCAGCCTGAGATCAAGCGGATCCAGAAGGAGTACAAGTCGGATCGCGAGGAGCTGAACAAGCAACTTCTCGCCTTCTACAAGGAACACAACATCAATCCGGCGGCGGGATGCCTACCGCTGCTGGTGCAGATGCCGATCTGGTTCGCCCTGTTCCGGGTGCTCCGTGTCGGCGAAGTGAACGGCGCCCTCAGCCACGACTACATCCCTTCGGGGGGCCTGGCCGACGCCATCATCGCCCACAAGACGAGTTTCTTGGGCATGGACCTGCTCGTCTCCCCCAACCAGGCGGCGGTGAACGGGATCGTGCATGCACTTCCCTATATTTTCCTGGTTGCGCTCGTGGTCGTCACGGGTGTCGTCCAGAGCTGGCAGATGACGCGCCGGCGCAAGGCGCAGGAGGACGGGAAGAAGGAGGAGAGCAAGCAGGCCCAGCAGATGCAGACGATCACCAAGTTCATGCCGCTGCTGATGGGCGTGTTCTCGTGGGGATTCCCGACCGGCCTGGTGCTGTACTTCGTGACCTCGAACGTGTTCCGCATCGGCCAGCAGTCGCTCATCTTCCGCATCGACGAGGGCGGCTCGGCTGGGGACCGGGACAGCTCGGGCGGGCGATCCAAGCCAGGAGACGGCAGCAACGGCGACGAACCGCCGCAGCCGACCAGGCCGTCTCCCCACGCCAGCAAGAAGCGCAAGAGGCGCAGGAGGTAGTGAGTGATGAATTGGGTGGAGGCAGTCGGCAAGACGGTGGACGAGGCCGTCGCCGAGGCCATGAAGGCGCTCGAGATCGAGTCCCGCGACCAGGTGGACGTGGAGATCCTCGAGGAGCCGAAGGCCGGCTTCCTGGGCCTCGGGGGCAAGGAGGCGCTGGTGAGGGTGACCGCGAAACCGAAGCCCAAGCGCCGCCGGCGCCGCCGGTCGCACTCCAAAGGAACCGAAGGGGACGGAGGGAATGCCGAACGGGACTCCGAGCGGAGCCGCACGTCCTCGAAGGATGGCAAGGGTCGCAAGAATCAGCGACCCGAGAAGAAGCAGCAGAAGGATCGACAGCCACGCGATCGGCGAAGTGACCGGGAGGGCCGAACCATGCCCCGCAATGGGCCGGAGCAGGCGCGCAACGACAACGACAACGACAACATGGAGGCCGACCGCCACGCCGATATCGAGCAGCAGGCCGAGATCGCCAAGGCTTTCGTCGACGGCCTGATCGAGGCATTTGGGCTGGAGGGAGACGTCGCGACTCGGATCGAGGACGACGTGCTCTACATCGACATCAACGGGGAGCAGACCGAGGCATTGATCGGCCCCCGAGGGTCGGTGATGCAGTCGATCCTGGAGTTGACGCGCACCGTGGTGCAGCGCAAGACGTACGGCGCGCCGCGCATGCGGATAGATATCTCCGGGTACGCCGAGCGCCGCCGCGAGGCCCTCAACATCTACGCCCGGAAACTGGCCGACCGGGTGCTCTCGGAGGGTGGCGAGGTGATGCTCGAGCCCATGAATCCGGCGGATCGTAAGGTCGTGCACGACGCGGTGGCGGAGATCGAGGGTGTCCGGTCCTTCTCTGAGGGCGAGGATCCTCACCGCTCCGTGGTGATCGCCGCGGTGACCGACTGAGCCCGAGGCCGTTGCCTCGAGGACGGCCCGGATCGCCGTGTGGCGTGTACGCTTTGGGTGATGTTTCACGTTGAACATGGCCTCCCCGACGCGGTTCTGCGGGCCGCAGCTTGGGTCGGCACCCCTCTCCTTCCACCACAAGTCGAATCTCTCCACCGCTACGTCGACTGGCTCCAGGTCGAAGCGGTCGAGGCGGGTGGTCTCGGCCCCTCTGAGCCCGACCGGATCTGGACCCGCCACATTGCCGACTCGCTGACCTTCGCGATCGGAACCCGTGACAGGTGTTCGACGGCGCTCGACGTCGGTTCCGGCGTCGGGCTCCCCGGAATCCCTCTCGCCATCCTGCTCCCCCACTGTTTCTTCACGCTCCTGGATCGCTCCGGCCGTCGCTGCCATCTCCTTGGCCGGGCTGGGCGCATACTCGCCCTCCCCAACATCGAGGTCGTTCACGGTGCCCTCACCGACGTGGTCGATCGCTTCGACCTCGTCACCTTGCGGGGGTCGCTGACCTTGATCGAAGCCATGGACCAGGTCCCCAGGGTCGTTTCCCCGGGTGGAATCGGTGTCTTCGGCCTGAGTCACGGGGCTCGCGACCGTCCCGAGGGTCTCGCGACGGCACAGGACGCAGGTTGGGAGATGGTTGAGATTCCGTACGAGATCCTTGACTCGCCGGCCCGACTTCTTAGGATGACGGCACCACCATCTCCGGGAGGAACCGATGACGTCGCGTAATGCGACGATCGTCGCCGTCGCCAATCAAAAAGGCGGCGTCGGCAAATCCACGACTGCGATCAACCTCGGTGCCGCCCTCGCCTTCCAAGGGGAACGGATCCTCCTGGTCGACCTCGATCCGCAGGGCAACACGACCTCCGGCCTGGGGATCGATCGAGGAGCGCTCGAATACTCGATCTACGACACGCTCATCAACGACGTCGCCGTCGAGGACGTGGTCGAGCCGACATCGGTGCGGGATCTCTTTGTCCTCCCCGCCACCATCCAGCTGGCCGGAGCCGAAATCGAGCTGGTGTCGATGTTCTCCCGGGAGAATCAGCTGGCACGGGCCTTGAAACCGGCGGTGGGGGAGTACGACTTCATGCTCGTGGACTGTCCGCCCTCCCTCGGCCTTCTCACCGTCAATGGCCTGGCGGCGGCCCACGAGGTCGTCATTCCGATTCAGTGCGAGTATTACGCCCTCGAGGGGGTGACGCAGCTCATGAGCAACATCCAGCTCGTGCAGCGGAACCTCAACCCTCAGCTTGAAGTTGAAGGTGTCATCCTCACCATGTTCGACGGGCGGACCACACTGTCCTCGGACGTCGTCGACCAAGTGCGGGAGCACTTTGGTGAGACGACCTACCGTGCGGTCATCCCGCGGACGGTTCGCCTCTCCGAGGCGCCGTCCTACGGGGAGCCCATCGAGGCCTACGACCCGATGTCGCGAGGCGCCATCGCGTACCGCGAGCTCGCTCGGGAGTTCAGGAGGCGCCATGGCCGCACGTAAGACCGGGCTCGGACGGGGTCTCGACGCCCTGATTCCGGTGGAGCGACCGGGGTCCGGGTATGCGGTCGTTCCCCTGGATCGGATCTCCCCCAACCCTCACCAGCCTCGTAGCCATTTCGGCGAGGAGTCGCTCTCCGCGTTGGCCGATTCGATCCGTGAGGTGGGCGTCCTCCAGCCGGTGGTCGTCCGCCCGGGCCCTGAGGCCGGCGTCTACCTGCTCGTGGCAGGGGAGCGCCGCTGCCGTGCCGCCCGACTCGCCGGGTTGGCCGAGGTCCCGGTGATCATCCGCGACAACGCGGACGACACCGCCAGCCTGACCGAAGCCCTGATCGAGAACGTCCAGCGGGAAGACCTCTCGCCCCTCGAGGAGGCGGCCGGCTACCGAGACCTTATGGAAAATTATGCTATGACCCACGAGCAGATCGCCGGCCGGGTGGGGAAGAGCCGGAGTGGGGTCACCAACACGCTGCGCCTCCTGCAACTCCCCGCCGCGATCCAGGGCATGCTCGGCCGGGGCGAGCTGGCGGCGGGGCATGCCCGCGCCCTCCTCGGGTTGGAGGACGATGCGTATGCGGTCCACATCGCCCGGCGCGCCGCGGCGGAAGGCTGGTCGGTGCGAGAGGTGGAGGACGCGGTGCGGGCACGTTCCGGACATTCCGCCGCGCCACGGACCCGAAGTCCCAAGCTACGACCGGCCGCAATCGTCGAGTTGGAAGATCGGCTCGGCGAGTACCTCAGCACCAACGTCAAGATCGACTACAGCGGTCGCGGAGGCAAGGTGGTGATTCGCTTCACGTCCCTCGACGACCTGGAGCGGATCTATCGCCAGTTCTACGTCTGATCGACCGGCGGCCTCCGGTCGCGGGAGGCCAGGAGATCGATGAGGCCTTGCGCTACCTTCCCCGCCGCCCGGTCGTCCATCGGGTCGGCCGCCACCAGGATCGCGGGGGACTGGGTGTTCTTCAGCATCGGGACGGCCCGCCCATGGATCGAAAGGCCGAGCCGCTGAGCCACCGACGCCGCCAGCGCGGAGCCCGCATCGGATCGGCTGTGCGCCGAGGCGAAGTAATAGACGGCGGGGTCCCCGTCGCGGGGGAGACACAACGAGATGATGATGTCGACGCCGAGGCGGTTGGCGCGGAGGGCACGCACCCGCTGGGTCGGGGTGGTGTCGGCACTGCGGGAGAGAACCGGGATGCCTCCCAAATCCTGGATGATCCGTGTCAGGGTGAGGGCCGCCTGCCACGTTGCTGCCGCCTCGGCGTCGTCGCGGCAGTAGGCATCCACGTAGATGCGCAAGCCGGCGACGGTGGGGGGGAGGTTCTCGAGCCAGACGTGGTCCCGGACGACCTCCCTCCCCGGTTTGTCGGTGGCCCGGCTCATCAGGTCGAGTTCGGCGGCGAAGTCATGGCTCACGATCCCGTCCTCGCCCATACGTCGGTTCGCCTGGAACTCGAGCACGGCCCGGAGCGTGTCAGCCCCGAAGATGCCGTCCACCTTGCGGGCATCGAACCCGAGCGCGTTGAGGCGCCGCTGCAGGTCGGCGACGTCATCGCCCCGCATCATCGGGATCCGGTGGTAGAGCGGGCGTTGTCCGAGCCGGTACCCGGCGGCGACCAGCGCCCGCCAGGTGTCGGTGCCGATGATGCCGTCGACTTCGAGCGATCTCGCCTGCTGGAAGGAACGCACCGCGGATTCCGTTCCCGGCCCGTACCTGCCGTGGGGGTCGGGCTCGGTGCTGAACCCCAGCGCGCGCAGCCGGTCCTGGATGTCTCGGACCGGCTCCCCTTCGTCACCGCTGCGATAGAGCCTCACGGCTCCATGCTCTCACACAAATCCGGCGAGGTCCGCTTCGAGTTGGTGCTTCGAACGGGCACCGATCAGGCGCTTCTTCTCGACGCCGTCGGCGAAGACGATCATGGTGGGGATGCTCATGACCTCGTGGGCCATCGCCGCCTGCTGGTTCTCGTCCACGTTGAGCTTGGCGACGATCAACTTCCCGGGGTTGGCGCCGGCAATCTCGTCGAGCGGCCCCTCCATCAGGCGGCAGGGGGCGCACCATTCGGCCCAGAAATCGACGAGGACGGGGGTGGTCCCGGAAATCATGTCCGGCAGGGTGGCGTCGGTGGCGACGACGGTGTTGTTTCCCATGAGTGCGACCCGGTCCCGGGTCCTCACCTCCTCGAAGTGCGTCCTGTCGATGTGCCTCACACGGTGGCGATGCCGTCAACCACCGGCGCGGGGCGGTGCATTCCCGTTCAGGCTTCCCGTTCCTCGAGCCAGTGTTGGGCATCGAGGGCGGCCTGACATCCCATCCCGGCCGCGGTGATCGCCTGACGGTACACCGAGTCGGCGACGTCTCCGCCCGCGAACACCCCGGGAACCGAGGTCCTGCTGGCGCCGTGCAGCACGATGTAGCCCTTGGCGTCGAGGTCGATCTGGTCACGGAAGACGGCGGTGTTGGGATCGTGGCCGATGGCGACGAACATGCCGTCCACCGCCAGCACCGATACCTCGCCCGTCTTCACGTTGCGGATCCGGACCCCCGTCACCTCGTCGTCGCCGAGGACCTCCTCCACCACGCTGTCCCACACGACGTCGATCTTGTCGTGGGCGAGTGCCCGCCGAACCATGATCTCGGAAGCGCGGAACTCATCACGGCGGTGGATGATGGTGACCTTGCTGGCGAAGCGGGTGAGGAACAGTGCTTCCTCCATGGCGCTGTCGCCGCCGCCGACGACCGCCAGTTCCCGGTCACGGAAGAAGAACCCGTCACACGTTGCGCACGCCGAGACCCCGTGGCCCCGAAGTCGTTCCTCGCCGGGGATCCCCAGCCAGCGCGCCGAGGCGCCGGTGGAGATGATGACGGTCTCCGCTTCGTACTCGTCGTCACCGGCCCAGGCCCGGAAGGGGTGGGCGGAGAAGTCGACCTCGTCGACGTCCGCCGCGATGATGCGGGTACCGAAACGCTCAGCCTGCTTGCGGAGCTGTTCCATCAGCTCCGGTCCCAGGACCCCGTCGGGGAAGCCCGGGTAGTTCTCGACGTCGGTGGTGAGCATGAGTTGCCCGCCACGCTCGAATCCCTCGATGACGACGGGTTCCAGGCCGGCGCGGGCGGCGTAGATCGCCGCGGTGAGGCCTGCCGGCCCCGAGCCGACGATGAGGACCTTCTCGGCCATGTTCAGCTCTCTTTCGGAGTGTCGATCGTGCGTCTGCCCAGCAGTAACAGCCCGGTGACGACGAATAATCCACCGAGGAGCACGTAGGCCCACTCGACTCCGATGAGCTCGCCGAGAAGTCGGAACACAGCGACGATGAGGAAGACGACGACGACGAGACCGAGCAGGGCGATGATCATGCTCGCCGCGGTCCACTTGATCCAGCGGGCGATGCGATCGACAGTCATCGCTCGTATCCGGGCGGCGGTGGTCTCGAGCAGGTCGGCGATCTTGGCAGGGAAGTCTTCCATCATGAAGCCGAGGTTAGTCCGCCGGTGGCTTCAGGCTCCAGACCACCTCACGGGGAGCGGTCGACGATGGTGCACGACGGCAGGAGGTGGCTGAGGATGACGGTGTCGTCGACCTCGGCAGGCACGTAGGCGATCACCTGGACCTCCCCCTCGTCGCTCATGGCGTCGGCGACGACGAAGGCGGTGACGGTGTCCGGGAGCTCGGCGAGACCGGTGTCGACGCAGGTCCCGGCCCACAGGTCTCCCCCGTAGCCGCCGGCGTTGGGGACCGCCGCATCCTCGCCGTCCGTCTCGAGACGATCGGTCGTCTTGAGGGCGTCACCGCCGGCGGCGATCACCTCCCGGCGGACCGTGTCGAGATCGGGTACGGGCCCCAACGTCATGGAGGCCCGGGTCGTCTCCTCCGTCATGGCGTCCCCGAGGGGGGCAACGTCGGAAGCCGCACTCAGGTTGTCGCCCGGCACCGGCGTCGCCGGCGTGGACTCGTCACGCTCTGCCTGGGCGGCGGCGATGGTGATGTCGGAGGAGTCTTCGGAGGCGAGGAAGGAGAGGTGGGGAGCGACGGTGAGGACCCCGATCAGCACTGCAGCGACTCCGGCGAGGGCGGCGACGCGGGAGGCGATGCGACTCCGTCGAGGTCGATGCTCCGCCACGGTGACGAGTCCGAGGCGCCGGTGCATGGTGCTGTGGAGGTCGGCGGATTCGGCGGCGGTGAGGAAGGCGCGTGGAGCGCCGTGGAGCGCCGCGAGCGCTGTCTGCTGCATTGCGAGCTCGGCGGCGCACAGGTCACATTCGGCGATGTGCTCGCGGACGGCACGTGCCCGCGACTCGTCCAGCGTCCCGTCGAGGAGCGCCAGGATGGTCTCGGGGTCGTTGCTGTGCATCGTCATTCGTCCCTTGGATGCTCCGGAGTGGCGCGGAGGTTCCCGAGATGGCTCGCCAGCTGGCGCCTCCCCCGGAAGACTCGCGACTTGACGGTGCCGACCGGGACCCCGAGGAGCTGGGCAACGGTTTCGAGGGCGAGTCCCTCCAGGTCGACCAGCACCACCGCGGCACGGAATTCGGGGGGCACTTCCCCGAGTGCGGTCTCGATGTCCGGCCGCAGTTCGACCGCGGCGTACTGATCGGCGCTGGAGACGTCCACCGGGTCGAGCGTGTCGGGGAGGGGATCGGCCCGGTGGCGGCGGCCGCGGCGGAGGTGGTCGTAGCAGGCATTGACCGCCACCCGGTACAGCCAGGTGCTGAAGGCTGCCTGGGCCCGGTAGCGATCCACCTTGCGGAACACCGTGAGGAAGGTCTCCTGGGTGGCGTCGAGGGCCTGTTCCCGATCCCGCAGCATGCGCAGGCAGATGGCGAAGACCCGATCTTCGTGGGCACGCATCAACTCGTCGAAGGCGGCGACGTCCCCGCCAAGGTACCGCTCGATCAGGTCGATGTCGGCCGCGGCACGATCGGTCATGGCAGTTCGATTGTGGTGCGGTGGCGGGTGTCTGTCACGAATGGAACACCACCTCGGCAACCCGGGAGTAGTACTCGCCGTCGCCTTGGTCGGGAAGATCGGTGAGCCAGAGGAGCCAGGTTCCGCCTTCGCGATGGGGGAGCTGCATCTGGACCGGTCCGCCGAGGGCGTTGCCGGAGCCGACCTCGTCCCAGGCCGCGAAGTCGTCGGGGACCTGATCCGCCCATGCCACCGTGAACCGGGTGCCGGTCGAGAGGTGGAGTTCGACCGAGGTCGGGTCGCCGTCGACCGTGAAGAGCAGTCCCACCCCCGGTTTGTTGAGGCGGGCCAGCGGATCGAAGTACCGCTCGGTGCGCCACGAGGTCTCCAGGTCGCCGTCGACGACGTTGGGGACCTCGGAGTCGCGTTCCGTCTGGTCGCCGAACGGGTCGTAGACGGCGGCGGTCGCCGCCAGCGATCCGGTGGGGATGGTGACGGGTTGGGTCGTGGTGGTTTCGAAGGCGTTGGTGGTGGAGGTGGTGGCGGCTGGGGGTGTGGCGGGGAAGAGGAAGGGGGAGTCGGGGTCGACGTCGATCGCGAGACCGGCGGCGGCGATCAGGACCGCGGACACCAGGAGCACCGTCGCCGGCACCAGCCAGCGCCACGACCACCCGCCCCGTGGTTCGGCGGGCGGGACGTAGGGGGTGGCGCGCAGCGCCGCGGCCAGGCCGGCGGCGTCGAGGCGGCCGGCTTCGGCGTCGGCGAGGGCGCGGTCGACCGTGGCGGGGAGTCCCTCGACCAGCTGGGACGGGTTGAGACCCTGCTGATCGGACCCGGTGAGGGCCAGCCGCAACGCCCGCGCCAGCGAGGCGGTGTCGTCCCCGGGCGCCAGCGACCGGCGGGGACGGCCGAACGCGCCCAGCTTGGCGGGATGGGCGGCGGAGAAGAGGATCGCGCCCGAGTCGATGGCGCCGTGGGTGGCTCCCGCCGCGTGGAGGGCCGCCAGCCCGTCGGCGAGCCCGGCGGCGTTGGGGAGGAACTCGGAGACGGGCAAGGTCTCCGCGGCCCGCAGCCGGTCCGCCACCGAAACGCCTCCGTTCCATTCCAGGGCCGAGTAGGCCCCGCCGCCGGGGGACTTCGCCACCGCGTAGACGCCGGCGAGATGGAGGTGCTGGACGCCGGCGGCGACCCGGATCGAGGAGACGAACTCCTCCACCCGCCGGGAAGGAGCGGCCGCGTTGAGGACGCGGAGGAGGACGGGACGGTCGAGGGTGCCATCGTTGGCGAGCCACTCCTCGACGTCCCCGTCGCGTCCCAACCACACCTGGGTTTGGTATCGGTCGGGGAGCTGTGGAGCCATCGTTCCCTCCGGCCGGTGGAAGGTGGCATGCCCGGAGCGTTCCCGGCGCCGCCGCGCCCGAGCCTACCGGAGCGGCGGGGTCAGACGATGCTCACGGGACATTGCGGAGCAGGGCGAGCGGTTCGGGGAGCAGTACGAAGCCCTCGGATTCGTAGAGTGCGATGGCGCTTTCGTTGTCGAACTGGGTGTTGAGCAGCATGACCTTGGTCCCGGATTCCCTCGCTTTGCGGGCCGCGACCCGCACCAGGGAGCGTCCCATGCCCTTCCCCTGCCATTCGGGGGAGACCGCCACCCGCTGCAGATACGACACCGCGCTGCCGAACCCGACGATGGCGAACCCTGCGGGGAGCCCCTCCCGGTCTCGGATGATGAGAACGGTGGTGCGGGGGGTGGCTTCGATCGCCTCTTGGAGGCCGAGGGCGTCGAAGCGCCAGAACGGCGAGAAGGCGGCGACGTCGATGGCGAGCAGTTTTTCGAGGGGAACGTCGTTCCCCTCCACGACGAGGTGATCGGGGGAAGGAGGCTGCCGGTCGAGGGATCGCCGCATCAGCGCGAGGTCCATGAAGGTCACGTAGCCTGCGCTGCGCCACATGCGGCGGGCGCTGGCCGGCAACGGGGGCGAGAGGACGGCCGGGGCCCCGAGTTGGTGGAGGAACTCGGTGGCGGCCTGGAGGAAGGGGGCCCCGCCGCGCACCAGCCGGATGGTCGCCTCGGGCTGGGCGTCGTTCCAGGGGCGGGCCTCGGCCCGGGCCCAGCCGCGCCGGACCGTGACCGGTCCGGGCCATTGGCCCCGGTGACTCACCTTGGGTGGTGTTTCTGCAAGCGCCATTCGAGACTTCCTGGCGACGGTGGTGATCGAGCGGCGGGCCATACGTTACCGTGGCGGCCGACTGCCGAAATCGACGTGGGATGATGGGACCATGCGTGTTGCACTCGTGACACACCCCAGTGCCCTCGAGCACGACACCGGGTTCGGGCATCCCGAACGTGCTGCCCGCATCCCTGCCGTTCTCACCGGGGTGCGATCGTCCCGGCTCGAGGTGGTGGACGTGGAGGCTCCGGAAGCCGACCTCGCCACCATCGGTTTGGTCCACGAGGCGAGCTACATCGAGGAGATCCGCGGTTTCTGCCTCGGTGGAGGCGGCCTCCTCGACGTCGACACCGTCGCCAGCCGGGGGACGTGGGAGGCGGCGATCCGGGCTGCCGGGGCGGGCGGTGCCGCGGTGGAGACGCTGCGGCGGGGTGACGCCGACGTCGGGTTCGTGGCGATGCGGCCCCCGGGACATCACGCCCTGGCGCGACGGGCCATGGGGTTCTGCATCTTCAACAACATCGCCATCACCGCGCGTAATCTGACGCGCCAGGGGGAGCGGGTGGCGATCGTGGACTGGGACGTGCACCACGGCAACGGCACCCAGGAGACGTTCCTTCGTGATCCGTCCGTGCTCTACCTCTCGCTCCACGAGTTCCCGGCGTACCCGGGGACCGGGTGGGTCGAGGAGGTGGGGGAGGAGCCGGCGAGGGGCAAGACGATCAACTTCGCGTGGCCTCCGGGGTGTGACGGCGGCCCCTACCGCTGGGCGTTCGTCAATGTGGTCATCCCCATCTTGGAGCAGTTCCGCCCTGATTGGATCCTGGTGTCGTCGGGCTACGACGGGCACCGCAACGACCCGCTGGCGAGCATCAAACTCGACGAGGACGACTATGCCTTCATGGCGGGGGCACTGCGCGGGAGGGCCCCGGACGCCCGGACGATCATGTTCTTGGAGGGCGGTTACGACCTGGCGGCTCTCACATCCGCGACCGCGGCGACCCTCGACGGATTCGCCGAACCGCCGGAACTGGAGAGCCCGGCCCCGGCGACCGGCGCCAGTTGGGACATGGCCCGGACTGTGGCATGGGCATTGATTCCATTCTGGGACCTCAAGGACCTCCCGCGGTGAACCGATACCACTTCGCGTAGTACGAGTCGTCACTGTGCGTGGCGGCCACCAGCTTCGGTCATCGCGGGAGGAAAACGTGACCACTGCCCTGCCAACGCTCGAAGAGCTGCTCACCAAACTGAACGAGGTTCGCGGGTCCGACCTGCACCTCAAGGTCGGCTCTCCTCCCGCCTACCGCATCGACGGATCGCTCCACCTCTCGGACCTCGCGGTGGTCACGCCGCAGAACACCGAGACCTGGGCCGAGCAGCTGCTCCCGGCTCGGGCCCAGGAGGAGTTCACCCGCCACAACGAGGCGGATTTCGCATACGGGCTCGCCAGCCTCGGCCGTTACCGGGTGAACATCTACCGTCAGCGGGGATCGATCAACATCGTGGTGCGGGCCGTCAGCCCTGCCAGCCAGGAGATCACCGAACTGGGCCTGCCTGAAGCCGTCGAACGCCTCTGTAACGAACAACGCGGCCTGGCGCTGGTGACCGGCCCGACCGGGTCCGGGAAGAGCACCACGCTCGGCGCCATGATCGACCGGATCAACTCGACGCGGCGGGCCAACATCATCACCCTCGAGGACCCGATCGAGATCCTCCACGCCGACAAGCTCTCCATCGTGAGCCAGCGCGAGGTCGGGGTCGACACCGAGTCGTTCTCGGAGGGCCTGCGCCGGGTGCTGCGCCAAGACCCGGACGTCATCTTCATCGGTGAGATGCGCGACAACGAGACGGTGGAGGCGGCGCTGCGCGCCGCCGAGACCGGCCACCTGGTGCTCTCGACGCTCCACACCAATGACGCCACGGAGACTGTGAACCGCATCGTCGACTACTTCCCTCCCCACCAGCAGCACCAGATCCGGCTCATGCTGGCCTCGACCCTCACCGGCGTGATCAGCCAGCGGCTCGTCCCCCGCGCCGACGGCAACGGACGGGTCCCGGCCGTCGAGCTGCTGATCAACACCGAGCGAGTGTTCGAACGGATCGCCGATCCGGCACGGACCCACACGCTGGAAGAGGTCATGGCGGACGGCGAGTACTACGGCATGCAGACCTTCGACCAAGCGCTGCTGCACCTGTTCTCGGCGGGCAAGGTCTCGTTCCAGGACGCCCTGGCCCACGCCTCGCACCCCACCGATTTTCGACTGGCCGCACAGAGTTTGGGACTGCGTTCAGCGTAGCTGGCGTCCCGACACCCAGGTACCGGACCTGGGACCCGGATGAAGCCTATTGGCAGGGTGGACCGGTTCCCAGGTCCGGAGTCCTGGACCTTCCCTCTCCCATCCTGAGCTACGCTGCCGCGTCATGCCCGACTTCACCTGCCGCCAGTGCGGCGCGACCTTCTCGCTGTCCGAACACGTCCTTGCCCGCTACCCGGGATGGACCCCGACGAAGTGCCGCGCCTGCAGGGACGGCGGCGGTGGGTCCACCGGCATCCGGAAGCGCCGGGGCGAGCAGGCGACCACCGAAGACGTGCTCGCCGCCTACCAGGGCGGTCCCGACAGCGGGGTGTTCACCGACGGCAGCGCGGTTCCCAACCCGGGCCCGGGCGGGTGGGGGGCGGTGTACGTCATCGACGGTGAAATCGTCGGCGAACGCCACGGCCACGAACCCGCCACCACCAACAACCGGATGGAACTGACCGCCCTCATCGAGGGGGCGGATCTGGTGCCGGAGGGCACGGCGGCGACGGTCTACTCCGACTCCCGTCTGGCGGTCCGCACCGTCACCGAATGGGCGGCCGGGTGGGAGCGGCGCGGCTGGAAACGCAAGTCGGGCCCGGTGGAGAATCTCGACCTCGTGAAACGGGCCTTCACCCTGTACCGGCGCCGTCCCGAGCTGCAGGTGGAATGGATCGCGGCCCACGCCGGACACCGCTGGAACGAGTACGCCGACGCCCTCGCCGGCCGCTGGCGCACCTCCGGTTGACCACGGGCGACCGCGGAACTCCGGGGGCACGGGCCGCGGCCCCGTCCCGGGTAACCTCCATGGCATGATCCCACCGCGGCTGGAGCCCCTTTTCGCCGCGGGCGCTCCCGCCCGCGAGCTCGCGCAGTGTTTCGCGACCGCCGGCAGGTCGCTCTTCCTGGTCGGGGGCAGCGTCCGCGACGCCCTCCTCGGGCGTGACATCGAGGACCTCGACTATGCCACCGACGCCCGTCCCCCGGAGATTCGCGGCATCGTGGCGAACTGGGCAGACGACCTCTACCTCCTCGGCGAGGAGTACGGCACGGTGGGTGTGGTGCACGGTGGTGTGGTTCACGAGATCACCACCTTCCGTAGTGACCAGTACCGGGAGGAGAGCCGCAAGCCCCGGGTCGAGTTCGCCGACGATCTCGAAACCGACCTGTCGCGCCGTGATTTCACCATCAATGCCCTCGCCATCGAGGTGCCCGCCGACGAGGACGCCACCCCCACCATGATCGATCCGTTCGACGGGCTGGCGGACCTGGCCGCCCGGGTGCTCCGTACCCCGCTCGAGCCCGAGATCTCCTTCGGCGACGACCCGCTGCGGATGCTGCGCCTCTTCCGCTTCATGTCCACCCTCGGATTCGCCCCCGACCAGGCCGCCCTCGCGTCGGTGCGTGCCATGCGAGAGCGCCTCTCCATCGTGTCGGCGGAGCGGATCAGGGGAGAGTTCGACAAGCTGCTCGTCGGCGAGCACGTCGGGCCTGCGCTCTGGGGTCTGGTGGAGACCGGACTGGCGGAGGAGTTCATACCCGAGCTGCCCGGACTTGCCGTCGCCCAGGACCCGGTCCACCGCCACAAGGACGTCCTGGCGCACACCATCGCGGTGGTGGAGAAGACCTCGCCGGTGCTCGACGTGCGACTCGCCGCCCTCTTCCACGACACCGGCAAGCCCGAGACGAGGCTGGTGGACGGATCCGGCGTCTCCTTCCACCATCACGAAGTGGTCGGAGCTCGTCTGGCACGGGAGCGGATGCGGGCATTGCGGTACCCGAAGCAGCGCATCGCCGACGTGTCTCAGCTGGTGTTCCTCCATATGCGGCCTCACACCTACAAGATGGGGTGGACCGACTCCGCGGTGCGGCGTTACGTGCGGGACGCCGGGCATCTCCTCCCTTTCCTCAACGAGCTGGTGCGCTGCGACGTCACCACCCGCAACGCCAAGCGGGCCCGAGCCATCTCGCGTCGCATCGACGAGCTGGAGGAACGCATCGCGGATCTGCGACAGCGGGAGGAGTTGGAGGCGATGCGGCCACCGGTCGACGGCCACCAGGTGATGGAACACCTCGGGATCGAGCCCGGACCTCTGGTGGGGGAGGTGATGGGCCTGCTCTACGAGCGCCGGATCGAGGATGGACCGTACTCGGAGGAGGAGGCCTACCGCATGGCCGATGAGTGGTGGGCGGCTCGGAGTGCCGACGCCGGCGGCGGCTAGCGCTGCCGAGTGTTCTCGTCGGCGCCGTTGCCGCGGCGCGGGGTTGCCCCCCATCGTGTCATGGCGACCGCACCCAAGGCGCCGAGGCCGGCGACCCCCAGGAACGACACCAGGAACCCGATGCGGAGTCCGGCCTCGTTGGCATAGGCGTAGAGCGCCAGCAGTGACAGCACGGCGGCGGCCACGATCACCGGGACTCCGGAGGCCCGCCGGTGGCGGCGGGAGGCGAGGTAGATGCCGATGGCGGCGGCCACTGCGGCGACCCCGGCAACGACGCGGGCAAACGGGAATGTGGTGTCGCCGATGAGATGGTACGGGCCCCATCCCAGCAAGGCACCGAGGGCGACGAGCACCGCGGACCCGAGCAGTGGCGAGACCAGGCTGCGGCGCATCGTGGAGTCGTCGTCGTAGCCGGCGGCGGAACGCTGTCGCAGGGAGCTGAACCGGCTGGAGAGGGAATCGGCGGTCGGGAACGGACCGCGTCCCTTCTTGCCGGCGGCGGACTTGACCCGGCGCGGTCCGGCCGCGGCCGGATCGTCGCGGTGGGGCTCGAAGGCGGGGATTCCGACGGCGGCTGCGAAGCCTTCGGGGTCGGTGACGTCGAGGATGAGGTCCTCGCCGTCGGCGCGGAGCCGGAACCCGTCCGCCGAGACATCGATGTCGACCTCCTGGCGGCCCCAATCACCGATCTGGGAAGTGCCGGAGTTGAGGACGAGGCGGTCTGCTTCGACCACCACATCGGCGGCGACCGCGGTGGTGGGGTCGCTGGCGAGCCTCAGGTTGCCGGTGAACTCGGGCATGGCAATCCCCTCAGATCGGCTGACAGATGTGCATCGGTCGGTGCGAGCGGGGCTTGAGTCGCTCGTGAGCCCGTTGCACCCTCCTTCGCGATGCCGTCGGAGCCCTTTCTGCCGCGCCACGGCGGGCATGGCGATGGCTTCAAGACCCGGGTTCGGTCTCCGAAGGTGGTGGGGCGTCGGGTGCGGTGCCGTCGTGGCGAGGCGCCGGGTTCACCGTGTCGCCGGACGGCTGGCGGTTGCGGCGCTCGACCCACCGCACCCCCACCAGCACGACGACGATGGGGAGCACGAAGAGCAACGCCTCGTCCCAGCCGTACTGGTGGGCGAGAAGGGGAACCATGGGGCCCATCTCAGGCTGCCGGGGGGAGGTGGCGGAACGGCGTCACTCGGGGTGCCGTCACGGTCAGAGCACCTCGATCTCCAGCAGGATGACTTCCTCGTCGTACAACTCGAGATCGAAGGTGCCGGTGGTGTCGGCGACGAACTCGAGGAGGGCAGCCGTGTCGGGCGCGACGTCGGCCTTGATGCCGTACCCCTCCAGGCGGACCTCGTCCTCCACGTCGGAGGTGACGAGGATCTGGACGAGGGAACCCTGCGCCACTTCGGATTGCTCCGGACCGTCGACCTCGCCGTCGGCGTAGGAGACGGCGATGACGACGGTGACGTCGCCGATCGTCGTCGTGGTGGACGTCGCGGTCACGGTCGTGGTGGTGGTCTCCGCCGCGGAGGTGGTGGTCTCGACGACCGTGGTCGTCGTGGCCGGGGTGGTGGGGAGGGTGGTCTCTTCGATGGAGTCACCGCCGCTGCATGCGGCCGCGGCGAGGGTGACGGCCGCGAGGAATATGCTGACGGGGAAGCGTTTCGGCATGGTGACGCGAGCCTACCCCGTTGCGGAACCTGGCCATACCCGGCGGCAGGCCGGTCGCCTGCTTGACCTCCATACACATATGCGTATACTCACGGGCTCTATTCCGTAGGAGTCTGTCCCGTGGCACACCGCATCGGCATCTTCGGCGCCTCCGGATACGCCGGTGGCGAACTGATCCGCCTCGTCGACGCCCATCCCGCCATGGAGGTCGCGTATCTCGCGGCCCACAGCAAGGCAGGGGCCACGCTCGGGGAGGTGCATCCGCACCTCAGTGGCGGTGACCGGGTCCTCGGCGCCCTCGACCCGGTGTCATCGGGGGATCTCGACCTCGCCTTCCTGGCGCTTCCCCATGGTGCCTCCACCGAGCCTGCCCTCGCCCTCTTGGAGCGGGGGGTGCGGGTGGTCGATCTCGGGAGCGACTTCCGTTTCGACTCGGCGGCCCGCTACGAGGAGGCGTACGGCACAGCCCATCCCCACCCCGAGGAGCTGGGGAGATGGCCCTACGGTATCCCCGAGCTGTTCCGCGACGCCGTGGCCGGCTCCGATCGGGTGGCCGTTCCCGGGTGCTACCCGACGGCGGCGATCCTGGCCCTGGCACCCCTGGTGGGGGCGGGCCTGATCGAACCGACCCGGATCGTCGTCGACGCCAAGTCGGGTGTCTCCGGGGCTGGTCGCTCCGCCATCCCTCCGCTGATGTTCGGGGCCGTCGACGAGGGAGTCACCGCCTACAAGGTGCTCACCCATCGGCACCGGCCCGAGATCGAGCAGGCACTCGGTGTCGTCGCAGGCACCGCCGCCGAAGTGGTCTTCACCCCCCACCTGGTGCCGATGCAGCGCGGCATCCTCGCCACCTGCTACGCCGTCGCCCGCCCCGGAATCGGGCAGGCGGAGGTGGAACAGGCACTGGGGGAGGCATACGGCGCCAGCCCGCTGGTGACCGTCGGAGCCGAGCCTCCTCTCACTCGCTGGGTCGTCGGCTCCAACCGGTGCCGGCTGTCGGCTCACGTCGATGAGCGCACCGGGACGGTGATCGTGCTCTCCGCCATCGACAACCTCCTCAAGGG
This sequence comes from uncultured Acidimicrobiaceae bacterium, assembly GCA_964596225.1. Taxonomy (GTDB): domain Bacteria; phylum Actinomycetota; class Acidimicrobiia; order Spongiisociales; family UBA5794; genus CAYQEC01. The sequence continues at coordinate 32,009 of CAZQUB010000002.1, forward strand.
CGCGGCCGGGCAGGCGGTGCAGTGCGCCAACCTGATGCTCGGCCGCGATGAACTCGACGGGATCCCGACCGAAGGGTGGATGCCATGAGCGTGACCGGGCCCGAGGGATTTCGCGCCGCAGGCGTCGCCTGCGGTATCAAGGCGCGGGGCGTGCTCGACCTCGCCCTCGTCGCCACCGCCGAGCCGCGACCTGCCGCAGCCGTCTTCACCGTCAACCGGGCGGCAGCCGCGCCGGTGCGGCTCAGCCGGAAGCATCTCTCCTCCGGACGGGGGGTGCGGGCCGTGCTCCTCAACTCCGGATGTGCCAACGCCGGAACCGGGGCGGCGGGAGCCGCCGCGGCGCGGGCATCGGCGGCCGCGGTGGCCGGGCACCTCGGCGGGGTCGCCCCCGAGGTGCTCGTCGCATCGACCGGCCCGATCGGGCCGCAACTCCCCATCGACATGGTGCTGGACGGGATCGGCCATGCCGCCGCCGGACTGGCGTCGTCTCCCGAGGCGGGCCGCGAGGCCGCCGAGGCGATCATGACCACCGACACCGTGCCCAAGGAAGCCTTCGTCGCCACCGGCACCGGGTACGCGGTGGGGGGTATGGCGAAAGGGGCGGGCATGGTCCGTCCCGACATGGCGACCATGCTGGTGGTGCTCACCACCGACGCGATGGCGCCGGCCGACCTCCTCGACCGGGCGCTGCGCGCCGCGGTGGACGAGACCTTCCACGCCCTCAACATCGACGGCTGCGCCTCCACCAACGACACCGTGGTCCTGCTGTCGTCGGGCACGACCGGGGTGACCCCGACCCTGGAGGATCTCACCGCGACCTTGACGGACGTGACCGCCGATCTCGCCTATCAGCTCGTCGCCGACGCCGAAGGCGCCGAGCGGGTGGTGACCATCGAGGTCTCCGGCGCCGTCGACGACGCCACCGCGCGACGGGCCGGGCGTACCATCGCCGACTCGGCGCTGGTACGGGCGTCTTTCTTCGGCGGCGACCCCAACTGGGGCCGCCTGCTGGGTGCGCTCGGCGCCTCCGACATCGAGTTCGATCCCGCCCTCATCGACGTCGCCTACCAGGGCATCCCCGTCGCTCGTGACGGCGTCGCCGTCGCCTACGACGAGCCGGACCTGCTCGACCGACTGACGGAAGGATCCTTCACCGTGGAGGTCGCCATCGGCGCTGGTCCCGGCGCGGCCCGGGTACTGACGACCGATCTCACTCCCGACTACGTCCGTCTCAACGGGGAGCGCTCCTGATGGCGATGGGACACGGCACCCCGCATCCCGCCAAGCCGCGCATCGCCAAGACGATGGGCAAGGCCCGCATCTTCTCGGAGGCGATGCCGTTCATCAAGGCGTTCCGTAACACGACGGTGGTCATCAAGTACGGCGGTTCCGCCATGGTGGACGAGGACCTCCGCAGCACTTTCGCCGACGACGTGGCGATGCTGCACTTCGTCGGCATCAACCCGGTGATCGTCCATGGTGGAGGTCCCCACATCTCGCGGGCGATGGGACAGCGCGGGATCGAGCCGCAATGGGTCGACGGGCTGCGCATCACCGACGCCGAGACCATCCGGGTGGTGCAGTCCACCCTGGCCGGGGAGATCAATCCCGACATCGTGCGCCTGGTGAACGCTCACGGTGCGGTCGCTACCGGTGTCAACGGCCTCGATGCCAACCTCTTCATCGCCCGCCGCAAAGACGAACGCCTCGGCTACGTGGGGGAGATCACCGCGGTGAATCCGGGCCTGATCCTCAGTCTGCAGGAGCAGGGGTACGTTCCGGTGGTGGCGCCGCTGGCGCGGGGTGAGGATGGAGAGGCCTACAACCTCAACGCCGACACCGCGGCCGGGGCACTCGCCATCGCCCTTGGAGCCGCCAAGCTCGTCTACCTCACCGATGTCGAGGGCCTGTACCGGGACCTCGGTGACGAGGACTCGCTCATCGCTCGCATCGTGGTTCCCGAACTCGAGCAGGTCATCGCCTCCGGTTCGGTCTCCGCCGGGATGCTGCCCAAACTCGAGGCGTGCATGGCGGCGGCGCGGGGAGGGGTGGAACGCACCCACATCCTCGACGGCCGGATGCAACACGCCCTCCTGCTGGAGATCTTCACCCCGGAGGGCATCGGCACGATGGTCACGATGGACCCGGTGCCGTGAGCCCGGTCACGGCCGCCCGCCGCCGGTTGCTGCGCCGCATCCTCGCCGCGCAGACCGTGACGAGCCAGCGCCAGCTGGTCCATCTGCTCGCCGAGCAGGGCCATGCCGTGACCCAGGCGACCGTGTCCCGTGACCTCGACATGATCGGTGCGATCAAAGTGCACGAGCCCGGGAAGCGGGCCCGCTACGAGATCCCGGCCGATCCGGTGGTCGCGACCACGGCGGAGCGGATCCTGAGCCAGACCCTCGCCGACTTCGTCGAGTCGATCGACGTCTCCCTCAACATGGTCGTGATGCACACCCCACCGGGGGCCGCCCATCTGGTGGCAGGGTCGATCGACCGGGCCGGGATCGACGGGGTGCTCGGCACGGTGGCCGGAGACGACACCCTGATCGTGGTGGCGGACGAAGACGTCGGCGCAACGGCACTGGCGCGAGAACTCGAACGGATAGGAGCGACCTGATGAGCGAGATCCGCAAGGTGGTCCTTGCCTACAGCGGTGGCCTGGACACCTCGGTGATCCTGAAGTGGATCCAGGAGGAGTACGGAGCCGAGGTGGTGGCCTACACGGCCGACGTGGGGCAGGGCGACGAGGTGGCGGAGGCGCATCAGAAGGCCCTCGACACCGGCGCCGTCGCGGCGATCACCGAGGACCTGCGCGAAGAGTTCGTGCGTGACTACGTGTTCCCGGCGTTGCGAGCGAACGCCATCTACGAGGGTTATTACCTACTGGGGACCTCGCTGGCTCGTCCCCTCATCGGCAAGGGCATGGTGGAAGTGGCCGAGGCGACCGGCGCCGACGCCATCGCCCACGGCGCCACCGGCAAGGGCAACGATCAGGTGCGCTTCGAGTTGGCGGCCTTCGGCCTCAAGCCCGACATCAAGGTGATCGCCCCGTGGCGGGAGTGGGACCTGCGGGGACGCAGCGACCTCATCGCCTACGCCGAGAAGTACGGGATCCCGGTTCCGGTGACGGCGGAGAAGCCCTACTCGTCGGACGCCAACCTGCTCCACATCTCGTACGAGGGCGGGATCCTCGAAGATCCGTGGGCCGGACCCCCCTCCGACATGTTCACCATGACGGTGAATCCGGAGGACGCTCCTGACGAGGCCGAGATTGTCAGCGTCGGGTTCCATGAAGGGTCGCCGGTGACGGTGAACGGTGAGGAGCTGGGCCCGGTGGACCTGCTGACGGCACTCAACGAGACGGGGGGCCGTCACGGGGTGGGGCGGATCGACATCGTCGAGAACCGCTTCGTGGGCATGAAGAGCCGTGGAGTGTACGAGACGCCCGGTGGCACGATCCTCTATCACGCCCACCGGGCGGTGGAGTCGCTCACCCTGGACCGCGAGGTGGCGCACCTGCGTGACGAGCTGGTGTCCCGCTACGCCGAGATGGTCTACAACGGGTTCTGGTTCTCGCCGGAGCGCGAGGCGCTGCAGGCCTTCATGGACAACGTGCAGCAGCGGGTCAACGGCGAGGCCCGCATCAAGCTGTACAAGGGTCAGGCGATCGTGGAGGGGCGCCGCTCCGACAGCGATGCCCTCTACGACGAGGCGGTGGCCACCTTCGAGGCCGACGACGTGTATCACCAGGGCGACGCCACCGGGTTCATCCGGCTCCAGTCGCTCCGCCTCCGCACCTTCGCCGAGAAGCGCATGGGAGAGGGCGAATGACCGCCTTCTCCCCCCCGTGCCCTCAACCCAGGGTTGGGAGGCCGCAAAACCGTGGTCTGGAGCCCAGGGTTGGGAGACACGGGCGTGACGGTGAGGGGGTGGCGCCGTGACGATGTGGGGTGGGCGGTTCAGCGAGGGACCGGATGCCGCGCTGTGGGCGTTCACCGTCGATCCCTCGGATCGGCGGCTGCTCCCCGAAGACGTGACCGGGTCGCTGGCGCACCTCGCCATGCTCGGCGCGGTGGGTCTCCTCACCGACGAGGAGGTGGCCGCCATCCGGGAGGGCCTCGAGACGATCCGGGTGGAGGCCGACGACGGTACGTTCGTGTGGCGCGACGAGGACGAGGACGTGCACTCCGCAGTGGAACGCCGTCTCGGAGAGCTCGTCGGCGAAGTGGCGGGCAAGCTCCACACCGGACGCTCTCGCAACGACCAGATCTGCCTCGACCTGCGCCTCTACCTGCGGAGGACCGCGGCCGAACGCAACGACCAACTCACCACCGCGGTGGCAGCGCTCGCCGACCTCGCCGAGGAGGTGGGGGAGACGGTGGTGCCGTCCTATACCCACCTCCAGCAGGCCCAGGCGGTGCCGCTGGCGCACCACCTGCTCGCCTATGCCTGGATGCTGCTGCGCGACCGGGACCGGTTCCGCGACCAGATCCCGCGGCTCGACGTGTCGCCGTTGGGGGCAGGGGCCTCCGGGGGCAGCAGCCTCCCCCTCGACCCCGCCATGGTGGGGGAAACGCTCGGCTTCGGCGCCGTGTTCGAGAACTCGCTCGACGCCGTCGCCTCCCGCGACTTCGTCGCCGAGTACATCTTCTGTTGCACCCAGGCGATGGTGCACCTCTCGCGTCTCGGTGAGGAACTGGTGCTGTGGAGCAGCCAGGAATTCGGCTGGGTGACCCTCGCCGATCGCTACACGACCGGCTCGTCGGCACTACCCCACAAGAAGAATCCCGACATCGCCGAGCTGGCTCGAGGCAAGGCGGCCACGGTGATCGGCGACCTCACCGGCGCGCTCGCCCTGCAGAAGGGGTTGCCCCTCTCCTACGACAGCGACCTCCAGGAGGACAAGCGTGCCGTGTTCCACGCCGACGACTCCCTCGCCATGGCGTTGACGGCGATGACCGGGATGATGGAGTCGGCCGAGTTCCACCCGCCGCCGGCCCCGGCGCTGGTGACCGCTCTCGACCTCGCCGAGGTGCTGGTGAAGCGCGGGGTTCCGTTCCGGGAGGCACATCGTGCCGTCGGGCGCCTGGTGGCGGCCCTCGACGCATCGGGTCGCCGCTTCGAGGAGGTGACCGCCGGGGACCTGGAGGCGGCCCATCCCCAGCTCATCCCCGAGGATCTCGACCTGCTCGACCCGGTCGCTTCGGTGACATCCCGTGTGTCGCCGGGGGGCGGGTCGTTCGCCTCGGTCGAGACCCAGCTGGAACGGATCAGGTCCCTCCTGCCCGACTGATCCCCGTCACTCGGCGGGTTCGACCAGCGGTATGGCGTCGGGCGCCACGGCGGCGTCCCGCCGCCACGACCGCTTCCGGCGCCAGAACAGGTAGGCGCTCGCTCCCAGCGGGATGGGGAGGGCGTAGGTGATGAAGCGGAACACGAGCACCGCGGCCACGATCTGAGCCCGGGTGGCGGCGTCGACGCCGATGGAGAGGGCGGCGGCGTAGCCCAGTTCGACAACGCCGAGGCCACCGGGGGTCACCGGGAGGGCGGAGATGAGCCGCACGAAGGCGAAGGCGGCCAGTACCCGCACCCAACTCACCTCGGCCTGCGAGACCCCGACATGGCGCAACGCCACCAGCAGCACCAGGTACAGCGAGATGTGGCTGATGAGGGTGGCGACCGTGAGCCCGAGCCAGCGGTCCTTCAGGAGGTCGCGGGTGTCGGTGCGGAACCGCCGCGCCGCGGCGCCCCACGTCCGCACCGGAGGCTTGCGGAACAGCGCCCGGAACCGCGAGACGATCCGTCCCAAGCCCTCACCGATGCGCCCCGCCAGCTGCTCGGAGCGCAGCATGAGCCCGAACAGGACCACCGCCCCGACCAGCACCGCCATCCCGATGAGGGACGCGGTGATGAGGGCGGCGTTGACATCCCCGAAGACGGCGAGCAGCACCAGCGCCACCACGGGCATCCCCAGCTTGACGAAGTTGTTCCACACCCCCGATACGAGCGCCGAGAGGGCAAACGCCTGCGGTCCGAACCCCCACGACGAGTACATGGCATAGGTGACACCGACCCCGAGGGCGCCCCCACCGGGAAGGGTGTTGGCGATGGCGGTGGAGGCCTGGTTGGCGACGGCCGCCTTCGGCAGGGTCAGGCCGGGGAGCACCTCGACGAGCACGAACCAGTAGGTGGCCAGGTTCCACAGCCCGACCGCCACCAGCGTGACGATTTCGAGCCAGGTCATGGCACGGATGGTCGCCCACACGTCCTGGTAGGAGGCGAGGCGAGGCAGGACGCCGATGAAGATGGCGCCGATGACCACCAGGGAGATGAGTCCCTGAACGACGCGGCGCAGCGTCGATCGGTTCCCGCTCGGCGCGTTCTCAGCTCCGGCGTGCACGACGTCCCCTTCCCTCGAACGTGATCGGAACTCCAGGTTCTCGTAGGCTGCGAGTCTATTGGAGCCGCCCCCGCCTTCGCCGAGCGCGGCGCCGAGGGGCGAGAGGTTTGCCGAAGAGAGGTGTGGATTCCCATGGCGCGGGCACCAGCTGCCGAGTACGACCCGCTGGCGTCGCTCAGGGTCGGGACGATCCTGACGGCGGTGCTCGGTGTGCTCTCGGTTGCCATGCTGGTGGCGATGGCGCTGCCCGGGGGTCGGGAGGCCATGGGAGAACTCGACGAGGTCTGGATCGACTGGATGACCAACCTGCGGTGGGCGCCCCTGGTACGGGTGTCGCGGGTCCTCGACGTCATCGGGTCGGGGCTCGTGCTGTGGCCGGTGCGGATCATGGTGGCGGCGTGGCTGGGGTGGCGCCGTCGCCGGCGTGCCCTGACGATCTGGGTCGCCGCCGCGGTGGTGTCGGAGGTCGCCATCGGCCTGCTCAAGGCCGGGTACGCCCGGGCTCGTCCCCCTGATCCGCTGGTGTCCACCTCCGGGTACTCGTTCCCTTCGGGTCACGCCGTGGCCACCGCCGTCATCGTGGTCGCCCTCGTCCTCGTGTGCATCCCCCCGGGGCGGGCGCGGCACCCGTGGGAGATCGCGGCGGCGGGGTTCGCGGTCTGCATGGCTGTGAGCCGCACCATCCTCGGTGCTCACTGGATCACCGACGCAGTGGCCGGCACCGTGATCGGGATGGCGGTGACGATCGGCGCCGCCGTGGTGGTGCAGCGGTGGGGGACCCGGGCATCGCCGGCTGCTTCGATCGAGCCCGTTCCGGCCGCGGCGACTGCGGAGCGGCCGGTCCGGGAATGAGCCGCACGGTCCGGGTTGTCGCCGACCACCGTGCCGCGCAACAATCTGGCCCAATCCACGGGGCAGAGCGATGAGCAGCATCGAGCGCAAGTCAACCCAATCCCTCGAGGAGATCGAGCTCGGCCCCCGTGTCGCCTCGGCGTTGGCCGGGATCGGCGAGCGCCGCGAGATCAAGCTGGCGGGATTCCGTCTGGTGGGGCGTCGCCGCCGGCCGTCGGGTACGCCGCCCCCGTTGCCTCATCCCCTGTACACCAGCGGCCGGGTCTGGCTCACGGTTGCCGCCCTCGTCATCGTGGTGTGGCTGACGATCTTCCTGTGGCCGGAGACCGAGAGCTGGTGGACGCGGCGGGATCACCAGATCCTTCGTTGGTTCGTCGACATCCGCAACGACGCGTTCACCGCCATCGCCCGCCGTGCCCAGTTCCTGCTCGAGGAACGATCCATCCGGACGGTGCGGCTCGCCACGATCGCGGCGCTCATCGTGTTCCGCCGGTTCCGGCACCTCTTCGTCGGGCTCGCCGCCTTCCTCGGGTTCCGGCTCGTGATCGACGCCCTGATCTCGGAGATCGGGCGTCCCCGCCCCTACGTCGAGATCATCGGGAACTGGGTCGGGCCGTCGCATCCGGCGGCGATGATCGCCGCCCTCACGCTCACGCTGGTCGTGATCGGCTACTCGCTGTTCCCGGTTGGGCGGTGGCGGGACCGCTGGTTCGGTGCGGCGACCGCGCTGATCACCTTCCTCTCCCTGGTCGAGGTGTACCTCGGAGTGAACCACGTCACCGACGTGGTGTTCGGAGCGCTCTTCGGCGCCGCGGTGGGGGTCACCACGTTCCGGATCTTCGTGCCCGACCAGTCGTTCCCGGTCCGCTACCGGAGCGGCAGCTCCGCTCACCTCGATATCACCGGACCGCGGGGCGTCGCGATCAAGGAGGCGGTGCGGGATCAGCTCGGCCTCGACATCCTCTCCATGAAACCGGTCGGACTGGCCGGATCGGCGGGTTCCACCCCGATCCGGTTGACGGTGGCCGGCGAGGACGGCAACGACGTGTACCTCTTCGCCAAGCTCTACGCCACCAGTCACCTCCGTTCCGACCGCTGGTACAAGATCGCCCGCCATGTGCTCTACGGGGCGCTGGAGGACGAGGTGCGGTTCACGTCGGTGAGCAGGCTCGTCGAGTTCGAGGACTACCTGCTTCGCGTCATGAAGGACGCCGGGATCCCCTCGGCGGCCTCGTTCGGGATCGTGGAGCTGACACCGGAGCGGGAGTACTTGATCGTGACGGAGTTCTTCCAGGGGGCCGTCGAACTCGGTGACGCCACCGTCAACGGCACCGTCATCGACGGGGCGTTGCGAATCATCCGCCTCCTGTGGGACGCCAACCTGGCGCACCGTGACGTCAAACCCGCCAACGTCATGGTGCGCGACGACGAGGTGCTCCTCATCGACGTCGCGTTCGGCACGGTGCGGCCGACCCCGTGGCGGCAGGCGGTGGACCTCGCCAACATGATGCTCACCCTGGCCCTCCGTACCGACCCGGATGTGGTGTACCGCCGGGCGTTGCTCCAGTTCTCCCCCGACGACATCGCCGAGGCGTTCGCCGCCACCAAGGGGGTGACGATGCCGTCGCAGCTGCGGGCCGGGGTGCGAGACCGGTTGAAGGAGGACGGGATCGATCTCATCGCCGAGTTCCGTCGCTTGGCGCCGACCCGCGAGCCGATCGCCATCCAGCGCTGGAACGCGGAACGGATCCGCCTCACCCTGGCGGTGGTGGTGGGTGCCGTCCTGCTTCTGAGTCTCACCATCGAGAACCTGCGTGGGGCAGGGTTCCTATGAGGCGCCGGGTCCGCATCGGGGTATTGGTTCTGCTCCTGGCCGCCACGTCCGGGTGCGCCGAGTCGGGCCTCGGCCTGGGGGAGCCGCGCTGCGTCGGTGGCGGGTCGGCGATCGTCCTCGAGCTGCAGGCGGTGCCGTCTGCCGAACTGGTGCCCTGCTACGACGAACTCGAGCCGGGATGGGAACTGGCGGAGTTCGTTGCCCGCAACGGATCGGCCCGGTTCGTGCTCGACTCCGACCGGGACGGGCCTCGCTTCCTCGAGGTGGAGGTGAGCGAGTCCTGTGACGTGAGCGAGGCCACCCCGGTGCCGGCCGGCCGCGACCCCCGGCTCCCACTGGCGAGCGACCGCAACGGGGTGGAGCGGTTCGTGGCGGTGGAGGAGGCGATCCCGTCGAAGGTCGGTGAGGCCGGCTACTACCGCGGCTCGTGGTTCTTCCGCTTCGACGGGGGATGCGTCACCTACCGGTTCGACGCCAGCGGATCGACCGTCGAAACGGTGCCCGACGAGGTGGCGGAGGCGATGGGGTGGATCAGTAGGCGGATCTACGCCGACATCCTCCACGCCGACTATGGCGCCGACTACTACACCGGAGGCGACGGCTGACGGTGGGTCACGTCCCCTGGTAGGCGGCGGTCGCTTCCTGCTCGAGCCGCTCCAGGATCTGATCGACGTCGTCGGGGTTGGCGAGCCAATCCTGGAGACGCCCCCAGATCCCGGCGTCGCGGGTCGATCCGAGGGCGGCCGGGACCAGGTCGGAGAGATCGAAGCGGAACTCGTTGGCGAAGGCGAGGGCGAAGGCGCTGGCCCTGGTGACGTCGCTCGGGTATGCCTCGGGTGCCACGTGCCGGTTCGGGGACGAGAATCCCCCGAGCGCCGCCCAGATCTCGGCCGCTTCAGGGGTGGCGAGGTACGCCATGAGGGCTGCCGCCCCCGGGTTGTCGCGAAGCTGCACGGCGAGGTCACCGCCGCCGACGACGGAGCGGGGGGACTCGTCGATGGTGGGGAACTCGAAGAAGCTGAATCCCTCGCCGGGCTCGGCACCAGTCTCGCTCTCGATGAACCCGGCGACGAAGTCCCCTTCGAAGACCATGGCGGCTTCCGGTGCGTCGCCGAAGACCATGGCGATCGATTCCTGGAAGGTGACCTGGGCGGCGCCGGCCCGGCCGCGCGCCACGTTCTCGTCGGTGAGGATCGTTCCGAGCAGGGTGAGGGCCTCCTTCACGGAAGGGTCGGTCCATGGGATCTCGTGATTGGTGAGCTGGTCGTACCGGTCCGGTCCGGCGGTGTGCAGGTAGACGTTCTCGAACCAGTCGGAGAGCACCCACCCGTCGGCGCCTGCCAGGGCGAGCGGAGTGATCCCGGCCTCATTCAGCGTGGCGTTGAGCGCGATCCATTGTTCCCAGTCGAGGGGTGGTTCGATGCCGTACTCCTCGAAGCGATCGGCGTCGTACCACACCGTCGACTTGTTGGCCGCCTTGAAGAACACCGCATAGAGGGTTCCGTCGACGGAGCCGAGGTCACGCCACACCGGGGCGAAGTTCTCGTCGACGAGGGCGCCGGCCGCCTCCTCGATGGGCACCGCGGCGCCGGCGGCGACGAGATCCTGGAGCAACCCGGGGGTAGGGAAGAGGGCGACATCCGGCGGGTCCCCGTCCGCGACGTCTTGGCGCAGCACCGATGGCAGGTCACGTTCGATCCCGTAGTACTCGACGGTGACGCCGCTGTCGGAGGTGAAGCCATCGAGCACCTGCTGGAAGGCCGCCTGCTCGTCGTCGATCCACGACCCCATGACACGGATCGTGTCCGGGACCGCGGTGGTGGTGGAGGAGGTGGTGGAGGAGGTGGTGGTGGAGGAGCAGGAGGCGGCGACGAGCGCCAGCAGGCACCCTCCCAGCAGGGCGCGACCGAGGCTCGAGCCACGGGAACGGGCGGGACACACGCCACGACCGTAACGGCCCGGCTCCGGTGCGGCGGATGAGTCGTTCATCAGTGAGCCCTCGGGGGCCGTACCGCCAAGGCTTCAGTCGTCGTCGATGTCGGCCTTGTCGTAGAGGTGTTCGATGCTGTCCTCGTAGCGTTTCAGCACTTCGCGCCGGATCACCTTGAGGGACGGGGTGAGCATCCCGTTGTCGGTGGTGAAGTCCTCGTTGATCAGGGCGAACTTCTTGATCCGCTCGTAAGGGCGGATCTCTCTCGAGAGGTTCTCCATCTCCCTCCGGATGAGCTCCTCGACCCGGGGATCGTCGAGCAGTTCGTCGATGGCGGCGTCGATCCCCTGCTCCCGGGCCCATTTGGAGAGAACCTCGAAGTTGGGGACCACCAGCCCGACGTTGTACGGCCGATTGGCGCCGTACACCATCATGTTGGTGATGAAGGGGGAGAGCCGGAGCTGCTCCTCGATCGGGGTCGGAACCACGTACTTGCCGTTCTCGAGCTTGTACTGCTCCTTGACGCGCCCGGTCACGAACAGGTAGCCGTCCTCGTCGAGGTGCCCGATGTCGCCGGTACGGAACCCGCCGTCGGCGGTGAACACCGCGGCGTCCTCCTCGGGGAGGTTGTGGTACCCCTTCATCACACAGTGCCCGTGGACGACGATCTCGCCGTCGATCGGGTCGCCGGTCGGGACGATGTCGATGGTGACCTCGATGCCGGGGAGGGCTTGCCCGACCGATCCCATCTTGCGGTGGCCGGGGTGGTTGGCGGTGACGACGGGGGACGTCTCGGTGAGGCCGTAGCCCTCGTAGACGGTGATCCCGAGGGAGTCGATGAACTCGGCCACTTCCAGAGAGAGGGCGGCGCCGCCGCTGAAGGCGTACTTGAGGCGACCGCCGAAGCGCTTGCGCACCGTCCCGAAGACGAGACGGTCGTAGAGCGGGTGGAGGAGGTCGCCGACCAGGCTGCGTTTCCCTCGCCGGGCCGCGGTGCGGCGTCGCTTCTCGTTGGCGAGGGCCGCATCGAAGATGATCTTCTTGATGCCGCCTTCCTCCGCCATCAGCAGGTTGAGGCCGTCGTAGATGCGATTGAAGATGCGCGGCACGCTGATGAGCACGGTCGGCTTGACCTCGGCCAGGTTGTCGGTGAGCTTGGCGACGGATTCGGCGAGGGCGACCGAGAACCCGATACCGATGGCGGTGTGGAGCTCCACCGTCTGGCCGAAGGAGTGGGCCCACGGGAGGAAGGCGAGAGAGCGATCCTCCGGGACCAGCGGGAACACGCCGACGAGGGCGCTCACGTTGTTGGCGAGGTTGGCGTGGGTGAGGAGCACGCCCTTGGGCTTTCCGGTGGTGCCAGAGGTGTAGATGAAGCCGGCGACGTCGCTGGACGCGATGTCGGCGATGTCATGCGGCGCCTCGGCGCCGCGAGCCTTGAGGGCGGCGAGGGAATCGGCCTCGTCGCCGGCGATCACCACGATGTGCCGGAGGTCGGGGAGCTCGTCCTGGAACCCGGCGACGGTGTCGCGGATGCCGGTGTTGGCGACGAACACCGCCTTGGCGCCGCAGTCGCGCAAGATGTAACGCCACTCGCGCTCCAGCTGTGACTCGTACATCGGGACCACCGCGGCTCCGAGCCCATAGGCGGCGTAGGCGGCGACGGCCCATCCCACCGAGTTGTTGGCGATGATGGCGACACGGTCACCTTGCGCAATGCCGAGGAGGGCAAGGCCGCCGCGGGTCTTGTCGACTTCGGTCCCGAAGGCACCGAACGTCATCCACTGCCATTCCCCGTCGCGCTTGTCCCCCAGGAACGGCCGATCGCGATGTTCCTCCACACTGTGCCGGTAGACCTCCATCAGCGTCGAGAACTTGGGTGTGAAATCAGCCATCGCTTCCTCCGAGTGGCGGTCCGGTGCTCCACGGTACACGTTTGGGCCGTGCCGCTCCCGGGAGAACGGCATTGGAGTTGACCGGGGAGAGCGGGCGTGGCGGGGAGGGGCCGCTACTCGTCCGATCCGGTCTCGGCCACCCGCCGCAGCAACCGGGGGCCATCGAGGGCGGAGACATAGGGCAGCACGTCGTCGACGGTGTCGAGCACGTAGTCGGTGAGCTGGTCGCACACCACCTCGTGGAGTTCCTCACGGGTCCACGGCTTGGCGATGTAGTGGTCGAGGCCCGCTTCGTTGATGGCCCGGATGGTGTCTTCGTGACCGGCCTGGCCGGTGAGGAGCACCTTGCGGATGGAGTGGGTGGAGGGGTCGTGGTGGAGTTGGATCAGGTAGTCGGTGCCCTGAGTCCCGGGGAGGAGATGGTCGGCGAGGATGAGCGCCACCTCGTCACCGCGCGCCACGACGTCGGCGAACACACTGCGGGCGTCGTCGACGTCCTCAGCCACCTCGACGAGGAACAACGGCTCGAATGCTTCGAGGTCTCGGGCGATCGCCTGGCGCACCTCGGGCTCGTCCTCGATGCACAGGATGACGAGTCGGTTCACTGGTGACCTCCGTTGCGCTCGAGGGGGGACGGGGCCGGTGCCGCCGACTTGGCTGCGGGGAGCCGGACGGTGAAGGTCGTGTTCCCGGGGACCGATTCGGCCCGGATCGTTCCCCCGTGACGGACGATGATGTCTTTGACGATCTGGAGCCCGAGCCCGAGCCCGAACTCGACCCTGCCCGACTTGGTGGTGAAGGTGGCCTCGAAGATCTTCGACAGGTCGCTGCGGGCGATGCCGGTGCCGTTGTCGGTGATGGTGACCTCGACCTCGTCGGGCTGGGGCGCCGACACCGCGATGCGGAGGACGGGACGGTCCTGCATCGCCTGGATGGCGTTGGTGATGAGGTTGGTCCACACCTGGTCGAGGTCGCCGGGCGACCCGGCGATGGGGGGAACGTCGTCGGCGTAGTCGCGCTCCACGGTGACGTGGCGGAGGTCGTGGCCGAGCAGCAGCAGGGTCTCCTCGATGCCCTCGCGGACATCGAAGGCGTCGACCCGCTCGTGGCCGCTCCGGGCGTAGGAGCGGAGGCTGCCGACGAGGCGGACGATGCGGGCGGCGGCGGTGTCGATGCTGCGCAGCGAGGCCCCGATGCGGTGGTACAGCTCGAGGCGGTCGAGGCGCCTCTCCGGATCGGCGACACCGTCAAAGGCCGCGTGGTACGCCTCGACGCTGTCGATGCCGATCCGGACCAGCCGCTTGGCGGTGGCTTCGTCGCCGATGGCGCCGGCGAGACTCTCGCGTCGTTGCCGTTCGACCCGGGTGGAGAGCGCTTCGGTCTCGCGGGCGACCCGGAGCGCCTCGGCGAGTTGGGCGCCGTCGACGAGGTCGGCGGCGAGGGCGGCGACGTCTTCTCCCAGGAAGTCGGTGGCGCGGCTGATGGCGGCGGCGGGGTTGTTGAGTTCGTGGCCGACCCCGGCGGCGAGCTGACCGAGGGTGGCCAGTTTCTCGGATTCGACGAGGCGGGACCGGGCCCGGCCGAGCCGGTCGATGGCGTCGGCCAGCTCGTCGCGTTCCTGGACGAGATCGTGGGCGAGGCTGTCGACCTGGAGGCGGGTCTCGACGCTGCGGAGGTTGCGGCGCGCCATCGATCGCAGGAGCACCGTGACGAAGTGGATCGCCAGGGTGGGGCTGGTCTGGAGGGCGGTGTCGAGCTGTTCGAGGGTGAGGGTGATGAAGGTGGTTTCGTCGATGGCGACGACGTTGAAGAAGGCGACGGAGTCGTTGCCGGCGACGGCGTTGAGGCCGATGATCCGGCCCGCGGTCCGGGAGTGGAAGCCGATGACGCGGTCGTCGACGTCGAGGGTGAGACGGACCCGCCCCGCCACCACGATGTGGATGCCGTCGACCCGGTCGCCCTCGCGCAGGATCATGGTGCCGGCGGGGACGGTGTGGCGCGGCGGAGTGTCGAGGGCCCGGTCGATCTCGGTGATCATGAGGTGCTCGACTTCGTCGTCGGAGAGGGACCGGTCGTCGAGGAACGACCGTTGCAGGCGGCGCAGGGTGCGGTCGGCCTCCCGGCGCTGCTCCTCGGCTTCGACAAAGGCGTGCGACAGCACGTCGACGTCGACGACTTCGGTCATCTCGTCGACCTGCTCGGGCGCTTGCTCGACGAAGAACTCGGTGACGAGTCGGACCACCATGGCGCGGAGCTGGCTCTCACCCCAGGGTTTGGCGAGGGTGGCGTCGAGGGCACGGCTGCGTACGATCCGGTCGAGGCCGGCTTCTTCGTGACGGTCGGCCATCAGCACCTTGCGGGTGGCGCGCAGAGGCCCTCGCTCGTTACAGGCGATGAGGATGTCGACGCCGGAGGCCCCGCCGAGGTCCTGGTCGACGATGACCAGCGGGATCCGCTTGCCGTCATGGGCGGCTTCCTCGGCGGCGGCGACGAGATCGGTGCGGTTGCCGACCGCGATCACGGTGAACGCTCCCTCGGCGATGGTGGTCAGGTCACCGGCGAGGCGCTCGAGCATTGCGGGGTCGTCGTCGGCGATGATCACCACCGCCTGGCTCGTCTCGTTGCTCATCACGTCACCCCCAAGGCCGACCACAGCACCGGGGCGATCACGAGGAACAGGGCGAGCCCGATGGCGCCGACGATGGCGCCTATGGCCGCCATGTCCTTGGTGGTGACCATGCCGGAGGAGTAGGCGATGGCGTTCGGTGGCGTCGAGATGGGGAGTGCCATGGCGAGGGATGCGCCGATGGCGATGATGAACCCGACGAGCAACGGGTCGACGTTGACGGCGCCGCTCACGGTGAGGCTGATGCCGAGCGGGACCAGCAGGTTGGCGGCGGCGCTGTTGGAGATGACGGTGGAGAGGCTGATCGCCACCAGGGCGAAGGCGGCGGTCACCAGCGCCGGCCCGATCGACTCCCACGAGACGAGGCCGATGAGCCAGGTGTCGAGCCCGGAGGAGGCGACGCCGAGGCCGAGCGCGATGCCGCCTGCGACGAGCCACAGCACGTGCCATTGGATGGCTTGGAGGTCGCGGGCCGAGAACACCTGGGTGCTGAGCAGCACCACGACCGGGAGGAAGCCGACCACGTTGGAGCTGACGCCGTGGATTGCCTCGGTGAGCCACAGCAGCACGGTGACGACGAAGGTGACGTAGAAGATGATGGCGGGCCGGGACGTGTCGAATGTCTCATCGATCTGGACGTGAATCGAGCGGGTATCGGAGCGGAAGATTCGTCCCAATACCAACCAGGCGAGGAACAGGAGGACGAGGGCGGCGGGGATTGCCATCAGCATCCATTTACCGAAGCTGACCCGGATTCCGGCAGAGGCGAGCTGGCCGATGGCGATGGCGTTGGGTGGGGTCCCCACGGGGGTCCCGATCCCGCCGATATTGGCGGCGATGGGGATGGCGAGCACGAACCCGATACGGAGGCGGTCGTCGTGGGCGAGCCCGGCGACGACCGGAAGCACGACCGCCATCATGGTGGCGGTGGTGGCGGTGTTCGACATGAACATGGAGAAAACCGCGGTGATGAGCATGAGGCCGAGCATGATGCGGTGGGGTGAGGTTCCGAAGGGGCGGAGCAGGACCCGCGCCATGGCCCGGTCGAGGCGGAATTTGGATGCTCCTTCTGCGAGGAAGAAGCCCCCGAGGAAGAGCATGAGGACGGGGTGGGCGAGGGTGGCGAAATAGGAGCTGTAGGGGAGGGGGTTGGCGTCGGCGGGAAGACCGACGAGGGCCTCGTTGGACACCATCAGGATCTCGAGGGCGATGATGAGAGCCGCAGTGGCGTGGAGGGGGATGGCCTCGGTGACCCAGAGCACGATCGCCATGAGGAAGATGGCGAAGACCCGGTGACCGGCCTCGGAGAGACCGTTGAAGTGGAACACGAACGGGATCGCCAGGGCCACCATGGCGGCGGCGAGGCCGGTGGTCCGGGTGGTGAATCTCACGGGAAGACGCCGTCGGGGGTGTTGGGTGATCGTCATGGCTCCTCGAGAGTCATCGAGAAGAGGCAGCAGCGTCGCGAGCGTCACAGCATAGGACCTGCTCGGAGAGCCTCGAACCCTCGGCACGGAACGGCGGGGGAGATACGACGGCGCGGCGACGGCCCGTCACGTGGGCGCTCCCGCCCGTTGTGGGATGGTGATTCCGCTCAGGCGGCCGACGGCAGTGTCACCGGACGGCACAGCGCGCAGGCCGGGTCGGGGCAGCGGGCCACGACGGTGAACGCGATGCCGGCCTCGGCGAGGAGGCGCTCCAGTTCGTGCGGGGAAGGCAGCTTCTCGGTCTTCATGGTGGCCACGCTATCGACCGGCTGTGACAGGAAAGGACCCCGCAACCGGGAGGGCTCGTCACCCCGCCAGGGGCACCACGTAGCGGTACGCCACCAGGTAGTGAAGACCGGAGGCGGCCACCACCAGCACGTGGAACAGCTCATGGGAGGAGAACACCCGAGGCCACAGCCGGGGCCATCCGGTGACGAGGAACACCATTCCCACCGTGTAGAGCACGCCGCCGAGTCCGATCAGGAGCACGGCGAGGACTCCGGCGCGCTGGGCGACCGGCACCATGATCGGTACTGCGAGCCACCCGAGAACGACCATGAGGACGATGGAGAAGGCGTTGCGATCGACCGTGCGCATTGCGAGCTTGTGGACGATGCCGACGATCGCCACCGACCACACCACGATCACGGTGGTGAGGCGCCAGGCCCCGTCGAGCACGATGATGGCGATCGGCGTGTACGACGAGGCGATGAGCACGAAGATCATCGAGTGGTCGGCCCGCCGCATCCGTCGTTTCCACACCTCCCGCCACGGGATGGAGTGGTAGAGGGAACTGGTGGTGTAGAGCGCCAGCATCCCCAACCCGAAGACGAGCACCGCGATGCGGGCCGGCCACGTCGGGGCGCGCACCATGAGGACCACGGTGCCGACCACGGCCGCCACGGCCGCGGTTCCGTGCAGGAACCCGCGAACGGGATTCTGCATCTTGCCGAGCGAGATCCTGGGCGATGTCACGAAGGCAGGCTACCGGAGCGGCAGAGTTTTGAGAGATCAGAGCGCGGGGCGCGCTCCTCACCCGGTCGGGCTCCGAAGGCCCGATCCCTCACCGGTGGCGACGGCCTCGGGTACGGGTGAGCGCTCAGCTCCCCCGTGTCATGCCTGCCCGACGCAACACCGCGGCCGGAACTCCCGCCTCACGCCACGCCGCGTAGCTGATGCCCTTCCGCTCCGAGTAGTTGACCACGGTGGCGACGAAGCCATCTTCCAACTCGGCGGCGTCGGCCGCGTTGGCTGCCTTCGCCAGGCTCTCTTCGATCTCGAGCTTCTTCTGCGTCAGGTCGACCCGCTTCAGCGGATCCTGCGTTGCGGCGACTTGTTCGTTGAGCCGAGCCAAACGCTGCTGCAGTGAGTCGACGGTGACAGGGCGACCGGGCTTCCGGCTCGCCAAACTCTCGAGATACGCCTTGATCGTGCGCGCTTCGCGTCGTCCCTGCGCCAGAGCGGCCTTGTGCTCTTTCGACATCGCCATGTAATGAACCTCCAGAGGCGGGTCTGTACCCACTCATCCTTGCACATCGGGCGCTTCCATGCGCCTTCCATTGGTGCCCAGGCGTGGAGTGAATCGGCGGTCCCTTTATGAAAACCACTTGCGTCGGTACCACGACGCCGTCAATCTCGCGGTGATGCTTCCTGACATGAACCTCCGGGCGGCCGCCGCCGCCGATCGGCCGTTCCTCACGCTGATGCTGGTCGAGGCGGTGAATTGGGCGCCGGGCCGCGAAATCTCGGTCGCTGCCGCCCTCGCCAACTCGTCCCTCGCCCGCTACGTCGCCGGGTGGCCCGGTCCCGGGGAGTTCGGGGTGGTGGCGGTCGAGGCCTCGGCCCCGATCGGAGCCGCCTGGCTCCGCCTCTTCGACGCGGATCACCCCGGATACGGCTTCGTGGCGCCCGGCATTCCGGAGCTGAGCCTGGCGGTCGCGGCCCACCGTCGACGCCGCGGGGTGGGGCGCGCCATGCTGGCGAACCTGGCGGTTCGGGCCCGGGACGGCGGCATTCCGGCCATCAGCCTCAGTGTGGAACGTGCCAACCCGGCGGCGGCCCTCTACCGGGCGGAGGGATATGTCACCGTCGGTGGGGACGACGCCGCCGAGGTCATGGTGCGGTGGCTCGAATGAGGCGGGCCGGGCGTAGCCACGCCGGCCGGAGTATGTTTCGAATGAGGCCAACCGAGTCCGCTACCGGGTGAGAGATGGCGAACGAAGACGGACCCGACCGCTCTGCTGCGGAGCGCGTTTCGCCGCAGGACATGGAGGAGGCGGCTGCCCGCATCGCGGCGCTGGAAGCCGAGCTGCAGGAGGCGCTGTTCGACAACGGGGTGCTTCGCCTCCAGCTCGACATGCTGGCGTCGACCGACCTCGTCACCGGGCTTCCCAACGCCAACGGCCTGCTCGAGGTCTTGGAGAAGGCCGTGGCCCGCCAGGCCCGCTCCGGTGAGCCGTTCGCCGTGATGTTCGTGGCCATCCCCGCCCTGGAACGGGTGGCGGAGCGCTTCGGGAGGGACGGCCTCGACGATGCGCTTCGGCATGCAGGAGCCCTGGTGGGAGCGTGCCTCCGCCGGCTCGACACCGTGGGCCGGATCGACGACGGCGGGCTGCTGGCGGTCCTGCCGATGCTGGAAGGGGACGGTGCCGCCGCAGTGATCGGTCGCATCGAGCACCTCCTGGCCACGGTGCCGATGGTCGTCGGCGACGAGGAGACGATCACCCTGGTCCCGGCGTTCGCGGTGGTGATCAGCGACCCCCACCACCCGGTCGATCCGTCCGTCACGCTCGACGAGCTGGCGGCCGCCCGGGAGGCGGCCGCACCCGGCGCCGCGGTGGTGATCCGCACCGGGGTGGATCCTTCCGGGTAGTGAGGCTCGGAGCGCTCGGGTCTACCGTGGCGGCTCCAATAGAGTGTGCGGGTGCGGACGCCCAAGGATCTCGTCAAGAAGTCCCTCTACCACCTCTACGAGGCGCGCCTCCTCGCCCGGCTCGATCGCGACAAGCTGCCGCGGCACATCGGCGTCATCCACGACGGTCATCGTCGCTACGCCCGCGCCGAAGGTCTCCCCGACTATGCCGCCAGCTACCGGGCCGGCATGGACAAGGTCCTCGAGTTCCTCGGATGGACCGAGGAACTCGGCATCGAGGCCGTCACCTGCTGGCTGCTGTCGACCGAGAACCTGGCGCGGCCTTCTGAAGAGCTGGAGCCCTACTACGACGTCCTCACCGAACTGTTCGCCGAGATCCCCAAGTCGGCGTCGTGCCACGACGTGGCAGTGCGCCTCATCGGGAGCCTCGACCTCCTCCCGCCGCGGCTCGCCGAAGCGGCCAAGGCACTGGAAGGCGCCTGTCCGAGCGGCCGGCGCCGGGTCACCATCGCCCTCGCCTACGGGGGCAGGCAAGAGATCGTCGATGCCACCAGGGACCTGGTGAACCGGCTGGCGCAGGAGGGGATCCCCGCCGGGGAGATCGCGGAACACATCGACGCCGATAGCCTCGCCGCCCACCTCTACACCACCGGACTGCCCGATCCGGATCTCGTCATTCGCACCAGCGGGGAGGCCCGCCTGTCGGGGTTCCTCTTGTGGCAGGCGGCGTACGCGGAATACTCGTTCGTCGACGTGCACTGGCCTGCCTTCCGGCGCGTCGATTTCCTGCGGGCGGTGCGGGATTTCACCCTGCGGGAGCGCCGCTACGGCAGGTAGCCGTGCCAGGACGCTTCGAGGAGCCGGAGCCGGCTCGGATACACCAACAGCCGCCTTAACGGCGGCTGCCGGTGTGAGTATGGAAGGAGAAGGAGTTTCCCTACTGAGGGAGTCATCGGTGGCGAGGTGGGAAGCTTGAGCCGTTTTCCGACCCTGGACGAACCAAAGGCCGCCGTTGCGGCGGCCTCTGGCTCGGGCTTAGACGGGAGGTAGGAAGGCATCCTGTCTGAGGTACCCTATCGGCGACTGGGCGCCGAAACTTGAGAGAGATTTTGGGTACCTTCCAAGAAATTCGCGGCGCACTGATCGCCCACCTCGTGGCGCGGGCCCTCCGCACCGACGGACCCTTCTCCCTCAGATCCGGGGAGGTGTCAGACTGGTACCTCGATGGCAGGCAGACGACCTTCGACGGTGAGGGCGGCCGGCTGGTGGGCCGCTGCGTCCTCGCCGTGCTCGACCCGACCGTCACCGCGGTGGGGGGCATGACGATGGGGGCTGATCCGGTCGCCGTCGCCACCGCGGTCTTGGCCGACCGTCCCCTCAAGGCTTTCTCGATCCGCAAGCACGCCAAAGACCATGGCGCCGGTGGCCGGCTGGTGGGGCCGGTCGGCTCCGGGGACCGGGTGGCGGTGGTCGAGGACACCGTGACCACGGGCGGAGCCATGGTGGAGGCGATCGAGGTGCTCCGCCAGAGCGGCATCGACGTGGCGCAGGCGGTGGTGGTGGTCGACCGCAGCGACGGCGCCGCCGGGCGCCACCTCGCCGAGCTCGGCGTTCCGCTGGTGACGCTGATCACCCCCGCCGAACTGGGGGTGGGGGGATGATCCGGCTCCGGGTCGAGCGGTCTCCGCTTCGCCAGCTCCTCTTCGGCCTGGCCGGCGTGCTTCTCCTGCTGGCCGCCGTCGACATCGCCTGGGTCCACGCGGTGTCCAGCCCACCCGAGACCGACGCCGACGGCGTGTTCACCTCGGCGGGTACGGCGGAGCACCGCGTCGACATCATCTGGGGTTCCCTCTTCATGGTCGCCGGTGGGGTGGTGACGCTGGTGGCGTTCGGCGGCCTGGTGAACCGGAGACCGGTCGCCGAGGTCACCGACGAGGAGCTGCGGCTCCGTGTCGCCGGTCCGGTCCGGTCGATCGCCATCCCATGGAACGAGATCCGGTCGATCCGTTCCGGCAGCGATGGCGACGATGGACGCATCCCGGCCCGTGTGTTGCTCGTCGACGTCGCCGACCCGATGCGGTATCCGGCGTCGCTGTGGGGGGCGGAGTGGCGCGACTCCATCCTGGTCGTCGACACCGATTCGTGGGAGGTGCCGGCCGAGCAGGTGGCGCTCCACGCCAACCTCGCCCTCGAGGCGCACCGCCGATGGGGCGTTGCCATCGGGGAGGTGTGACGTGATCCGGATCGGGAGCCATGTATCCCCGACCGACCCCTTGGCCGCGGCGGCCGAGCGCGGCGCCGACCTGGTCCAGATCTTCCTCTCCAACCCCCAGTCCTACCGGGCGCCCCGGCTCCGGGACGATGCCGCCGAACTGGCGGCTTCCGACGTGGCGATCTACGTCCACGCCCCCTACATCATGAACCCGGCGTCGCCCAACAACCGGATCAGGATCCCGAGTCGCACGACCTTGGCCGGCACGATGGAGGCGGCCGAGACGGTTGGCGCCGCCGGAGTCATCGTGCACGGCGGCCACGTCGGCGACGACGAGGACGTTGCGGTCGGGTTCGAGCGGTGGCGCAAGGTCTTCACGGAATCGTGGTCGGTCCCGGTGCTGATCGAGAACACCGCCGGTGGCGGCAACGCGGTGGTGCGGGACCTGGCCAACTACGGGCCGCTGTGGGAAGCGATCGGCGAGTTCAACGTCGGGGTCTGCCTCGACACCTGCCATGCCTGGGCGGCCGGTGAGGACCTGACCGAGGCGGTCGGCAAGGTGCGGGCCGCCACCGGACGGATCGATCTGGTGCACTGCAACGACTCGCGTGATCCGCACGGCAGCCGCCGCGACCGGCACACCAATCTCGGGCACGGGATGATCCCCGAGGACCTCCTGGTCGGGATGGTGCGGGAGGCGGCGGCCCCGGTGGTGGTGGAAACCCCCGACGACGACGGGGGACAGGCTGCCGACATCGCCTGGCTGCGGGAGCGACTCTGAGCAGGCCGGGGGTGCGGCGCCGTCTCGTCGCCGCGGCGGTGGCGGGATTGCTGGCGTCCGCCTGTACCGCCGGGGCCGGGAGTCGTGAGGAGGAGCCGGTCGCCCTCACCACCCTGCCTCCGTTGACGACGACCACCTCCACCACGACGACCACCACCACGACGATGCCGCCGCGGTTCACCCTGGAGGGCATCGTGGTCGCCCCCGACGGAACCCCCCTCGATCACGCCGTGGTCACGGCGACGGGCGCCACCGCGGGGGAGGACCTGGCGACGGTCACGGGCAGTGACGGCGCCTTCTTCCTCGAACACGTCCCGGCGTCGACCGTGGTCGTGACCCGCCCTGGATGGGAACCCGCCGAGGTCGCCTTCGACGGATCGGCCGGCTCGGTGCAGGTGACGCTGCAGCCCCGCCGGGTGCGGGCGCTGCGGGTGATCGCGGCAGCCGCCGCCGACCCGGCCACGTTCGCCTCCCTGCTGGAGATGGCGGACGATTCGGACGTCAACGCCTTGGTGTTCGACGCCAAGGACGAGGCGGGCGCCGTGTACTACGCCACCGAGGTGCAGGAGGCGGCGGACATCGGCGCGGTCGAGCCCCTCTACGACCCGGCCGAGCTGGTGGCGGACGCCCACCGCCACGACCTCTACACGATTGCGCGGATCGCGGTCTTCGAGGATCCGGTGCGGGCCCGGCAGCGGTCGGAGCACAAGCTGGCCGGGTCGTGGATGGACCCCACCGACGAGAGCAACTGGGAGTATCCGCTGCAGCTCGCCGTCGAGGCGTGCACGCTCGGCTTCGACGAGATCCAATTCGACTACGTCCGGTTCCCGGCGGGCGTGACGGGGCAGGCGGCCCGCAGCAGCCATCCCACCACCCAGGCCGAGCGGATCGCGGCGGTGGTCGGGTTCCTCGACGAGGCGCGGGCCCGGCTCCATCCGGTGGGATGCGCGGTGGCGGCGGACATCTTCGCCATCGTGCTGTCGTCACCCGACGATCAGGGCATCGGCCAGCGACCCGAGGAGCTGTCGGAGGCGGTCGACGTGATCAGCCCGATGGTCTACCCGAACCACTACGACGACGGGTGGCTCGGCTTCGCCGATCCGGCCGACCACCCTGCCGCGGTGGTGGCCGACGCCCTCGACGACGGCATGGTGCGCCTGGTGGGGACCGCGGTGCTCCGCCCCTGGTTGCAGGCGTTCAGCTACTCGTCGGGCAGCATCCTCGCCGAGATCGGGGAGTCGGAGCAGCGCGAGCTGGGATGGATGCTGTGGAACCCGGGAAGCCGCTACGACACCGAATCGCTGCCGGTCGCCGGGGAGCGAGACGCCGCCACCCCATGAAGAAGGGGCACCCCTTGGGGCGCCCCTTCATCGACTCGCCGTCTGTGGAACTCAGGAGGCCAGGTAGCGCTCCAGGTCCCCGTTGGTGGGATCCTCGCCCCGGGCGAAGGCCTGCACGTTGTCGCGGGCGTCGACGTCCCGGTACTGCACCGGCGGGCTCTTCATGAAGTACGAGGAGGGCGCCAGCAGCGGACCGCCGATGCCGTCGTCGAGGGCCCGCTTGATGCAGCGCACCGCGTCGATGACGACGCCGGCCGAGTTGGGGGAGTCCCACACCTCGAGCTTGAGCTCGGCGGTGAGTGGGACGTCCCCGAAGGCGCGACCCTCGAGCCGGATGTAGGCCCACTTGCGGTCCGACAGCCACGGGACGTGGTCCGAAGGCCCGATGTGGACATCATCGGCGGCGATGCCGTTGTCGAGCTGGGAGGTGACGGCCTGCGTCTTCGAGATCTTCTTCGACTCGAGCCGTTCCCGTTCCAGCATGTTCTTGAAGTCCATGTTGCCGCCGACGTTGAGCTGGTAGGTGCGGTCGACGGTGACGCCCCGGTCCTCGAAGAGGCGGGCCAGGTTGCGGTGCATGATGGTGGCGCCCACCTGCGACTTGATGTCGTCGCCGATGATCGGGAGGTTGGCGTCCCTGAACTTGCGGGCCCAGGCCGGATCGGATGCGATGAAGGCAGGGATGCAGTTCACCATGCCGATGCCGGCGTCGAGCGCCGCCTGGGCGTAGAACCGGGCCGCCTCCTCGGACCCCACCGGGAGGTAGTTGACCAGCACGTCTGCGCCGCTCTCCCGCAACACCGCGGCGACGTCGACCGGCTCGGCGGCCGATTCCTCGATCGTCATCCGGTAGTACTTGCCGAGCCCGTCGAGGGTGGGCCCGCGCTGCACCGTGACACCGATCTCGGGTACGTCGGTGAAGCGGATGGTGTTGTTCTGGCCCATCCACATCGCCTTGCCGATGTCCTCGCCCACTTTGGCGGCGTCGACGTCGAAGGCGGCGACGAACTCGACGTCACGGACGTGGTAGCCGGCGAGCTCCACGTTCATGAGGCCGGGGATGTCCTCGGCGGGATCGGCGTCGCGGTAGTACTCGACGCCTTGGATGAGCGAGTTGGCGCAGTTGCCGAGACCAACGATCGCGACCTTGACCTTCTTCATTGCTGTCCTCCCATGAGCAT
>CAZQUB010000003.1:0-55545 GCA_964596225.1 uncultured Acidimicrobiaceae bacterium
CCCCGGCGGTGAGGTGCTTGGAGGCGGTCTCGTGGGTGCGGAAGATGCCGGT
Source organism: uncultured Acidimicrobiaceae bacterium (assembly GCA_964596225.1). Lineage (GTDB taxonomy): Bacteria > Actinomycetota > Acidimicrobiia > Spongiisociales > UBA5794 > CAYQEC01. The sequence goes on from CAZQUB010000003.1 coordinate 53, forward strand.
GGATTCGACGACGGCATCGACGCCGAGGTCGGCCCACGGGAGGTTCTCGGGATCGCGCTCGGCGAAGACCTTGAAGCTGTCCCCGTCGACGTCGATGCCGTCAGCGGTCACGACGACGTTGCCGCCGAACCGGCCATGCACCGTGTCGTACTTGAGAAGGTGCGCGAGGGTCTTGGCATCGGTGAGGTCATTCACCGCGACAATGTCGATATCGGCATTGTTCTTCTTGGCGGACCGGAGGAAGTTCCGGCCGATCCGGCCGAAGCCGTTGATGGCTACCTTCATCGCTTATCACCCTTCTCGAGCAGTGGATCAGTTCGAAATCAGCCGGCTCAGCACCCCGCCGAGTCGCGCCGGGTCGTGCCGGGCCGGCCCGGACGACGGTTCTGCAAGATCCGCGAACACCACATCGACCCCATACGTCGCTATGACGTCCGCGTCGACCCGCAGCGCCTCGACCGGGGGCGAGACCACGACCGTCGACCTGTTCGCGACGATAGCACTCGGAAACCGCACCCCCGTCATCCGGATCAGCGTCTCCACGTGGTCCGCGCAGTCCATCCCCAGGGTCTCCCCGTCCTGCGTGGTGAGGTTGGCGACCAGCACCAGACGGGCCTCGGAGCGGTTGATGGCGTCGACCAGACCGGGCACCAGGAGGGTCGCGATCAGCGACGTGTAGAGGCTCCCGGGACCGATCAGGATCTGCTCCGCCTCGGCGATCGCCGCCAAGGCGTGCTCGCTGGCGGTGGCCTCGGGGGGAATCAGCCGCACCTCTTCGACGGTCCCCCGATGCAGCGACAGGTTGACCTGGCCGTGGACGGTCTCGCCGTCGATGGTGGATTCGAGGCGGAGCCGCTGCGCCGACGCCGGGATGACCGAGCCGATCGACCCGAGGAGCCGCTCCGCGGCCCGCAGCGCCGCCTCGAAGTCGCCCTCCAGGTCCGCCAGCGACGCGATGATGAGATTCCCCAGGGAATGCCCTCCCACGTCGGATTCCTCGAAGCGGTACTCGAAGAGGCGGCGCCACACCGAGTCGCGCGGCGTGAGGGCGATGAGGCATTTCCGGATGTCCCCCGGCGGCGGGATCTCCAGGGCGGGAGCGAGCCGTCCCGACGAGCCCCCGTCGTCGGCCACGGTCACCACCGCCGAGATCGTCCCTGCGTACCGGCAGGCGGCCTGCAACACCTGGGCCAGTCCCTTGCCCCCTCCGATGGCGACCACCCGGGGACCTTGCCGCTCCAGGATCACCTCGTCCATGAGGGCCTGGGGCTCGGGACCGAGGGACGGCATCAGCCCGTCGTCCCGTGGCTGCGATCGCGGTGCCGGACCGAGACGTCGATTCCCTTGTCGCGGAGGCGACGACCGATCTCCTCGGCCACCGCCACCGAGCGGTGGCGCCCACCGGTGCACCCCACCCCGATGGTGAGGTAGGCCTTGCCCTCCGCTTCGTAGCGGGGAACCAGGAACGTCAGCAAGTCGATGACCTTCTCGATGAAGGACCGGGCGTCGTCCGAGTCGAGGACGTGGGCCCGGACCGGCCCGTCGAGACCGGTGAGTGGACGCAGCTCGGGCACCCAGTGCGGGTTGGGGAGAAACCGGACATCGAAGAGGAGATCGACGACGCTCGGCACCCCGCGCTTGAAGCCGAACGACGTGACGTCGATGCGCATCTGCCGCTCCGGGAGCGCCTCGGCGAAGGCGTCTTCGAGCCGTCTCCGCAGCTCGTGGACGTTGAGATCGGTGGTGTCGATGATGATGTCGGCCATCCCCCGGATGTCCTGGAACGCCTCCCGCTCGTAGGCGATCCTCTCGGACAGCGATCCGTGCGGGACCGGATGGGTGCGGCGCGTCTCCTCGAAACGGCGGATGAGAGCCTCGTCGTCGGCGTCCATGAACAGGATCGTGGTCCGGACGCCGCGTCCCAGCAGGCCCCGCACCGCGAGGTCGAGGTCCTCGTAGGTGACCCCGCCTCGGGTGTCGACCACCACCGCCAGCTTGTCCTCTTTGCCCTCCGGCGTCCCCGCCCGGTCCACCACCTCGCCGATGAGGGCGGTCGGGAGGTTGTCGACCACGAAGTAGCCGACGTCCTCGAGCACCTTGGCGGCCTGGGAGCGACCCGCCCCCGACATTCCGGTCACGATCACAGCCCGGGAGCTGGTCACGGCGGCGTCACCTCGCCTCCACGGCGCCGGTGAGGGCGGCGTGGAGTTCGGCGGCCACTCCGGGCGGGACCACCTCGGCGATCTCGTCGGGCGACGCCTCCCGGAGCCGTTTCAAGGATCCGAAGCGGCGCAGCAGACGCCGCTTCCGTTCCGGCCCGATACCGGCGACACCGTCGAGGATGGAATCGATCATGCGCTTGCTCCTCAAGGTGCGATGGTAGGTGATGGCGAAGCGGTGGGCCTCGTCCCGCACCTGCTGAAGCAGGTAGAGCGCCTCGGCCCCGCGCGGGATGAGCAGCGGGTGGGCACGACCCGGTTGGTAGACCTCCTCGAGCTTCTTGGCGAGCCCCACCACCGGGATGTCGAGCCCCAACTCATCGAGAACCTTGACGGCGCGCCCCAACTGCCCCGCTCCCCCGTCGATGACGACGAGCGAGGGGGGGTACCCGAACTTGGCCCGTTCCGCGACGGGGCGGTCCCGTTCCGCCAGGTACGCGGTGAAACGACGCCGCAGCACCTCTTCCATGGAGGCGAAATCGTCCTGCCCCTGCACCGTTCGCACCTTGAACCGTCGGTAGTCGGACTTGCGGGGAAGAGCGTCCTCGAAGACCACCATCGAGCCCACCGTATCGCGGCCCTGAATGGTGGAGATGTCGTAGCACTCGATGCGCAACGGCGCCTCAGGGAGGTCGAGGTGCTGTTGCAGGCTGCGCAGGGCGCGAGCCCGGGCGTTGTGATCGGAGCTGCGCTTGAGGCGGTGACGGGCGAACTCCTCGCGGGCGTTGGCGCGGGCGGTCTCCATGAGCCGCCGCTTGGTTCCCCGCTGCGGGACCCGCAACGCCACCTTGGCTCCCCGCCGCATCCGCAACCACTCCGTCCACACCTCGGGTTCGTCGGGGAGCTGCTGAACCAGGACCAGCGGCGGGGGCGACTCGGACCCGTAGAGCTGCCCGAGCATGATGCCGACCATCTCCGCCGGCGTGACGTCCTCGACCCGATCGATCACGGTGGAGGAACGACCGGTCACCCGACCCCGGGTCACGTTGAGGACCAGCAGCACCGCCTCGAGTTCGTCTTCCTCGATGGCGACGAGGTCGAAGGTCTCGGGGCGGTCGCTCACCAGCTCCTGGCGAGCCAGTGCCCGTTCCACCGCCGCGATCTGGTCGCGGAGGCGGGCGGCGCGCTCATACTCCTGCACCTCGGCCTCCGCCCTCATCTCCTCCCGCAGCCGGGAGAGGATGCCTTCACTGTCTCCGGAGAGGAACGCCGCCATCCCGTCGACATGTGCCGCGTACTCCTCCGGGGTCACCGCACCGACGCACGGGCCGCAGCAACGCTCGATGTCGTATAAGAGGCAAGGGCGGCCCAGGTTGCGGTGACGCTGGAACTTGGCGTCGGTGCACGACCGCACCGGGAAGGTCCGCAGCAGCAGGTCCCGGGTCTGGCGGATGGCGTAGGCGTGGGCATAGGGGCCGAAGTACTGGACCCCTTTGCGACGTTTCCCCCGCATCACCATCACCCGGGGCCACTCCTGGGAGCGGGTGAGGGCCAGGTACGGAAAGCTCTTGTCGTCCCGGAGACGGATGTTGAATCGGGGGCGATGCTTCTGGATGAGGGTGTACTCCAGCATCAACGCCGCGACTTCGGAGTCGGTGACGATCCACTCGACGTGGTCGGCGGCCTCGACCATGGCCCGGGTGCGGGGCGGGAGATCGGCTCCGAAGTAGGTGACGAGCCGTTTGCGCAGCGACTTCGCCTTCCCGACGTAGAGCACGGCACCGCCGGCTCCATGGAAGGAGTAGACGCCGGGGGTGTCGGGAATCGACGAGGTGGGTGGGCGGCGCACCATGCACCGCTGATGCTACCCGGGGGTGGGGGACGCGCCGACAGCCACGCCGCCGTCCCCACCATTCACGACGGCGTCGCGGTCAGGAGGCCAGCGCCATGGCGAGGCGCTTGTTGCCCTCCAGGATCTGATCGAGGCAGTCGATGTCGGTGACCTCGACCGTCACGTGCTCCCGCAAGTGGTGGATGTCGTCCATGCTCATCCACAACGGCGGCACGGGATGCACGTCGACCTCGGGGAGGAGATCCTCGATCTCGTCGACCGTGTCGGCGAGCACGTATCCCCACGCTGCCCCGGCCCCGAACTCGTATGCCACGAGATGCGCCTGCATTCGTCCTCCGTTCACAGGTCTCCCGTTCCCATCGGCATCCAGCCCCCGCCGCTTGAGGCGCCAGGGCGCTCCGTGGTGCGGATCAGGCCCGCTCCCAGCGGACCCCGAGGAGACGGGGCATGTGCTCCTGACCGGCGAATCCCGGATCGCGAGCGACGGCACCGGCAGTGAGGCCCTCCTCCACCAGACGCCGCAGTCCCCAGCCGGCCTCCCCCGCCGCGGTGAGGATGACGCCGAGGGGCCGGTGGTGGAACACCACCTGGTCGTCACCGGCCGGCTGGGTCCCGGCCACCTCCTCGAAGTAGCGCCCCCACCGCCACAACACCTCACCGTCGTTTTCGTCGACGATCGGGCCGGCGCCGGGCGGTGTGTAGGCGGGATGGTTCATGACCACCACGAGGGCTCCACCGGGAGCCACCACCCGGTGGGCCTCGGCGAACAGGTCCAGGGTGGGGAGATGCTCGAGCACCAGCACCGCGACCGCCGCCCCGAAGGCGCCGGAACGGGCCCAGCGCAGGTCCGGGAGCCGTCCCCGGACCACCGGGTGGGTACGCCGGGCGCGGCGCAGCAACGTCATGCTCAGGTCACATCCGACCGCATCGGCACGCTCCAGGGCTCGCAGCACCTGCCCCTCACCGCATCCGAGGTCGAGAACCGGCCCGGGCGCCCCGGACATCAGGTCCCCTGCCAGGGGCAAGACCTGCTCCCGGTACACGGGATCACCGGCGACCTCGTCCAGCCACCACGGGGCGAGCCGCTCCCAGTCGCTCACGGGACCGCCGTCGCGGGCAGGACCGGGGCATTCCCGCCGAGGAGGTCCTCCCGGAACACCATCAGGGCCCAGCCCACCAGCACGAGGAGGAGCACGAAACCGGGGCTGAACCCGAGAGCGAGGATGAAGACCTGCGCCAGGCCCAGCAGCCACACCACGGCCACCATCCATCGCGGGCCCCCGGCGCGTTGCAGGATCAGGGCCACCGTGATCAGCACGATGGCGCTCTCGTGGCTCATGGCATGCGGCGAGATGAGCAGTATCCCGGGTATCGCCACCGCCAACGCTCCGTCGAGGCTGCCACGGCCACGGCGGGCCCACAGCCATGCCAGCAGCAGCGCGGTGAGGGCGGCGCATCCCCAGCCGACGGCGGAGGCCATGCCGCTGTCGACCCCGAGCCAGTTCTGGAGGAATCCGAGCCAGGAGATGGCCGAATGCCCGTTGAGTTCGGCGTCGAGGCGCCCGAAACTCCCGGCGAGGTGGGACCAGTCGCCGACCCAGCCCCATCCGAGGAGGGCCACACCCCACAGGAAGAACGGAACGGTGACCGCGGCGGCGCCGGCCACCACCCGCCAGCGCCGTGCCACCAGGAACAGCCCGAGCAACGGGAGCGCGATCTGCGGCTTGTACCAGAGCAGCGCCAGGACCATCCCGGCCAGGAAGGGCCGCTCGTCGCGCACCAGGCGCCACGCCCCCACGATGAGGAGCCCGGTGAGGGCCGGGTTGGAGCCGCCGGTGACGGCGCGGAACATCGGCCAGAAGACCAGCGCCGCCGCCAGCGCCGGCAGGAAGCGGCCCTCCAGCCACGGCACCATGGGTGTCAACAGCAGCACCGTCGCCGCCAGCGCCAGCGCCATGAGGAGGGTATGGACCAGATAGGACCATCCGTAGGGAAGGGCGGCGAGCGGGGCATAGACGACGGCGATCTGCGGCGGGTAGGCGAAGTACCAGGCCGAGCCGCGCTCCTCGTCCCCGAAGAGCCCTTGCTGCGCCTCGGCTTGGCGGCCGAGGGAGTAGAGGTCGGCGATGTCGCCGTCGAGCACGATTCGTCCCGCCCCGTAGAACGCCGGGTAGTCCCCGCCGGGGGCGTCGACCGGGCCGCGTCCCGTTTCCCACATCAGCACCGAGGCGATGACGGCGAGACCCACCGCGATCAACACCGCCGCCGGGAGCCGCCGTTCCCGGAACTCCGGCGACCACAGGCCCGTCGTGTCGCTTCGTTGGTTCACCCGTGCGACCTCCGGCATCGCGTCGGGTGCCACGCTACCGGGACGAGGCGCCGCGACCGGTGCACTCGGCCGCCTCAGCCGGGAAGAACCTCGCGCAGGAACTTGCCGGTGTAGGACTCCGGCACCGCCGCCACCTCCTCCGGGGTCCCCACCGCCACCACCTCGCCGCCCTCGTCGCCCCCTTCGGGCCCGAGGTCGATGATCCAGTCCGCCGTCTTGACGACGTCGAGGTTGTGCTCGATGACCACCACCGTGTTCCCGGCGTCCACCAGACGGTGCAGGACCCCGAGCAGCTTGCGAATGTCCTCGAAGTGGAGTCCCGTGGTGGGCTCGTCGAGGATGTAGAAGGTGCTCCCGGTCGACCGTTTCCCCAGCTCGGAGGAGAGCTTGACCCGCTGCGCCTCCCCACCCGAGAGGGTGGGGGCCGGCTGGCCGAGACGGACGTAGCCGAGACCGACGTCGTAGAGGGTCTGCAGGATGCGGGCGATGGGGGGCTGGTTTTCGAAGAAGTGCAGCGCCTCCTCCACCGACATCTCCAGCACGTCGGCGATGGAGTGGCCCTTGAACTTCACCTGGAGGGTGTCCCGGTTGTAGCGCCGCCCGCCGCAGGTGTCGCACGGGATGTACACGTCGGGCAGGAAGTGCATCTCGATCCGCAACGTCCCGTCGCCCTTGCAGGTCTCGCAGCGGCCCCCCGCGATGTTGAAGGAGAACCGGCCCGGTTGGTAGCCCCGCATCCGGGCTTCGGTGGTGGCGGCGAACAGCTGGCGGATCCGGTCGAAGACCTTGGTGTAGGTCGCCGGATTGGAACGGGGAGTGCGCCCGATCGGCGACTGGTCGATGTTGATGGCCTTGTCGAGCTGCTCGAGCCCATCGATGCGGCGGTGGCGTCCCGGCAGGGTACGGGCTCCCTGCAGCTCGTGGTGGAGGCCCTTGGAGAGGATCTCCTGCACCAGGGACGACTTGCCGCTCCCCGACACTCCGGTGACCGCCACCAGCATCCCCAGCGGGAAGGCGACGTCGATGCCCTTCAGGTTGTTCTCGGCGGCCCCGACGACGGTGACGGTCCGGCCGTCGCCGAGGCGGCGGGTGGGCGGCACCGGGATGCTGCGCCGCCCCGCCAGGTAATCGCCGGTGAGGGATGCCCGCTCGGCGATGATGGCGTCGAGGGGTCCTTCGGCGACGATGGCGCCGCCGTGTTCCCCGGCGCCAGGCCCGATGTCGACGATGTAGTCGGCGGTCCGGATCGTCTCCTCGTCGTGCTCGACCACGATGAGGGTGTTGCCGAGGTCACGGAGTCGCAGCAAGGTTTCGATCAGGCGCCGGTTGTCCCGTTGATGGAGCCCGATGGACGGCTCGTCGAGAATGTAGAGGACCCCCACCAGGCCCGATCCGATCTGGGTGGCGAGCCGGATCCGCTGCGCCTCCCCGCCGGCCAGCGTGGCGGCCGAGCGTATCAGAGTGAGGTAGTCGAGACCGACATCGACCAGGAACCCGAGGCGCGCCTTGATCTCCTTGACCACCAGCGCCGCGATCTGCCGGTCCCGGTCGCTGAGTTCGAGTTCGTCGAAGAATTCGGCGGTGCGGCGCAGCGACAGCGAGGAGAGGTCCCGCAGGTTGATCCCGCCGACGGTCACCGCCAGCGACACCGGGTTGAGGCGGCCCCCGTCGCAGGTGGCGCACGGCACCTCCCGCATGAACTGCCGGTAGCCCTCCCTCGCCGCCTCCGACTCGGAGTCCCGGTAACGGCGCTCCAGCCACGGGATCGCCCCCTCGTACGTGGTGGTGTAGCGACGGCGCCGCCCGAACCGGTTCTCGTAGGACACGGTGTAGACGGTGTCGCCCCCGCCATCGAGGATGAGCCGGCGGTGGGCGGCGGAGAGCTCCTCGAACGGGGCGTCGACGTCGATGCCCTCCGCGGCGGCGACCGCCGCCAGGACCCGCTGGAAGTAGCGCTGGCGGTGACGCCCGCCCCAGGGGGCGATGGCGCCGCCGGCGAGGCTGCGGTCGGGATGCGGCACCACCAGTTCGACGTCGACCTGGAAACGGGTGCCGATCCCCGAGCAGGCCGGGCACGCCCCGTACGGGCTGTTGAACGAGAAGTTGCGGGGCTGGAGGTCCTCGAAGGACAGCCCGCAGGTGGGGCAGGAGAAGTGCTGGGAGAAGGTGAGGGTGGCCCCACCGACGACATCCACCAGGGCGACGCCGTCCGCCAGGGAGAGGGCGGTCTCCAGCGAATCGGTGAGCCGGGTCTCGATCCCGTCCTTGCGGACCAGGCGGTCCACCACCACCTCGATGGTGTGCTGGTAGTAGCGGTCGAGCTTGAGGTCGCCGGTCAGGTCGATGACCTCACCATCGATGCGGGCCCGGGCGAACCCGTCCTTGGCGAGGTCCTTGAGCAGCGCCTCGTACTCCCCGCGGCGACCCCGCACCACCGGCGCGAGGATCTGAAATCTGGTGCCCTCGGGCAGCTCCAGCACCTGATCGACGATCTGCTGGGGGGTCTGGCGGGCGACCACGCTGCCGTCGTTGGGGCAGTGCGGGATCCCGATCCGGGCGTAGAGGAGCCGCAGGTAGTCGTGGATCTCGGTGACGGTGCCCACCGTGGAACGGGGATTCCGGCTCGCCGTCTTCTGGTCGATCGAGATCGCAGGCGACAACCCTTCGATGAAGTCCACGTCGGGTTTGTCCATCTGGCCGAGGAACTGGCGGGCGTAGGCGGAGAGGCTCTCGACGTACCTCCGCTGACCCTCGGCGTAGATGGTGTCGAAGGCGAGCGACGACTTCCCGGACCCCGAGATCCCGCTGAAGACGACGAGCTTGTCGCGGGGGATCTCGAGGCTCAGGTTCTTCAGGTTGTGCTCGCGGGCACCCCTGATGACGATCTTGTCGGCTGACACCGGTGACCCCGTCCTCCGTGCCTGATCCCGCCCCGGGGCGCGCTCCCCGTGGGGCGGTGGCTACCGGATGGCGAGTGTAGCGATCGGGTGTGACAGGAATTACACGGGCGTAGCCCCGGTCGCGGCGACCGGGAAGGGCGCCTTTCGGGGCAGCTCCCAGCGGAGCACCGCCCATCCGCCCACCACGACGGCCACCAGGAACACCGGCGACCAGCCAAGGGTATCGGCGGCGAGCTGCCCCCAGGACACGGCCCACAAGGCGGCCGCCACCATCCACCCCGGCCGGCCCGCGGCCGCCGCCAGCAGCACGAGGGGAAACAGCAGCACCCCGCCGTCGTAGTACATGGTGTGGGGGGCCGCCAGCACGATGGCGGCCATCGCCACCGAGTACCGCACCCCGGGTGAGGCGTGAGGGTGGCGGAACCAGAACAAGGCGGCGAGGGCGGCCGTGAGGAGCGCCAGCCCCCATCCCACCACCCCCCCGGCGGTACTCCCCGTCCCGCTGAGGTGCTCGACGAATCCCTGCCACGAGATCAGGTTGGCGTGATTGACGCCGGCGTCGACCTCGAGGAACGCGTTGGCCCGGCTCCACCACTCCCCCAACCAGCCGAACCCGGACAGGGCGGCACTCGCCAGGTAGAGCACGCCGGCACCTCCCAACCCTGCCGCCACCATGCGCCAGCGACGCGCCACCACGAGCAGCGCCAGCATCGGGACGCCGAACTGGGGTTTGGCGAGCAGGAGTGCCACCGCCAGCCCCGCCGCCACGTCGTGCCCATCCCCGTCGAGCCGGGCCGCCGCCGCCACCAGCAGCATGGTGAGGGCGGTGTTCTGCCCGCCGGGAACGGCGCGCAGCACCGGATAGAACAGCAGAGCGGCCGTCACCGCCGCCGCGCTCCCGACCATGAACGGCAGGTAGCGACGCCACAGCACCACCGCGCCCCACAAGGCGGCGGCCATGAGGGCGGTGTGGAGCAGGTACGACCAGCGGTAGTCGAGAGCGGCGAGCACCCGGTAGCCGGCGGCCACGAAGGGCGGGTAGGCGAAGTAGAGGTAGCCGCCCGACCCGTCGACGAGGGTTCCCTGCGCCTCTTGCTGACGGGACGCCTCGTAGAGGTGGCTCCAATCACCGTCGGCCGCGATCCGACCCGCCCCGTAGAACGCCGGGTAGTCCCCTCCGAGACGGCCGCTGAGGGCGGCGCCGTCGTCGGCCGTCACGGCCAGCAGCACCACCACCGCAGCCAGCACCGCCAGGATCACGGCCGGGTAGACCCGGAGACGCCAGGCGAGCGAGCCCGGGGGCGGCGCCGCCGGAGCCGTGTTGCCGTCTGAGTCACCGTGCACGAACGATCCTCCGCTGTGTCCCAGAGAGTATCGACCCTGCCGGGCGCCCCTTGACCAGCCGGCGCCGCCCCCTCGTCAGCGGGCCGCCTCCCGGATCTCCCGCAGTTCCCGTTTCAGCTCCTCGATCTCGTCGCGGAGGCGGGCGGCGTACTCGAAGCGCAGCTCCGACGCCGCCTCGTGCATCTCCTCCTCCAGGCTCTGGATGAGCCGGGTGAGGTCGTCCCGGTCGAGGTCGAGCGGCTCCCTCCCTCGGGTCTCCCGGGAGCGACGGCTCGCGGCCGGTGCGTCGGAGGACTGCACCAACTCCAGGATGTCGGACACCTTCTTGCGGATCGTCTGCGGGTCGATGCCGCGCTCCTCGTTGAAGCTGATCTGGGCCAGCCGGCGCCGGTTGGTCTCGCTGATGGCGCGCCGCATCGAGTCGGTGACCGCATCCGCGTACATGATGACCACGCCGTCCACGTTGCGGGCCGCCCGCCCGATCGTCTGGATGAGCGAAGTCTCGGAGCGGAGGAACCCCTCCTTGTCGGCGTCGAGGATCGCAACCAATGTCACCTCGGGGAGATCCAGGCCTTCCCGCAGCAGGTTGACACCCACCAGCACGTCGTACTCGCCGAGGCGGAGGTCTCGCAGGATCTGGACCCGTTCCAGGGTGTCGATGTCGGAGTGGAGGTAGCGGGCTCTGATCCCCATCTCGAGCAGGTAGTCGGTGAGGTCCTCGGCCATCTTCTTGGTGAGGGTGGTGACGAGGACCCGCTGCTCGAGCTCGGCGCGGCGCCGGATCTCCTCGGAGAGGTCATCGATCTGGCCCTTGGTGGGACGCACCACCACCTCAGGATCGACCAGGCCGGTGGGACGGATGATCTGCTCGACGATGGCCGCCGACTCCCGCAGCTCCCACGGCCCCGGCGTCGCCGACAGCAACACACACTGCCGGGTCTTGGCGTACCACTCCTCGAACGTGAGGGGCCGGTTGTCCATCGCCGACGGGAGGCGGAACCCGTGCTCGACGAGGATCTCCTTGCGGCTGCGATCTCCGGCGAACTGGCCGTGGATCTGGGGGATGGTGACGTGGCTCTCGTCGATGACGGTGAGGTAGTCATCGGGGAAGTAGTCGAGGAGGGTGTAGGGCGCCTGGCCGGCCTCCCGGCCGTCGAGGTAGCGGCTGTAGTTCTCGATCCCGGCGCAACTCCCCACCTCGCGCATCATCTCCATGTCGTAGGAGGTCCGCATCCGGAGCCGTTGCGCCTCCAGCAGCTTCCCTTCCCCCTCCAGCTCCCTGAGCCGCTCCTGCAGCTCCTGCTCGATCCCGACCACCGCGGTGAGAAGGCGGTCACGGGCGGTGACGTAGTGGGTCGCCGGGTACACCCACATCTCGGACAGCTCGGCCAGCACCTCCCCGGTGAGGGGGTTCATCTGGACGATGCGCTCCACCTCGTCGCCGAAGTACTCGACACGGAGCACCGACTCCTCGTAGGAAGGGAACACTTCGAGAGTATCCCCGCGGAGGCGGAACCGGCCCCGCACCAGGTTGACCTCGTTGCGTTCGTACTGGATGTCGACGAGACGCTTGACGGCGTGGCTCAGCGGGTACTCGACCCCGCGCACCAGACGCAGCACCTGCCCTTCGTACTGTTCGGGGGATCCCAGGCCGTAGATCGCCGACACCGAGGCGACGATGATGACGTCCCGCCGGGTGATCAGCGCCGCCGTCGCGGCGTGGCGGAGCCGCTCGATCTCGTCGTTGATCGTCGATTCCTTCTCGATGTAGGTGTCGGTCTGCGGCAGGTACGCCTCGGGCTGGTAGTAGTCGTAGTAGCTGACGAAGTACTCCACCCGGTTCTGGGGAAAGAGCTGGCGGAACTCGTTGGCGAGCTGCGCCGCCAGGGCCTTGTTGGGGGCGAGCACCAGGGTCGGCTTCTGAACCTGCTCGATCAGCCAGGCGATCGTGGCCGACTTGCCCGACCCGGTGATGCCGAGCAGCGTCTGGAAGCGGTGGCCGCGGCCGACGCCCTCGGCGAGGTGAGCGATCGCCTCCGGTTGATCACCTGCCGGGGAATAGTCCGAAACGACACGGAACGGCTCCATCGCCGCAGCGTACCGCTTCCCTATGACACGATCGGACGGCCCTGGTCCGCCCCCAAGCGCCGCCACAGATCCTCCACCCGTCCCCGCAGCGAGGCGAGATCGCCGTCGTTGACGAGGACGGCGTCTGCTCCCGCCAGCCACTCCTCCCGCCCGGGCTGCACCGCCATGCGGCGCCGCACGTCGCCGGTCCCCCAGCCCGCCTCCTCGGCCCGCCGGGCCCGCAGCTCGGGGGAGGCATCCACCACCACCCGAGTCCAGCCCGGCCCGAGCAGATCGACCGTGAGCGGCAGCTCCACCACCACGTCCCGGTCCCCCGCCTCCGCCACCAAGGCGGCGATACGGGCACCGATGGCGGGATGGGTGATCTGCTCCAGCTCGCGGAGGGCCTCCTCATCGGTGAAGACGACCGCCGCCAGCCGGGCCCGGTCGATGCGGCCGTCCACCACGACCGCCGGCCATCGTTCCGCCACCGCGGCGAAGGCGGCGCCGCCGGGTTCGAGTACCTCGTGGCCGACCGCGTCCGCCTCGATCACGATCGCCCCCAACTCCCCCATCATCCGGCTCACGGTGCTCTTGCCGCTGCCGATGCCGCCCGATACGACGGCCCGGATCCTCGGGTTTCCCATGGCCACGACTGTACCCTGGTGGCGGATGCTGCCTACCCGTGCCGCCTGGGAAACACGTCTCGACTGGACCCTCACCGCGGTCCATTGGTCGGGGCTCACGCTCGCGGTCATCTTCTCGGCCGCCAGCGAGGGCATGACCGGGGACGTTGCGGTCGCCAGCGTCGTCGCCGGCGGCTACGTGGTGGCGATGCAGGTGATCCCTCGCTCGCTACGCGACACCGAGTTGATCGGGGAACTCCTCGCCGTCATCGGCGTCATCGCCTCCCTGGTGGCGGTGGCGCTCACCGGCGGCATCGATTCCCCGTTCGTGCTGTTCCTGGCGGTGCCCGCCTTCTTCGCCGCCGCCTTCCTCGGGTTCCGGATCGGGCTGGAAACGGCGGTGCTCTCCGCCGCCGGCCTGGCGGTGGTGGTCGCCACCCTCGACCAGGAGGTGCTGCAGGGTCAGGTCGCACAGGCGATGTTCCTCTACGTGCTCATCGCCATCACCCTGTCCCAGGCGCGCCGCATCCTCATCGAAGAGCGGGCTCGCAGCGACGCCCTGGCGGAGGCATCCGAGCTGGCCGCCCTCCGCATGGAGCGGCTCGAAGCGGCCCACCACCTGCTCACCAGCCTCTCCGAACTGGCCAACGTCGATGAACTCAACCCGGTGACCGTGGGCGGCGCCGCCCTCCGCGACCTGGCCCGAATCGTGCCATTCCGGGCCGGCAACGTCGTCCTCACCGGTGACGACGGCGACTCGCTGGTGGTCGCCCGGCGCGGCGAGGTGGTGCTCGACGAGGACCCCGCCGTGTTCCCGATGAAGGTCAGGGACCGCGCCCTCGGCCGCCTCGAGCTGTGGGCGGGGCCCGACAACGACCTGCAGCGCTCCGCCGCCCTCATCGAGGAGGCGCTCCGCCCCGTCTCACTGGCGTTCGACAACATCCTGCTCCTGCAGGGCATCGCCCACCGGGCAGTCCACCAGGAACGGACCCGGCTGGCGCGTGAACTCCACGACGAGATCGGGCCCGCCCTCGCCTCTCTCGGCCTCCGTATGGACATGACAATCCACACCGCCACCGACGATCCCGACCTGATCCGCTATCTGGAGGGAATGCGTCGCTCCATCACGACCCTGGTCGAGGACGTGCGCCGCACCGTCGCCGACCTCCGCCACGACGACGTGCCCTCCGTGGTGGAACAGGCCCATCGCATCGCCGCCGACCTCGGCCCCGATGCTCCCGCCATCATCATCGACATCAACGAGCGGCGCCCTCCCCGTCCAGTGGTGACCGTGGAACTCACCGCAATCCTCACCGAAGCCGTTCGCAACGCGGTCGATCACGCCGCCGCCACCACGATCCGGATCGACGGGTACAGCGATCGGGACCATGGCAAGCTCGTCGTCAGCGACGACGGCACCGGCTTCGATCCGTCCCTCCAGCCGAAGGGCCACTTCGGCCTCGTCGGGATGCAGGAACGCGCCGCCGAGATCGGAGCCAAGCTCACCATCGACGCCGCCCCGGGACGCGGGTGCAGTATCACCATCGAATGGGAAGGGGACGAGTAGTGCAGATCAACCTCGTCATCGCCGACGACCACACCCTGCTTCTCGAGGGCCTGGCACAGGCGCTCGACAGCCTGCCCGACCTGCACGTCCTCGCCACCGCTGCCGACGGCGAGGAGTTGATCGCCACCCTCGATCGGGTGACCCCCGACGTCATGCTGGTCGACATCGAGATGCCGCGTCTCACCGGCATCGCCGCCCTTCGCAAGCTGGAGGGTGCGCCTCCCGCCATCGTGGTGACCATGCACACCGACGAGGAGCAGCGGCACAAGGCCGAGGCCGCCGGGGCGGCCGGGTTCCTGTCCAAGTCGGCCCCCCTCCCCGATCTGGCCGCCGCCATCCGGGCCGTCGCCGCCGGAGAGACCCTGCTCGATCCGGCCACACTGGAGACGATCCTCGACCAGTACCGCCAGCCCCAGCTCGACGAGGGAGCGGCGGCGCTCACCGCACGGGAGCGGGAGGTCCTCAAGCTCCTGGCGTCGGGGGTGAGCAGCACCGAGGACCTCGCCGACCGGCTCTTCATCTCCCACAAGACCGTCAAGAACCACCTCGCCTCCATCTACGAGAAACTGGCGATCACCGACCGGGCCCAGGCTGCGGTGGAAGCGATCCGTCTCGGGCTCCATCGGGACTGAAATCCAGCCCGTTCCAAATGGGTCGGCCGCCCTATGGCTGTGGCCCCCCAGGTCCCGTACATTGAGCCATGGATCACCCTGCCAAGGAGGACAGAAAGATGCTTCGTCTGTGGACGGCCGTTGAGAGCCGCATCAGGTCGGAAGAGGGCGCCAGCCTCGTTGAGTACGCGCTCCTCGTCGCCCTGATCGCGGTCGTGGCCATCATCGCGATCACGGTCCTGGGCCGCAAGGTCTCGTCGAACTTCGACAACGTTCAGCAGAACCTGTAAGGCTCGCCAGGAGCAAGACAGTGTAGGGAGGGGCACCTCACCGGTGCCCCTCTCTCGCGTCCGCTCCTCGGTCCCTCCGGCCGTCACCCTCCGGCGGCCAGCACCACGAAGTCGTCGTCGCGGAAGCGTTCCACCCACCCGTCGCTCTCCAGCACCTCGATCAGTGGAAGGTCAGGCGTCACCAGCGCCTGCTCGATTCCGAGGTCGGCCAGGGTTGCGACGGCGTTGATCCCCACCCGCAGGTCGGTGAACCGGCGGAACCCGTCCTCTCCGTACAGCTCGGCCCGATCGTCGATGAACACCAGGCGTTCCGGCCAGACGGCGTAGATGAGGTACCCACCGACGGCCGCATCGTGGAACAGCGGCCCCGGCTCGAGGGCGTCGAGTGCGCCACCCACCGGGAACCGCTCCTCACTCACGTGCTGGGGCCGGGCGAGCCCCACCACGGCGAAGGCGACCAGAGCCACCACCACCGCCACGTTGAGCACGGTGGACTCCCCCCGCCGTTCCCGGACCGGTGCCCGCCACGGCAGGGCGCTCGCCGCCCACGGCGCCAACACCAGCAACGCCGGGAACACGTTGCGCTCCACCAGGAGCCCAAAGCCGATGAACGGCACGATGACGATGAGGTCGCGGCGGGTCACCTCGCCGGCGGTGGCCGCCACCAGGATCCCGACCACCGCGAGCACGAAGGGCACCAGGAACGGGTTGGAGAAGTCCGGCGGGGCCCACTCCGAGATGAGACCGAGCGCCCCGCGGCTCTGGAAGAAACGCCACAGCGTCTCCCACACCGCCAGCCCGTGGGCGGTGAACGACGCGGCGACGACCGCGAGGGCGGTGGCGGTGACCTCACGGCGTGAACGGCGCCGGATGGCATCGAGAGCGACGAGCCCGATCCCGACCACGAACGAGCCGTGGAGGGCCGCCCAGCACCACACGAGGAGCGGCACGACCCACAGCGGCGGATCGCGGCGCACGACGACGGCCACCAGGGCCGCCAGCAGCAGGTAGCTGAAGAGCACCGGACGGGGGTTGAGGAACGGCGCCGCCTGCCACGCCACCACCAGGACCGCAACCCCGGTGGTGACGGCCGACCGGGTGCGGGTGTAGATCGCCACCGCGGCGAAGCCCAGCATCACGGCGGCGGCCAGGAATGTCATCAGCGGGACCCACCCGATCCCCCCGGTCACCTTCTCCAGCCATCCGTAGCCGAGATCCGCCAGCCACGACTGGGTACGCCAGGGGGCGCCCAGCGCGGTGAACGAGAACGGATCGTGGCGCAGCACCTCCCCGGAGTCGAGCTGCACGGTGCCTGCCCGGACGTGCCAGAGGAAGGAGTTGTCGTCGAGGGGGAGACTGGCGGCCCACGCCAGGGCGGCGAACGGCGGGAGCATCCACAGGTGTCGCACCGAGAGCCGTCGGAGCAGCGGCGCGCTCACGGGGATGACCCGAACCCGATCAGAGGTTGAGGTTCTCGGTGATTTGCATCACCGCCGGTCCCAGCAGCACCACGAAGAGAGCTGGGAAGATGCAGAGCACCAGGGGGAACACCATCTTCACCGGAGCCGCGAACGCTCGCTCCTGCGCCCGCTGGCGGCGCCGGACCCGCATCTCGTCGGCCTGGACCCGCAGCATGCGGGAGATCGATACGCCGAAGGCGTCCGCCTGGTTCATCGACATGATGAACGAGTTGAGGTCCTCGACGTCGGTGCGGTTGGCGAGCGACCTCATCGCCTCGTGACGGCTCACCCCCACCCGGGTCTCCTGCAGCATCCGGGAGAACTCGTCGCTGAGCTCCCCGGGCACGTTCTGCACCACCCGCCCGAGGGCCCCTTCGAACCCGAGGCCCGCTTCCACGCTGATCACGAGGAGGTCGATCACATCGGGGAGGTCCCGCTCCATGGCCGCGCTGCGTTCGTCGATGCGCCGGGTGAGGATGGCGTCGGGGCCGAGGACGCCGACGGCGAGCATCAGCCCGAAAACGATGAGGCGGGTCATCCCGCCGGTGACGAAGCTCTGCGAGAAGAAGGCGAGCACGACACCTCCCGCGGCGCCCATGACCCGGATCGCCGCCCACGAGTTGGCGTCGACCCGTGGATACCAACCCGCCACCACGAGACGGTGATTGGCGCGCTCGGCCCACCCCTGAGGGGTGAAGCGCATGAAGAGGCGTCCGAACTTCTCGACGGCGGGAGCGACGGCACGCTCGGCGAATCCCGCCTCGAGCACCTCGGCCCGGCTCTGCAACCCGATGAGACGGCGAGAGGCACTGGCCCGAGCCCGGATCACCCCGTTGCCGGCATACAGCACCGCGGCGAACATCGTGACACCGACGGCGACGGCAGCAAACGTCAACTGATCCATCAGACATCCACCTTCACGATGCGGGCCAGCCAGTAGATGCCGACGAGGACCCATGCCACCGACCCGATGAGGACCACGAGACCCATCGTGGACTCCAGCATGGGCTGGATGTACTCGCGACGAGTCGCGAACAGGAACCCGAAGATGAAGAACGGAAGGCCGCCGAGCACGAGAGCGGAGATCCTGCCCTCTGCGGTGAGGGCGTGCATCTCGCGGCGGAGGCGGTTGCGTTGCATCATCGTTTCGGCCGCGGTCTGCAGCACCTCGGCCAGGTTGCCACCGACCTCACGCTGGATGCTGATGGCCAGCACCGCCCAGTCGAAGTCGACCGACTGCATGCGGTCGGCGACATCCTTGAGAGCGTCGACCGGCGAACGCCCGAGCCGGGTCTCGGACATGGCACGCCCGAACTCGCGGGAGGTCGGCTGCGGCGCCTCGGACCCGACCGCCTCGACTGCCTGCAGCAGCGAGTAGCCGGCACGCAGCGAGGTGGAGATGAGGTTGAGGGTGTCGGGAAGCTGCGACTCGAACTTCTTGCGCTCCCTGGCCGCGATCGATTGCACCAGCACGGCGGCGACCGCCATGGTGAGGCCGGCGCCGATGAGGGCCCCAACGAGGCTCTGCATCCAGATCCCCACCAGCACCCCGACCACGACCGAGATCCCGATCATGGCGGCAATCGCTTCGCCTGCCCGCAGCGGGATGTTGGCCTGTGCCAGGGCGGTCTCGAGCACGTCGAGCAGGCCGCGGCGGCGTGCCACGTCCTCGGCCCCGGCCACGAAGCGGCGCAGGAACGGCATCCGGGCGAGCCGGCCTCTCGGCTCGGCTTGGGCGCTGTAACGGCCAAGGCGTCCGCTCAGGTCCCGTTCCACCGCGGCGTTGGTGCCGAACAGCACCAGGATGAACAGGAAGAGCGCCAGCCCGGCACCAAGGGCGCCGAGCATGATCAGTGTCTCCAGGTTCATGCCGAACGTCGCCCCGAGGAAGAACGCAGCATTGCCCATCATCACCGTCCTGCGAAAGGCTCGGGCTCGAACAGCTCCGCCGGGAGGTTGATGCCGTACTGCTCCAGATGCTCGCTGAACGAGGGGCGAATGCCGGTCGCCTTGAGACGGCCCTTGTACTTCCCGTTGTCGTCGATGCCCATGCCGAAGTCGAAGTTGAACAGATCCTGAGTCGTGATCACGTCACCCTCCATGCCGACCACCTCGGTGACCGCGGTGACGCGGCGGCTGCCGTCACGCAGCCGGTGAAGGTGGACGATGAGATCGACGGCCGAGGCGACCTGCTCCCGGATGGCGCGGATCGGGAGATCCATGCCGGCCATCAGCACCATCGTCTCGATACGCGCCAGAGTGTCGCGGGGAGCGTTGGAGTGGATCGTCGTCAACGACCCGTCGTGACCGGTGTTCATGGCCTGCAGCATGTCGAGGGCCTCGCCGCCACGAGCCTCACCGACGACGATGCGGTCGGGACGCATACGCAATGAGTTCCGCACCAGGTCGCGGATCGTGACCTGGCCCTTGCCCTCCAGGTTGGGGGGACGGGACTCGAGCCCGAGCACGTGGAGCTGGTTGAGCCGGAGCTCGGCCGCGTCCTCGATGGTGACGATGCGGTCGCTGTCGGGAATGAAGCTCGACACCACGTTGAGCAGGGTCGTCTTCCCCGAACCGGTGGAGCCGCTGATGATGATGTTGAGGCGCCCGTGCACGCAACGGCGCAGGAACCCGGAGACCTTCTCGGTGAAGGTGCCGAGCCCCACCAGGTCGTCGGCGGTGAAGGGGTCGACCGCGAACTTCCGGATGGTGAGGAAGGGCCCGCCGATGGCGAGCGGATGGATGACGGCGTTGACACGGGAACCGTCGGGGAGGCGAGCGTCCACCATCGGGGTGGACTCGTCGATGCGACGCCCCACCTGACCGACGATCTTCTCGATGATGCGTTCGAGGTGGGTGGAATCGACGAAACGGACCTCGGTGAGGGTGAGGCGGCCTTCCTTCTCAACCCACACCTGGTGCGGACCGTTGACCATGACCTCGGTGACGTCCGGGTCGCTGAGGAAGGGATCGATCGGACCGTATCCGAGGACGTCGTCGGCGATCTCCTGGAGGAGCTGGAGGCGGTCCGCTCTGGCGAGTGGTACCGATTCCTCCTGGTCGAGCGCCCACTCCAGCATCTCCATGACGCGGAGTTTCAGCTCGGCGTCGCTCATCTGACGGTCGTAGAGAATGGGTCCGAGTCCCTCGACGACCTTGTAGTGGAGCTTGCGACGGAGCTCCTGGCGCATTTCCTCCCGGTGACCGTCCAGGGTCACCTCGGCGGCCTTGGCGGCCTTGACCCGATCGGCGAGACTCATGGTGCTTCCCCTTCATGCGAGACGGGCACGCTGATCATTTGAACCATCGGCGCCCCCGGCCATCGTCTTCAGCGGGTTCTGACATGTCTTCGTCGACCACGAGCTGAGCAACGCCGCGCAGGTCGCGGGCCACCCGGGAACGGGGGTAGAGCGACACGACGGGCTCGCCTTCGTTGACGGCCCGCGGCACCAGCTTGTCCGACGAGATCGCCGCCATGATCTCGAGCCCGAGCGACCGTTCCAGCTCGTCCACGTCGAGGCGGGCCTTGGAGTTGACCCGGTTGAGGACCAGCTTGATCTTCTCGAAGGGGAACTTGATGAGCCGCAGCGTGTCGAGGGCCAGCTTGGCGTTCTTGACGCTGGGAAGGTCCATGTCGACCACCAGCAGGACGATGTCGGAGCGCTCCAGGATGGAGAGCACCGGCTCGTCGAGGAACGGGGCGGTGTCGATGACGATGAAGTCGAACATCCGTTTCAGCATGCCGATCGTCTTGACCACGACCTGGGTCGACACCTCGTCGGCGAGGGACGGCTCCAGCGGCGCCGAGAGCACCCGGATGCCGCTGGTGTGACGTGCCAGCAGACTCTCGAGGAGTTCCTCGTCCAGCTTGTCGATGTCACGGGCGACGTCGACGATGGTGTGGCGGGGATCGATCTGGAGCGAGATGCAGACGTCGCCGAACTGGAGGTCGGCGTCGAGGATCACGACCCGTTCCGGGTCGCCCCACCCACCGAGGGTCAAGGCGACGTTGGTGGTGGTCATCGTCTTCCCGGCGCCGCCCTTCGGCGACATGATGGTGACCACCTTGCCGATCTTGGCGCGGCGCTTGGCGTCCTTGTCCTCCCGCTTGTGGATGAGCTCCACGAGACCGAGGGCGTCTTCGATCTTCTTGGCGGTCAGCGGCGCCTCCACCACGTCCTTGATCCCGGCCCGCAGTGCGGCTCGGAGCACGTCGGTGTTGACCGCTTCGGTCACGAGGACCAGTGGCAGCTCCGGCTGGACGTCGAAGAGCAGCGTCGATTCGGCCACCCCGGCCTCATGGGCGAAGGTCGGGCCGACCAGGGCGATGTCGATGCCCTCCTCGACGAGGCGCCGCTGCGCGTCGGAGATGTTGCGCGCGGTGTAGACCTTGTTTCCCTCGAAGAGGGCGCGCGCCTCCTCGACGAAGCCTTCGTCGGCGTCGACGAGGAGGATGGAGTAGGTGCTATCCGTTGCTGTCGCCAAGGACGACTCCCGCCTGCTCGAATTGCTCCTTGATCCGGTCGATCAACGTGAAGATGTCGTCCACCAGGATGCCACGTGCTTCGAACTCTTCGTACGGCACCTCGGAGGGGAGCAACGAGAGCGCGATCGAGGTGTACTGGCGGGCGTACTCGATCTTCTCCGCCTGCTCGGGAGTCACCTCGAGCACGATCACCTGGCTGCCCTGCGGCTCCAACCCGGTGCCCAGCGGGCTGGGACGGGTGTCGGCGCCCACGGCGAGCACCTCGAGATCTTGAAGGATGGTCTGGGTGAACTTGATCTGGGCCGGGAAGGCCTCCGCCAACCGGGTGATGGGATCCTCGGTCGGCGCGGTCGCGTCGCCTTCGGCCGGGGTCGTGGTCGTGGTCTGGGCGGCGGTCGCCGCTTCGATGAGGAGACCGCGCAGATCTGGATCCTTGAGAAGGGCGATCGACGACCCGAGGTCGATGTCGGCCGAGGCGAGCAGGTTGACCCTGTCGCCGGGACGGATGAACCCGCCGACGGCGGAGACGTCCTCGGGGCGGATCGCGATGGCGACCTTGCGCTCCGCGATCGACTCCGACAGGCTGATCGAGTTCAACTCGGCCGGCGTGACGAACATGTCGGCGGTGATGACCTGACCGGCGCTGATCGGGCCGGCAGCCACCGATCCGTCGAGGAGGGCGTCGAGATCTCTCGGGTTGGCGTCGCAGATGGCGGGATTCACGTCGTTGCTGTCGCGCTCGACCGGACCGGCGCACAGGATGGTGGAACCCTCGAAGGCCACCGCCTCAGCGAGCTCGGTCGATTCCTTGATGACATCTCGGGCAACGGAGCCCTCGGTGCCTGTCTCGATCAGCTCGGTGGCGCGCCACACTCGCACCTCCTGGATGTTGGCGCGGACGTCGCCTTCGACGGTGCTCAGGTAGCGCCACACCGCGAATGCGGAAACGGCGGCGAGACCCAGTGCAATCACAAGCACGAGAGTTCGTTTGCCCATGTCAGTTGGCCCTTCTGGTCACAGATTCACGCACGACACGACTCAGAGGCGAACGTCCCCCAGAGACCCCGGTCAGCCTGGCATACCGGTTCCCGAAGTCAAGGATTCGGGCGCTAGCTGCGGCCGATGCCCTTCTCTTTGAGCTCCTGGAGGATGGCCTCCAAGGAAGCATCGGCGCTGAAGGACGGCTCGCTGGAAGCTTCCTCTTCACGCTGAAACTCCCTGCGTTTCGGCCGGCTCTGGGATTGTCGGTCGCTCCACGTCGAGCGTTCCTCCCACTCGGGAAGTGCCTGTTTGATCGACAGGCTCACCCGACGTCTGTCGGCATCGATCTCGGTGACCTTTACCCGGACTTGCTGACCGATCGAAAGCTCCAGCTCCGGGCTCTCGACATGGTGGAGAGCGATCTCCGAAACGTGGACCAATCCTTCGACGCCCTCACCCACCGAGACGAAGGCACCGAACGGCACCGTCTTGGTGACGACGCCGTCGATGATGGCGCCGGTCTCGACGGATCGGGCGAACTCTTCCCAAGGATCCTCGCGGGTCTGGCGAATCGACAGCGAGATGCGTTCCCGGTCGCGGTCGACCTCGAGCACCCTCACCTTCACCTTGTCTCCCACGCTCACCACCTCACCAGGGTGGCTGACGTGCTGCCAGGACAGCTCAGAGACGTGGACGAGACCGTCCATACCTCCGAGGTCGACGAAGGCGCCGAAGTTCACCACCGACGAGACGATGCCCTCCCGGACGTCGCCGGGCTGCAGCTCGCTGAGGAAGGCCTGGCGCTGTTCGGCCTGGGCCTCCTCGAGGTAGGCGCGGCGCGAGAGCACCACGTTGTTGCGGTTCTTGTCGAGTTCGATGACCTTGGCCTCGATGACCTCGCCCACGAAGGGATGGAGATCACGCACCCGGCGCAGGTCGACGAGGGAAGCCGGCAGGAATCCGCGCAGCCCGATGTCGACGATGAGCCCGCCCTTGACGACCTCGATGACGGGCCCCTGCACGGTGCCCGACTCCTTCATGACCCGTTCGATACGTCCCCAGGCCCGCTCGTACTGTGCCCGCTTCTTGGAGAGGACGAGCCGGCCGGACTCGTCCTCCTTCTGGAGCACGAGCGCCTCGATCTCCTCGCCGACGCTGACGACGTCTCCGGGACTCGCCGCGTTGCGGATCGACAGCTCGTTGGAGGGAATGACGCCCTCGGACTTGTAGCCGATATCGACGAGCACCTCGTCGGGATCGACCCGCACCACGGTTCCGGCGACGATGTCGCCCTCCTTGAACTCGAATACGGTGCGCTCGACCGCGGCGGCGAAGTCGGCGGCGCTGAGGTCGTCGGCGACGTCGCCGATGTCCCTCGGTGCGGTGATCGCGGGCAGTTCGCCCACGTTCGGTCCGGAGTCCTCTGCCGCGTCGGGCGCAGTCTCTGCGACCTCGGACACGGGCTCCGCGACCTCGGACACGGGCTCCGCGACCTCGGACACGGGCTCCGCGACCTCGGACACGGGCTCCGCGGCCTCGGACACGGGCTCCGCGGCCTCGGGCTCAGCTTCAGCCGCCTCGGACACGGGCTCTGCGACCTCGGACACGGGCTCTGCCGCGTCGGGCGCAGTCTCTGGGGCCTCTGCCACCTCGGCGGCAACCTCTGCCACCTCGGAAGCAGGCTCCGCGACCTCGGCTGCGATCTCACCCTCTGGGGCGGCCGCGGCGTCGGCCTCGGCGGCGGACGTCGGGTCCGCGGAAGCTACGTCACCGGGAACGAGCTCCTTCTCTTTCTCGTCGGCCATGCGGGAACATCATCTCCTTGGGTACATGATTGGCCCCCGAGCGCGCTCGACCGGTCGAAGGCGACGACAGCGTACCAGGTTTCGCGCCGGCGCAGGAGGTCGCAAGGAACCCCGAGAGGGCCGTCGGGGAGATCGTGTTCAGGACCGGTCGCGGCCTCCCGATATCCTCAGTCCGGATCCACCCGAGAGGAGCCTCCTACCATGGCGAGCCCGAGGGCAGCTGCCGGGCGGCGCACCCGACCCACCGACGATCAGGTTCGCGGCTTCTTCCTCGCCGCCGCCGTCCTCCTCGCCGCCGTCGAGTTCCCCAGGGTGCTCGTCGACTACCCCGGTCCCGCTCCCGGGTTCAGCCGCCTCGTCACCGTCGACTACTTCGACGTCCCCCTCCTCGTCCTGATCGTGATCGCCCTCCCCCACCTGTGGCGACGGGTCCGCACCGTGCGGCCGCGCCTCGGGGTGGCGGCGGCGCTGGGGCTGCTCGCCACCACCGCGGTCACGCTCGGATTCGGGCCCTCGTGGCGGGGCGTGGCGTTGCTCGTCCGCCTCGTCGGCACCGTCGTCGTCGCCGCCATGGTGGCGTCGCTCGATCGCGTCGCACTGTGGCGCTGGGTCGGGGCGCCCATCCTGCTCGGGGCCGCTCTCACCGGCACCGCCGCCCTCGCCCAGTCCCTCTCCGGCGGCGCCCAATGGATCCCCGGCTCACCGGGCTACTACGAGCACGTCGGGAACACGGTGCGGGCTCCCGGACTCTCGTCGCATCCCTACATGCTCGCCACCTACGGGCTGGTGGCGGTCTCGATCGGGATGCTCACCATCCGCCAGGCACGCTCCCGTTGGTGGTGGCTCGTGCTGGCGCTGGCGGCGATGCCTGCCAGCTTGAGCTTCTCACGCGCCTCCGTGATGGGGTTGGCCGTGGCCGGTCCCGCCTGGCTGCTGGCCGCGGTCCGCCACCGCGACCTGCGCCGTCCCCTGGTGGCGATCGTGCTCGGCACGGCCGTGCCGGCGGCGCTGTTCCTCCCCGCCTGGCTGGAACGGGTCGACGACACCGCCACCACCGACCTCAACGCGGCCACGACCCTGCGCGTCGAGCTGATCGAACGGTCGATCCGGGTCATGGAGGATCATCCGGTGGTGGGGGTCGGACCCTGGGGCTACGTGATCGACCACGGCACCGATCCCGACTTCCGCCTCCCGGTCCACGACATCCCACTGCTCATCGGGGCCGAGGAGGGCGTCGCCGTCGGCGTGGCCGCGGTCGTGATGCTGATCCTGCTGGGCATCACGGCCTTCCGCTCCGGGCCCCTCGCCGTCGCCCTGTTCGGTTCGGTCCTCGGATTCGCCCTCTTCGACGTCACCCTCTACTGGTACCCGGCCGGCCTCGTCGTACTGGGAGTCTGGTTGGGGGGTCTCGATCAGACCCGAACCGCGGCACCGTGAGCCCCCCCACCCTGCGGGCCCGTGGACATCTCGCGTTCCTCGGGTTCGCTCTCGCGCTCGTCACGCTGTGGAACCTGGGGCCGGTCGGCGCCGGGGACGTCTGGTGGCATCTACGCACCGGTGACCTCATCCTCGACCAGGGCGTGCCGGCGACCGACCCCTTCTCGTGGACGGCCCACGGCGTTCCCTGGCAGCTCAACGCCTGGTTCGGGGACGTGGTGATGGCGGCGGGGCGCCGCGCCGGAGGCCTGGGCCTGCTCGCCGGGTTCACGATCGCCACGGTGGCGGCGGCCGGCGCCGGCACCTACCTGCTGGCACGCCGTTGGGGCGCCCGCCCCTGGCCGGCCGCAACGGTGACCACGATCGCGATCGCCCTGATGAGCCCGTTCATCCTGCTCCGCCCGCTGCTTGCCGGGCTCGCCCTGTTCCCCTTCGTGGTGCTGCTCGCCGACGCCGCCCTCGCCGGCTCCCGCCGCGGCCTGGCCGGCATGGCGGCGTTGCTGGTGCTGTGGGCCAACCTCCACGCCTCGTTCTCGGTCGGCGTGGCAGTGGTGGGGCTGATGGCGGTGGGCACCGCAGTGGCACGGCGGACCGTGCTCCTCCCCGGAGTGGTGGCGGTCACCGCGGCCGTCGCCGGCCTCGTCACCCCCTACGGTCTCGACGGCTACCTCCACGCCCTCACGGTGCAGTCGGCGTCGAGCACCATCGAGGAGTGGCAGCCGCTCGATCTCGGTGATTCTCGAGGACTGCTGGTGGCCTGCTTCGCCCTGGTGATGGCGTTCGCCGTCGCCGCGTTCCCCCCACGAGGGGCGAACGATCCCGACGACGGCGCAGGGTGGCGCCGCCCCTTCTGGGTGGTGATCCCGGTGCTCGCCGCCCTCGCCGTGCTCTCGTTCGGGACGATCCGGTCGGGGGCGTTGCTGTTGATGGCGGGCACCCCGGCGATCGCAATCGCGGCCGGCCGGCTCCGCCTGCCCCGGCTCCGGAGCTGGTTCCGCCCGCGGCGGGGCGCGGTGCTGCTCGGGCTTCTCGTCGCCTGGCTCGTCGCCGTGGTCCCGCTCCTCCCCCAGTTGACCCGCCTCGGCGACATCGGCGACGACGTCCCGGTGACGGCCACCGACGCCATCCCCGCCGGATGCCGCCTTCTCAACGAATACGAGTACGGCGGCTTCGTGATCGATCGGCGCTGGCCCGAGGTGTTCGTCTCCCAGGACGGGCGCAACGACCTCTACGGGGCGGAACGGCTCGAGGTCCAAGAATCGTTGCTGGCGGGGACGGCGGTGCAGGCAGTGGAGGACTTCGGTGCCGGCTGCGTGTTGCTCCACGCCGACCGTCCGCTGGCGGCGGCCCTGGACGCCAGTGGCACCTGGGAGCGCGCCGGCGGCGGCGGCGGGGCAGTGCTCTACGTCCGGAGCGGCTGAGGCCGGCTCAGGACTTGCAGTCCGCCAAGGTGCGGCCGGTGGCGGTGTCGACCCGGAGCGGGACGCGCAGCGAGACGATGCCCTCCATGATGGTGCGGGTGAGGTCGGTGACCGCCTCTACCTCCTCCTCGGGGACCTCCAGCACCAGCTCGTCGTGGATCTGGAGCAGGAGCTGAGCCTGGGACCCGGTCCGGCGCAGTTCCCGATCGAGGTCGATCATCGCCTTCTTGATGATGTCGGCGGCCGCGCCCTGAATCGGTGCGTTGAGGGCCATGCGCTCTCCTGCCTGGCGGTCCCGGTAGTTGCCGCTCACCAGCTCGGGGAGATAGCGGCGGCGGCCCAGCAAGGTGGTGGTGTAGCCGTCTCGGCGCGCCTGGTCGACGATGCCGCGCATGAAGGCCTGTACCTCGGGGAACTGTGAGAAGTAGGCGTCCATCTGCTGCTGCGCCTCGTCCCGACTGATGTCGAGGCGCTGCGCCAGCCCGTACGCCTCCATCCCGTACAGCAGCCCGAAGTTCACCATCTTGGCCCTTCTCCGCTGGTCGGGCGTGACCTCGTCGACCGGAACCCCCGCCACCCGGGCCGCGGTGGCGGCGTGGATGTCGAGGTCGTTGGCAAAGGCCTCGACCAGCCCGGCGTCACCCGAGAGGTGCGCCAGGATCCTCAGCTCGATCTGGCTGTAGTCGGCCACCAGGAACCGTTCCCCGTCGGCGGCGACGAAGGCGCGGCGGATCGCCCGACCCTCCTCGGAGCGCACCGGGATGTTCTGCAGGTTCGGTTCCTCCTGGGAGAGACGGCCCGTGGCGGCCGCCATCTGGTTGAAACGCCCCCTCACCCGGCCGTCGGGACCGATGAGCGGCACCAGGGCATCGACATAGGTGGAGCGCAGCTTCTCCAGCTCGCGATAGTGCAGCAGGTCGGCGACGAGGGGGTGGTCCAGCTTCGCCAGGACCGACGCGTCGGTGGAGGGAACCCCCTTGGGTGTCTTCTTGAGCACGGGCAGCCCGAGCCGGTCGTAGAGGACCTCACGGAGCTGAAGCGTCGAGTTGATGTTGAAGACCCCGCCGGCCGCGGCGTGGATGGCGGTCTCCAAGACCCCGAGCCGGCGCCGCAGGTCGTCGCCCAGCTCCTCGAGGAAGGCGCGGTCGACGGCGACCCCGGCCGCCTCCATCCGGGCCAGGATCGGCACCAGCGGGAGTTCGATGTCCCGGTAGAGGGGGAG
Source organism: uncultured Acidimicrobiaceae bacterium (assembly GCA_964596225.1). Taxonomy (GTDB): domain Bacteria; phylum Actinomycetota; class Acidimicrobiia; order Spongiisociales; family UBA5794; genus CAYQEC01. The sequence goes on from CAZQUB010000003.1 coordinate 28,610, forward strand.
GCCGCCGCGGACTTCGAGCTGCGTCTCGAGCGGTTCCACCAGCCGGGCCACCGCCACCGCCCTCCGCGCCGCCGCCTCCAGATCGGGCCCGCCGGGTCCTTCGAGGTCGAAGCTCCCTTGCGCCTCCTCCCCCTCCTGATCCGGTGAAGGCGCCACAACGATCCCCAGCTCGCGGTAGGCGAGCTCGTCGAGGTCGGGGGTGCGCTGTGCGGGGTTGATGACATAGCTGGCGAGGGCGGTGTCGAAACGAACCTCGGGGAGCGCCAGGTCGCGCTCCAGGAGGACCCGCAGCAGGGGCTTGACGTCGTGGCCGGCGATCCCGCGCTCCCCCACGTCCTCGAGCCGCCCCAGTTGCTTCTCCGGCACGAAGACACCGTCGTCGCCGTCGGCCACCATCACCCCGACCAGGACCCCGCCGTCCCACACCGGTTCCAGCGCGAGGGGACCCTCACCCGCCGGAAGCTCGGAGCCCCCGGTGATGGTGTGCACCTCGACCTCCGGAGCCGTCGCCTCCACCTCGGCGTGACCGCCCACCTCCACCAGGCGGTCCCACAGGGTGCGGAAGGCGAGCCCGTCGAACACCCGCCGGACCGCGTCGCGGTCCCACTCCTGCAGGACGAGACCGTCGATCACGACCGGTTCCCCCGCCGCGTCCGTGACCGGGAGGTCGCGCACCAGGTCCATCAGCTCCCGGTTGAGGAAGGCCTGATCTCGATGCGTCTCGAGGTTCTCCCGCAGCTTCGGCGTCTGCTCGTCGAGGTGCTGGTAGACGCCTTCGAGCGAGCCGTACCCGGCGATGAGCTTGGCCGCCGTCTTCTCGCCCACCCCGGGAACACCGGGCAGGTTGTCGGAGGTGTCGCCACGGAGCGCCGCGTAATCGCGGTACTGCTCCGGCCCGACGCCATAGCGATCCCGGATCCAGTCGGTGGTGGCGGCCACCGTGTCGGAGATCCCGCGCCGGGTGTAGAGCACGGCGATGTGATCGTCGACGAGCTGGAAGGCGTCCCGATCCCCGGTGACGACGAGGACCCTCCATCCTTCGGCCGCCGCTCGGGTCGCCAAGGTGGCGATGACGTCGTCGGCCTCGTACCCGGGAGCGCTGAGCTGGGGGATCTCGAGCGCCGCGAGCACCTCGTTGATGAGGGGAAGTTGGCCGGCGAACAGGTCGGGCGGGGCGTCCCGCTGCGCCTTGTAGTCGGGGAACCGCTCCTTGCGGAACGTTGGTCCCTTCAGATCCCAGGCGACCGCGATCGCGTCGGGATGCTCGTCACCGAGCAGTTTGATGAGCATCGAGGTGAAGCCGAAGACGGCGTTGGTCACCTGCCCCGAGGAGGTGGCGAGGTCGGCGGGCAGCGCGTAGAAGGCGCGGTAGGCGAGGCTGTGGCCGTCGAGCAGGGCGAGGGTGGGCATCGACCCGAGCGTAGCCAGCGCGACCGACGACCGGGGATACCGTCCGAAGGAGCGGAGGTTGGTGCGGCTAGCTGACCAGGCGGACCGGGTTCCCGTCGATGTGGACCGCCCAGGTCGTGGTGTCCTGGGTGGTCGACGGGTAGCTGTAGCGCACCTTCCACCAGCAGTCGCTGCTGCAGGTGTATCCCGTGAGGTCGATCGAGATCGTCAGCTTGTGGTCGTTGTAGCGGCCGTCGCTGGTGTAGATCCGGCACGGGCTGTAGTGGCCGCTGTAGCCGGAGGCGGAGCCGTCCGCCACCATGTCGCAGGCCGGCACGTTGCCGTGGGGATCGACGATCGAGATGTTGTGATTGCCGGAGGCGTCGCCGGGGTCGAACAGGCTGATGATGAGGGTCTTGCCCGCGTGGATCTCCTCGACGTCGGCGAGGTAGAACTCGGTGATCCCGGCGTTGACGTTGGCGTAGATCGACATGTCGCCCAGGCCGTAGAGGCGTGGCTGGTCGCCCGATGTCGACGCCCGCATCGAGAATCGGTTCAGCCCGCGCTCGTTGGCCGACGGATGGAGGATCCGGACCTGGAGCGGGTAGATGCCGGGACCGTAGTCGGGAGAGCTGCAGAAGGTCTCCCAGGGGATGTTCTGAATGGTGTAGTACCACGGATACGGATCCCGCGGAGCGTAGTTGGTCTGACAGATCACGGCGTTGTCGGAGAGATCGAGCGGAGTGGGATCGGGTGCGTAGAGCGTGAACTGGGTAGTTGCCCCGGGGAGGGAATCCCACCCCTGCTCGTTGTCGCCGTTGAGGACGTTGTCGCCGCCGCCCCGGACAAAGGCCGGATCGTACAGCTCGATGGTCGGACCGGAGGTGGCACCCGCGGGTACCTCCACCCCGTAGATGTACCCGGTCTCGCGGGCGTCGGGATTCGCGTTGCATCCCGAGCCGCTCTCCCATGCGAGGCAGTGTGACGAGTAGAGATCTCCCATGCCCTTGCCGGTGTAGTACCCGTGGATGTTGGCCCAGAAGTTCGGCATGTATCCGGCTTGCGGATCGTTGCCGAACCGCGATTCGGGGCTCCCCAACGGCAGCGGGAGCACGTACTCGGCGACGGCCTCGCGGCTGATGTCGACATTGTCGATGCCGAAGACCCGCATGAAGAAGGTGGGAACGTTGTTGTCGACCGTGACCCGGAGCTGGTGGTCGCTCCCCGGGACCTTGGCCGGCGTGACCACGGCGTTGACCCCGTTGATGTACTCGTTGGCGGTGGCGGTCGAGATCGCCACCGTGGAGGCGGTGGGGAACTCGTCGGGCATGTAGACGACGCCGGCGAGGGCGGCGGCGTCGGCGGCCTGCTGAGTCCGGATGCTGTTGAGGTAGAGCCAGCCGAGGTCCACCGCCATGGCGGCGGCGCCCATCATCACGACCATGAGCAGCGCCATGAGGATCATGGTCACGCCGCTCTCGGTGTCCTCGAATCGCTTCCGGATCCGGGCGATGATGTGTTGCTTCACGGGAGGGGCCTCCTCAGGAGCTCGTTCCGTAGACGTCGGGCTCCATCCGCATCCGGGCATCGTCGGCCCAATGCGCCGGTGAACTCATCATCGGTAGCACGTTGGTCACCCACTCGTGGGTGAATTGGATCTCGACCCCGATCACATCGGGTCCTGGGACGAGGGTCGTCACCCGAGCACTCGGGGGCCAGTTGCCGGGTGACCCGTAGGCCACGAAGTTGTCCGGGTCGGGGCACGGGTCCCACTTACAGGCGGTCGCCGGGTTGTAGGCGTAGTAGTTCCGCGAGGTCGACATCGTCCCGTCGGCGTTCGCCTTGTAGATGACCACCTGATCGATCGAGGTGGGATCGACCGCTCCCACCAGCCCGGCTTCCACTGCCTGGAGGATGGCGAAATCGGCCTCGTCGTCGGTCCCGACCACGCTCCCGATGCGGGCGGCGCTCGCCGCCGCGTGGCTGTAGGAGAGGCGCGCCTTGAAGGCGAGACCGAACTCGAGCGCACCGAACACCAGCATCACGAGAAGCGGCACGATGATGGCGAACTCCACCATGGCCGCACCGCGTTCAGACCGCTCCGGGTGGTGACACGTCGGGTTGTTGCTACTCACAGTGGTCACATACTACCTCTGAGTGGTCGAAACCGCCAGCGGATTCTACTGGTGATTCGGACAAATCTCGCGGGACCTGAAGGACTCGTTGGATGCTGGCTCGGAACGAGTCACCCTCCGAGCCGGCTCAGCAACCGATCGCGCCGTTCCTCCAGGCGGCGCCGCCGCAGCTCGAGGCCGGCGACGTGGGCCTCGAAACGAGCCACATCCCCGGCGGTGTCCCGGGCGTCGGCCCGATCCAGCGGTGCGTCCGACACCAGCGCGTCGCGAACGGCGTCGTCGTTGAGGTGGAGGTGGAACTCGAGTTCCTGGCGGGCGAGCACCTCGTCGCGGCGCAACGCCTCGATCTGATCATTGAGCCGGAAGAGGCGACGTTCGATACGGCGCATGACCCGAGTCTACGGCCCGGAGGGCGGCGTGACGGCAGGCCCCGCCCTATGATGCGCGCCCGGCCGGGATGGCGAAATTGGTAGACGCGACGGACTCAAAATCCGTTGGGCGGAAGCCCGTGGGGGTTCGAGTCCCCCTCCCGGTACCAGGCAGCGGACCGATTCCGATCAGGCGCGGCGCATGGCCGCGGCCAGATCCGTGACCGCATCCCGCAAGCTCGACGCCGCCGTCGCGACGTCGGCCGCGTCGAGCACCCTGCGCACCAGCGCCGATCCGACGATCACCCCGTCGGCGACCGCGGCGGCCGCCTGCGCCTGCGCCGGGGTCGAGATCCCGACCCCGAGCACCAACGGCACAGCGGTGGCGGCCCTGACCCGTGCCGCCAGCGCCGCCGCCCGCCCACTCGCCTCGGTCCGCTCCCCGGTGACGCCCATGTCGGCCACGCCGTAGACGAACACCGGATCGGAAGCCGCCACCAACGCCAGCCGCTCCGGCGGGGTGGTCGGCGCCACGAACAATGCCAGCCCGAGGCCGTGGCGAGCGAAGGCCGTCGCGAATGCGCCGGCCTCGTCGACCGGCATGTCGGCCACGATGACGCCCGACCCGCCCGCTTCGTCGACCCGCCGGGCGAACTCCTCGATCCCGACCCGGACCACAGGGTTGGCGTACGTCATCACCACCACGGGCTTGCCGGTGCGCGCCGTCACCTCCGCCACCACGTCGAGCCCCGGTGCGAGCCCGGAGCCGGCGGCGAGGGCCCGCAGACCGGCCTCGTGGATGGTGGGACCGTCCATCAGGGGATCGGAGTAGGGGATGCCGACCTCGAAACCGTCGGCGCCGGCATCGGCCATCGCCTCGAACAGGGCGGGAGAGGCGGCCACCGTCGGGAGGCCGGCCGTCATGTAGGGCAGCAGGGCTGCTCGCCCCGCTGCGGCCGCCTCGGCGAACATCCCCCGCAACCGGGAGACCCCGTCAGCCATGTTCCCAGCGCTCCAGTTCCTCCACGTCCTTGTCGCCGCGCCCGGAGAGGTTCACCACCACGTTGCGGCCGGCGAGGCGATCCGCCTCCCGCACCACCCAGGCGAGAGCGTGCGCCGACTCGAGGGCGGGAATGATCCCCTCGGTCTCGGTGAGTAGGTGCAACGCCGCCACCGCTTCGTCGTCGGTGACGGATTCGTAGTGGACCAACCCGGCGTCCTTCAGGTAGGCGTGCTCGGGCCCGACTCCGGGGTAGTCGAGGCCGGCCGAGATGGAATGCGCCTCGAGGATCTGGCCGGCGTCGTCCTGGAGGAGATACGTCATCGCCCCGTGGATCACCCCCGGCGTCCCCGCCCCCAACGAGGCGCCATGGTGGCCGGTGGCGATGCCGAAACCGGCCGCCTCCACCCCGACCAGTTCCACCCCGGTCCCGGCGTACGGGTAGAACACCCCGATCGAGTTGGAGCCGCCCCCGACGCACGCCACGATGATGTCGGGCTCGGGTCGGTCCGGCGACGACCCGTCGAGCTGCACCTGCAATTCCTCCCCGATGACCTTCTGGAACTCGCGCACGATCCAGGGGAAGGGGTGGGGTCCCACCACCGACCCGATGATGTAATGGGTGTTCTCGACGCTGGCCACCCAGTCCCGCAAGGCGGCCGACACCGCATCCTTGAGGGTGCCGGCGCCGGTCTCCACCGGGACCACCTCGGTACCCAGGAGCCGCATCCGGTGCACATTGGGCGCCTGGCGCTCGATGTCCTTCGTCCCCATGTAGACGACGCCCTCGAGCCCGAAGAGGGCACAGGCGGTGGCGGTGGCCACCCCGTGCTGGCCGGCGCCGGTCTCGGCGATGATGCGACGCTTGCCCATGCGTCGCGCCAGCAGCCCCTGGCCGATGGTGTTGTTGATCTTGTGCGCCCCGGTGTGGGCGAGATCCTCCCGCTTCAGGAAGAGCGCGAGCCCGAGCCGCTCGGAGAGGCGCCGGGCTCGGTACACCGGCGTGGGACGCCCCACGTAGGTGGTGAGGAGTTCGCTCAACTCGACCTGGAAGGCGGGATCGTGGCGTGCCTCCTCGAAGGCGGTCTCCAATTCGAGCAGCGCCGGCATCAACGTCTCGGGGGCGAACCGTCCCCCGTACGCGCCGAATCTGCCCTGTGCGTCGGGACGTTCCAACCTCACGCCCGTTTCGCCTCCCTGACGAAGGTAGCCACCCTACCGTGATCCTTGATGCCCGGAGCCTCCTCCAGACCGCTGGAGGCATCCACCCCCCACGGCCGCACCCGGGCCACCGCCTCGGCGACGTTGTCGGGCCCCAGCCCGCCGGCGAGCACCCACGGCACGTCGATGCCGGTGGCGAGATCCCAGTCGAACCGGAGACCGGTCCCACCCAGGGCGGGACCGGCGGCATCCAGCAACGGGATCCCCTCCCCCGGTCCCGGGAGATCGAGCCCGATCCCGACCGGGACCGGGCGCAGGACGAACACCCCGGCGGCCATGGCGGCGGCGGCGACCGCGGACGCCTCGACACCGTAGGGCTGGATCCCGTCGGCGCCGGTCTCCTCCAACAGCCCGCTCAGGTCGCCCGGGGCCAGGTCGACGGTGAGGATCACCCGGCGAACCCCTCCGGCGGCGGCCACCAATTCGGCTGCTCGATCCCGGGAGACGAACCGGGGAGAGGAGGGGATGAGGACGATGCCGACGGCGTCGGCCCCGGCCTCGACCGCGGCCGTGACGTCCTCGACCCGTGTCATCCCGCACACCTTGACCCACGTCATGACGCTGCCTCACGGAGCGACGCCACGAACCCTGCCGGGTCTCCCGAGCGCACCGCCGCCTCCCCCACCAGCACCGCGTCGTAGCCGGCGGCGGCCATCCGGGCCGACCCGGCAGGCGACACGACGCCGCTCTCCGCAACGGTGACGGCTCCGGGACGGATGTCGCCGGCGAGAGCCTCGGCGGTGGCGAGATCGGTCACGAACGTGCGCAGGTCGCGGTTGTTGACCCCGATCAGCGGCGCTCCGGCCTGGTTCGCCACCACCAGCTCGGCGGCATCGTGGACCTCGACGAGCGCCTCCACCCCGACCTCCTCACAGGCCGCCAGCAGCTCCCCGAGCCGGTCCGCATCGAGAGCGGCGACGATCAGCAACAGGGCGTCGGCGCCGGCGGCGGCCGCCTCGCCGACCTGGAGCGGATCGAGGATGAAGTCCTTGCGCAACACCGGGAGCGGCACCGCGGCCCGCACCGCCCGCAGGTCGTCGAGGGACCCGCCGAAGAAGTCGGGCTCGGTCAGCACCGAGATGGCCGCCGCTCCGCCCTCCAGGTAGGCGCGAGCCTGGGTGACGGGATCGAGATCCGGGGCGATCGCCCCCGCCGACGGGGAGCGACGCTTGATCTCGGCGATCACCTGGAGCCCGGGAGCGGCGAGCGCGGCCGTCAGGCCGCGAGCCTGATCGGGGCGCGAAGGAGGGGTCGTCGCCGGGGAGGAGGCGGCGAGGGCGGCGACACGGCGCCGGGTCGCGGTGAGGATCTCTCCCAGCATCAGAGGGCATCGTAGCCCGGGTCGTCACTCGTTCTGGAGGGTACGGACGTACGCCACCAGGCTGTCGATCTGTTCGGGTGTGAGGCGCCGGAACGACGGCATCGCCCCCGGTCCGACCTCGATCACGCCCTCGATCTGGTCGTCTCGCAACGTCGCCGCGTTCGACCCAGGCCCGATGGCGGGGGCCATGCTGCTCCCGCCGCCGTCCTCGCCGTGGCACATGGCGCAGGAATGGATGAAGAGCTCCTGCCCGTAGAGGCCTTCGGATGAGGATCCGCAGGCGGAGAGGAGCACGGCGGCACAGGCGAGGAGAGCCCATCGGCGCGTCATCGGCAGGAGGGTAGCGAGGCGCCCGCCCGGAGCGACCGTCACCGGGACGGGTCGAGCGGGAGGGTGTGCACCGTCGCCCCCGCCGTCCCTCGCCCTGTCGCCACCTCGACCGCGGTCCCCGGCTCGACCTCGGTCCGCACCATGGCGAGGGCGACCGGGACGCCGTCCCGCCCGATGGCGGCCGACGTGATCTCCCCCACCTGGCGACCGTTCCACAACACCGGCCCGGCGAGGCCGGCCTCCCCCGTTCCCACCAATCCGACGAGCCGGCGATTGACATGGCCCCGCGACTCGATGCGGGCCACCAGCTCCTGACCCAGGAAGCAGCCCTTGTCGAAGTCGATCGACGCCGCCACCAGGCCCGTCTCCTCGGGGATTGGCTCCCCTCCGGTCTCGGCGCTCCCCGGCTCACCGGCCTCGATCCGGAACCCTTCGGCCACCTCGGGAGCCACCGGCGCGGCGCCCGCCGCCAGCAGCACCCCGGCGTCGACCCCCGCCACGACGTAGCGGGGAAGGTCGACGTGGAGGAACGGGGTGCGGGCGACGATCCCCCCGCCGGGCACCGCCCGCCATCCGGCCGGCTCCGTCACCTCGATCCCGGTGGCGCGCCGCACCACCGCCGCCGCCTCCCGACCCCACAGATCCGTGGTCTGCCGCGGCTCGGGATCGATGGTGAGGTCGACCCGCAGCCGGAAGCGGGCCAGGTCACCGGCGACGACCGCGCCGTGCCCGGCGTCGGTGACGATCCCGACCTCGTCGTCGCCTGCCAGCAGCCACAGCGCCGCCCGCAGCCGGCCCCGTGGGCTCAGCAGCAGCGCCCGCGCCGCGGCCCCGGACGAGAGGGCGGGAAGCGAGCGGCTCAGCAACCCGTCGAGGAAGGACACCGTGTCCGGCCCCCGCACCCACACGAGCTCGCGGCCGGCCGTGACCAGACCCGCTCCGTCGCGGAACGGTGGAACGTCCCGGGCGGGATCCCGCCCGGGATCAGACATCGTGGGATCCCTCGATGGCGGCCAGCACCGCCGCCGCCTTGTTGAGGCACTCCTGGTACTCGGTGGCGGGATCGCTGTCGGCCACGATCCCGGCGCCCGCCTGCACCCACGCCTTCCCGCCGGCCGCCACCAGGGTGCGGAGGGCGATGGCGGTGTCGACGTTGCCGGAGAAGTCGATGTAGCCGACCGCCCCGGCGTACGGCCCGCGAGCGGTGGGCTCGAGCTCGTCGATGATCTCCATCGCCCGCACCTTGGGGGCGCCCGACACCGTCCCGTGGGGGAAGGTGGCCCGGAGCACGTCGACCGGACCCACCCCGGGTCGCAGCGTCCCCGACACGTTCGACACGATGTGCATGACGTGCGAGTAGCGCTCGATCACCATCAGCTCGTCGACCGTCACCGTGCCGTACCGGCACACCCGCCCCAGGTCGTTGCGGGCCAGGTCGACCAGCATGACGTGCTCGGCCCGCTCCTTGGGGTCGGCCAGCAGATCCTCCTCGAGGGCGGCATCCTCCTCGGGAGTGGCCCCACGCGGGCGGGTCCCGGCGATGGGACGGCTCGTCGCCTTCCCGTCGCGCGCCCGCGACATGACCTCGGGCGATGAACCCACGATGGCGACGCCGCCGTGGCGGACGAAGAACATGAATGGCGAAGGGTTCACCAGCCGCAGCGAGCGGTAGATGGCGAACGGGTCTCCGTCGAAATCGACCTCGAACCGCAGCGATGGCACGATCTGGAAGGCGTCGCCCGCCTTGATGTATTCGATGGCGGTCCCCACCGCCGCCTCGAACGTCTCCCTCGACATGTTGGCCCTCGCCTCCGGCTTGGTGGTGAAGGAGGGGCGGGACCGGATCCGGTAGCGTTCCCCCGCGCCGAGGGCATCGACGGCCGCCGCCAGGTCCGCCACCGCAGCGTCGTAGGCGGTCGCCGGGTCGGCGTCGCCGACGAACACGTTGCGGATGAGGCGCACCGTCTGCCGGAAGCGATCCACGACGGCCAGCATCCCGAAGAACTGCCACATCATCTCGGGTAGCCCCCGGTCGTCGTCGGGACGATCGGGGAGGTGCTCGACGTAGCGCACCGCGTCGTACGACAGGTAGCCGACCGCCCCGGCAAAGAGGGGCGGGGGGAGATCACCGAAGCCGAGTTGGGTCGGAGGCGGGGTCCGGTAGCGGGCGATCACCTGCTCGAGCACCGTGAGCACGTCACCATCGGGAAGATCCACGTCACTGCCTTCGGTCCAGCAGCGGCCGTCACGGGCGAGCAGGGTGAACTCGGGCCGCCACCCCACGAACGACCAGCGGGCCCATCGGTCGCCGCCTTCCACCGATTCGAGGAGGAACCCGGAGTCGGCGCCCACCAGTTTCTCGAACACCGAGACCGCGGTCTCCCGGTCGCCGAGCACCTCCACCGACACCGGCACCACCGGGTACTCGGCCGCCAGTGCCGCGAAACGGGAGCGGTCCAGAGCGGGTTGCATCGGGCGAGGTTATCCGATCTCAGACGTCGGCGAGTCCGTCCAGCCCGAGCCGCACCAGGAGGCGGCTGAACCAGGCGTTGAGGTCGACGATCCGACCCGTCACCAGCAACAACCCGAACCCGGCCAGCAGCAGTCCCGAGGCGATGCTGATCGGGGTGAGGAACCGTTTGATCCCATCGAAGAAGGAGAACGCCTTGGCGAGCAGCAGGGCCGAGACCAGGAACGGGATCCCGAGCCCCAGCGAGTAGAAGGCGAGCACCAACATGCCCCGACCCATGGTGTCCTCGCTGGCGCCGAGGGCGATGGCGGCGGTGAGGAAGGGCCCGATACAGGGGGTCCAGCCGAAGGCGAACGCCATTCCCATCACCGGAGGGGCGAACACGCCGAGCCGGCTGGGTCGCACCTCCTTGCGGCGGTCCTTCATGAACGGGAGCAGGAAGCGCGGGTTCCACACCGAGGTGACGACGATGAACACCCCCATGACGACGATGACCCACCCGGCGACGACGGTGAAGACATGGCCGCTGAGCGCCCGCCCCAGCGACGAGGCCGCCGCCCCGAACAGCACCACGAAGACCAGCGAGAAGCCGAGCACGAACAGCCCGGTGGCGCGGGCCACCCGCCACATCGATACGTCGCCCTCCGCCAGCTCCCGGGTGGAGTACCCCGACATGAGGCTCAGATAGCCGGGGAGCAGCGGCAGCACGCAAGGAGACAGGAAGGAGGCGGCGCCGGCGAGGATGGCGGCAAGCAAGGTCGGATCGGCCACCCGGGCGCTCCTGTCGGGTCGTGGGACGGTTGCTGGGTCAACGCGGCGTGCACCGCCCCTGTTCCCCGCACCCTACGCCGGGCCGGGCCCCGGTTCGAATACCGCGCCCGGTCCCACCGGGTAACCTCAGGCGCGCCCATGACAGAGGCCCCCACCCCCGAAGCGGACGGAATGATCGCGGCGGATCGTCCATGACGAGTCGCGGCAAGAAAGCAGCGTTCACCGTCCGCGACCGACGCATCCTCACCCTCATGGTGCTGGTGGGGTTCGTCGCCGCGTACGGCGGCAGCCAGATCAGCTCCACCCTGCCGTTCGCCCGCAAGAGCCTGGGAATCAGCGAAGGGGGCATGTTCTGGGTGTTCGGGATCACCAGGACGGCGTCGCTGGCAGGGCTCGCCTTCGCCGTCATCGCCGATCGCATCGGGCGCCGCCGCCCCTTCTTGATCGCCTTCGCCATGATCCCCGCCGGGAATCTCCTCACCGTGCTCATCCCCGGCGTCGCCGGGTTCGTCGTCACCCAGGCCGTGACCCGGATCGCGGTGATCGGCATCGCCGCCCTCTCCGTGGTCTACCTCGCCGAGGAAATCGCCCCGGGGCGGCGGGCCCTCGGCCTCGGCATCTATGCCCTCGCCGGGTCGATGGGATCGGGTCTCGGGCTGGTGCTGCTCCCGATCGCCGAGCAGTCGCCCGACGCCTGGCGCATCCTGTTCGGGCTCACCGCGGTCGGGTTCGTGCTGCTCCCCCTCCTCAACCGGTTCCTGGCCGAGAGCCGGGCGTTCCGTCCCTTCGGCCGGGACGTCACGTTCCGTCAGGTGCTCTCCAGCGGGCTCGCCCGCCACTTCTGGCCCCTCGCCGCCATGGCATTCTTTGTCGCCGTCTTCTCCTCCCCCGCCCTCAACTTCGTGATGGAGCGGATGGTGAACGACCTGGAGTGGGAGGCCGCCCCGGCCCGCTTCCTCCTCATCGTCTTCAGCGGCCTCGGGGCCCTCGGCCTCGTCGTGGGTGGGCGGATGGCCGACGCCATCGGGCGCCGCCACACCATCGTGCTCGCCCTCGCCCTCGGCATGGTGGGCGGCGTCGGCTTCTACGCCCTCGACAGCGGCTGGCTCCTGGCGCCCGCCATCTTCCTCGCCACGCTCGGACTCAGCATGTTCACCCCGGCGTTCGCCGCCCAGCGCTCCGAGCTGTTCCCCACCCGGGTGCGCGCCATGACGGCGGGCTGGATCACCAACGTCGCCATCGTCGGCTCGATCGGAGGGTTCGTGATCGGCGCCCTGGTCGTGGACCGGGCCGGGCTGTCGACCACGATCGCCATCCTGGCGTCCGGCCTCCTCGTCTCCATGTACCTGGTCCTGCGGCTGCCGGAGACGCGGGGGATGGACCTGGTCCGGTCCGGCGCCGGCCGCGCCCGCCGCCGCGGCGCGCCAGGCCGGGGCACGGCTGTCCCACCCCAGGCGGCATCGGGCACCGCCCAACCGGACGCCGCCCGGTAGGCACGGATCGTCAGGGGGCCGGCGTCTTGTCAGGGTAGGGGCAGCGGTCCCGAAGCGGGCATTCCCAGCAGCGGGGACGCCGGGCGTCGCACACGTCACGCCCGAACTGGATGAAGCGCATCGACACCCCGGCCCAATCCTTCTCGGGGTAGAGGGCCCGCAGCGCCCGTTCGATCTTCTCCGGGTCGGTCTCGGCGGTGAGGCCGAGCCGTCTCGACACCCGCTTGACGTGGGTGTCGACCGCGATCGCGGGGAGCCCCCAGGCCTCGGCGAGCACCACGCTCGCCGTCTTGCGCCCCACGCCCCGCAGCGTCGTCATCGCCTCCAGATCGGCGGGCACCTTCCCGTCGAAGTGATCGACGAGATCGGACGAGAGGGCGATGATCGACTTGGTCTTCTGCCGGTAGTAGCCGGTGGAGTAGACGACCTGCTCCACCGCGTCCGGATCGGCTTCGGCCAGGTCCTCGGCGGTCGGCCAGCGGCGGAACAGCTCGGGGGTGACCCGGTTCACATTCTCGTCGGTGGTCTGGGCCGAGAGCACGGTGGCCACCAGGAGCTGCCACGGCTCCCGGTAGTCGAGGGCGGTGCCGATCGACGGGTAGCGCCGCCGGAGCCGGTTGAGGACGACCCGCGCGTCGCGACGCTGCTCCACCGAGGGCGGGGTCGGTTCCGTCGTGCGTTCGGGTGCCATCGAGCCTGGATGCTAGGGGGGAGCCGTCCGGCGATTCCTGCGCCGGACGGGACGGGTACGATACCGCCGTGGATCTCAAGACCGCCGTCTCCTCCCGTGCCCGGATCGAGGGCGAGTTGATCCTGGTGGACGAGTTCCTCAATCACCGTGTCGAGCCCCCCATCCTCGAGTCGGTGGGCCGCGACCTGGCCGCCCGCTTTGCGGCGACGGCGCCCGACCTGGTGATCACCGCGGAGGCGTCCGGCATCCCCCCTGCGTTGATGACCGCCCGCGAGCTGGGCATCCCCATGGTGTACGCCAAGAAGTACCTCGGCACCGGGGAGCGCTACTCGTTCGCCCGCGAGGTGGCCTCCCCCACCAAGGGCGTCGAGTACCGGGTGGAGATCGCCCGGCGCGTCCTCACCCCGGGGTTGCGGGTCCTCGTCATCGACGACTTCCTGTCACGGGGCCGTACCGCCGAGGCCCTCGGGGAGATGGTGGTCGAAGCCGGTTGCGAGATCGTGGGCTTCGGGTTCGCCATCGAGAAGGTGTGGCAGCGGGGCCGGGAGCGGCTGGAACACCACGGCTGGACGGTCCAGTCCCTCGTCGAGATCGAGAGCATCGACGGGACGTCGATCCAGATCCGTTGAATCCCGTGCACGCCTCGCGCCTCATCATCGTCGCCGGAACCGGGATCGGTGCGATCTCGCTGCTGCTCCCATTCCTCACCGCCCCTCTGCTGGGGAGCATCAACGGAGCGGGCGCCGCCGCCGGCGCCGCCGTGGTGTTGTTGCTCATCCCCGCCGGGATCGCCCTCTTCGGGGACCGCCATGAGGGCTTCGGGCTGGTCGCCGCGGTGGTGACGGCGGCGTGCGCCGCGGCGGCCACCATCTTCGCCGCCGCCAAGGTCGTCGACGCCCTCGCCGCCGCCCGCGAGGTGCGCGACGCCGGCGTCACCGCCCAGGTGGGGGCCGGTCCGTGGACCCTGCTGGCGGGGTGCGCCATCGTCCTCGTCGGGATCATCGCCTCCCTGAGCCGGCGGGTCGGCTGACGCCGCCCCCCGTCGCCGTGTCCCGCCGCACCGTCGCTCACCTCGCCCTCGCCGGCGCCGCCCTCCTGTTCGGGACGACATTCGTGGTGATCAAGGAGGCGGTCGAGATCCTTCCACCGATGAGCTTCGTGGGATGGCGGTTCCTGCTGGGCGCCGCGGTGCTCTTCACCATCGCCCGCCCCCGGGGCACCCTCATCTGGCGCCACGGCGCCATCGCAGGAGTCTCGCTGCTGGCCGGCTACGCCTTCCAGACGTGGGGTCTCTCGCTCACGTCAGCCTCGAACTCGGGCCTCATCACGGGGCTCTACGTGGTCTTCACCCCGCTCATCGCCGCCGTTTCGTTCCGGCGCCGCCCCCATGCCCTCGCCCTGGGCGGCGGGGTGCTCGCCTTCGCCGGTCTCGCCTTCCTCACCGTCGAACACGGCCTTACCTTGCGCCGCGGCGACCTCCTCACCGTGGCATGCGCAGTCGCCTTCGCCGTCCACATCGTGATCCTCTCCCGGCTCGCTCCGCTCCACCCCATCGTCGCTTTCACCGCGGTGCAGCTCCTGGTGGTGTCGGTCGGAGCGATGGCGCTGGCGGTGATCGAAGGGTTCACCGTCCCCGGCCTCGCCTCGCTCCCCGCCCTGCTCGCCACCGGCCTCGTGGTGAGCGCCGGGGCGTTCCTCATCCAGGTGTGGGCGCAGACCGTGATCGGTCCGAGCCGGACCGCGGTCGTGCTGGCCTTGGAGCCGGCCTTCGCGGCCGCCACCGCCGCCGTCGTGCTCGGCGAGCGCCTCGACGTCCGTGGTTGGATCGGCGCCGGCCTGATCCTCCTCGGGATCTACGTGGTGGTCGGGTTCACCCCCGACGAACTCCCGGAGGCCGAATCGGTGAGCGCCGCCCACTGACGGCCGGAAGAGGGCCGGTCAGACGCGGATGCCGCGGTGGCGCTCCACCAGGCGCAGCACCCGCACACAGAGGGCGATGAGGGCGAGGATGGCGAAGAGGGCGACCGCCAGGTAGGCGAGGAGTTCGAAGCCCGAGAAGTACGAATTGCGGCAGGCGCCGATGCCGCTGGGACACAATCCCCAGCCGGTCCCGCCCCGTCGGATGTCGAGCAGCACCCACAGCGGCACCATCGCCACGCCGATGGCGGCGGCGACGAGGGCCCCGATGAGGATGCGCAGCGCGATCACGCCGCCGAGAATACCGCCGATCCCATTGCAGCGGATGCAGCGCGCCGCTACGGTGAATCACAGTCTTGTCATTCACCATGCCTGCGAGCGCATCCAACCCCTCTCCCGGCACTCCCCACCACGTCGAGTCGTTCAGCGACGGGGAACGAGCGGTGCTGTCCCGCTTCTTCACCAACCTCGAAGGTCCGGTCTTCGCGGTGGTCAACCTCCCCGAGGTGGTGAAGGGCGCCCTCTTCGCCCGCTACAGCCGGTCACACAAGTCGGTGCGGCGCCTCTTCCTCGACGAGTTCGCCACCATCCCCGAACTGGGCGCCTCCACCCCCGGCCCACCGGCCGACACGGTGGTGAACCAGCGCCGGGCCGAGACGCTCTATGACCGGGTCTTCACCGAGTACGGCGACGACTCGGTGGCGCAACTCGGTGGCGCCCACCTCGCGGTGGAGCAGGCGTCCAACGTGCTCACCAAGATCCTGGAGCGCGGGCGTCTCGCCTCCTATCTCGAGCAGAGCACCCGCTACATCTTCTACGACCGCCCGCTCGGCGATCGTTACCGCTACATGGTGCCGGCCGAGGTGGCGGCTTCTCCCCACCGCGACCCGTTCGTGGTGACGATGGAATCGCTCTTCACCACCTACGCTCGCCTGGTGCAGCGGCTGGTGTCGTACTACGGCACCCTCTACCCGCGCCGGGACGGGGATTCCGAGTTCGTGTGGATGTCGAGCATCCGGGCCCGTTCCTGTGACGATGCACGGGGCCTGCTGCCGGCGGCGACCACCTCCAACGTCGGGATCTTCGCCTCCGGCCAGGCTTACGAGGCCATGCTGCTCCGGATGCGAGCCCATCCCCTGGCGGAGGCCCGCCATTTCGCCGACCTGATGCTGACCGAGCTGCGCAAGGTGATCCCGTCGTTCATGCGGCGGGTCGATCTCCCGGAACGGGGCGGGGCCTGGTCGGCGTACCTGGCCCGCACCGGGGAAGAGATGCAGCGCATCGCCGACGAGATCGCCGCCGTCCCCGAAGACCGTCCCGAGGTCACCTTGGTGTCATGGAATCCCGAGGCGGAGACCGAGATCGTCGCCGCCGCCCTCTACCGGCACACCGCGCTCCCCGACGATCAGCTGCTGCGCCTCGCCCGCGAGATGGACGCCGAGCAGCGCGCCGCGGTATTGCAGGCCTACGCCGGCGACCGCAGCAACCGCCGCCACAAACCGGGCCGGGGGATGGAGCGCACCTTCTACCGCTTCGACATCCTCTGCGACTACGGGATCTTCCGCGACCTGCAACGCCACCGCATGCTCTCGATCGACTGGCAGCGCCTCGCCCCCCGCCACGGGTTCGTCACCCCGGACGCGGTCACCGACGTCGGCGAAGCCGGGGCCTGGGAGGAGGCGATGGAGCGCGCCGCCTCCCTCCACGAAGCGATCGCGGCCGACCTCGGAGAGGAGGTCGCCCAGTACGCGGTCCCCTTCGCCTACAAGATCCGCTTCTACCTCCAGCTCAACGCCCGGGAGGCGTTCCACCTCCTCGAGTTGCGCACCGGACGAGGCGGCCACCCCGGCTACCGGAGGGTATGCCAGGAGATGCACCGGCTCATCCGAGATCAGGCCGGCCACAGACTGCTGGCCGACGCCATGGCGTACGTGGACTACGAGGACTACGACCTGGCCCGGCTGGAGAGCGAGCGCCGGGCCGAGGCGCGCCGCGCCGCCGCCGGAGTCACCCCCGACGAGGGGTGAGCCGGGGGTTCAGGAAGCGAGCGGTACCCGGAGCACGAGGGAGCCCTCCTCCACCGACCAGGAGGCGTTCCCCACCAACGCGTAGTCGAAATGATCCTGCTCGGCCTGGGCGATGAAGGCGCGTCGGGCTTCTCCCTCCAGGGGGGGGATCCCCCGCTCGGCGACCGCGGCGGCCCGGTCGCGGAAACGTGCCAGGAACTGCTCGACGTCCAACTCGGCCACTCCGACCTCCTCGTGACGGACCCGGGTCAGGCTACCGGAGCGCACCGGGGAGCGGCAACGGCCTGATACGCTCCGCCCACGGTGTTCGACCGCAAGCTGTTGCTGATCTCCGGGAAGGGTGGCGTCGGCTCGTCCGCCGTCACCGCCTCTCTGGCGCTGGCCGCGGCCCGCGCCGGGCGCACCGTGCTTGCGATGGGAATGCTGGACGCCCTCGGCCTGGCCGCCCACCTCGGGGCGGAGGACCTCGACTATGAGGCCCGGGAGGTGGCCCCGAGGGTGTACACCCTGGCCGTCGACCGGTCGCGGGCCCTCGACGAGTACCTCCGGGTCCAGCTCCGGCTTCCTCGCCCCACCCCGACGCGCCAGCTGGCGCGTGCCCTCAACGTGCTGGTGGACACCGCCCCGGGGGTGCGGGAGATCATCTCCATCGGCAAGCCGGTGTATGAGGTGTGGCGCGGAAGCTACGACCTGGTCCTGGTGGACGCCCCACCACTCGGCCAGCTCTTCTCCTATCTCCGTGCTCCCGCCACCATCGCGGATCTCGTCCCCGCCGGACCGATCCGGGAACAGGCGGGGCGGATGCAGGTCACGTTGGGTGATCCCGCCACGGCCGGGTTGGTGCTGGTGACGACCCCGGAGGAGCTGCCGGTGGCCGAGACCCGCGAGGCCCTCGACCGGCTGGGGCGCGAGCCGGTGATCGACCTGGTGACGGTGGTCACCAACCGCACCCTCCCCGAGCTGGCCGTCCCTGCCGAGGCGGTGGCGCGACTCCCCGCCGGACCGCACCGCCGCGCCGCCGAGCTGCACCAGGCCCTGTGGGCGTCGCAACGCCATTGGCTCTCCGCCCTCCCCTCGGGCCCCCGCCTCCCCTACCTGTTCGGGTCGGATGGTCCCGAGCAGGTGGCGCTGCGGCTCGCCGCCGTCTGGGAGACACCGTGACCCCCGGTCGCCACGCCCACGCGGTGCTCGTTGCCGGCGCCGGCGGCGTCGGGAAGACGACCATCTCCGCCGCCCTCGCCGTGGCGGCGGCCCGTGACGGGAAACGCACCCTGGTGGTGACGGTGGACCCGGCGCGCCGTCTCGCCGACGCTCTCGGGCTCAGCGAGCTCGGCAACCAACCCACCCGGGTGGCGGGACAGCGCCACCTGTGGGGCGCCATGCTCGACGTCACCGCCTCCTGGGAGGCGATCGTGCGACGCCACGCCGCAGTCGAGGTGGCCGACCGGCTCGAGGAGAACCCGTTCTTCCGGGCGGTCGCCGATCGTTTCCCCGCCGCCCAGGCCTACGCCGCCGGGGAGCAGATGGCCGAGTTCATCGAGAGTGGCACGTGGGACGTCCTCATCGTCGACACCCCGCCGGCGGTGGGCGGGATCGAGTTCTTCCTCGCCCCGGGCCGGATGAGGGACCTGGTCGGAGGTCGCCTGCTGCGCTGGCTCACCGGCGCCCACATTCCTGCCCGGCGCACCCTCTACCGGATCACCGCCCGTCCGGTGTTGCGCCTCGCCGACACCGTCCTCGGCGGTCCGCTGCTGGAGGAGATCGCCGAGTTCCTCCTCGATCTCCGCACCCTCTACGACGGCCTCTCCCACCGGGCCCGCTCGATCGAACGCCATCTCCGCTCCGCGGTCACGGTGGTGGTCACCACCGCCCAGCCCACCCCGCTGCGAGAGGCGACACGCCTGTTCACCGAGCTGCCGGTGGCGGCGGGCCGGCCCGACTTGGTGGTGTTCAACCGGACCCTGCCCGAGGCGTGGGGCGCCGGTGGGCGGCTCCGCGCCCCCGGATTGCCCGAGGCGACCCGCCGGGCCCTGCGCGACAACTTGAAACGCTGGGCCGACGAGTCGCGGCGCCAGCGCCAGGCCCGCGACGAGCTGGCGGGCCGTTTCGGGGTGGCGATGGCCTCCCTCCCGTGGTTGGAGGAAGCGCCGATCTCACTGCAGGGGTTGACGAGATTGCTGGACGCCGCCGAGGGGTTGCCGCTGGATCGCCTCGGTCTCATCGGGACCGAGTGACGGGACACCCGGTGTTCAGCGGCGCGCCGCGCCGCCGGCACCGGGCGAGGTCGGCTTCGCCAGCGGGGTGCGCCATGGCCCCTCCGCCCGGCCGGCGAGGGTGGCGAAGTCGGTGCGTTCCAGGATGGCGATGGTGGCGTCGCGCACCTCCTGCCAGGTCTCCTTGAGCGAGCAGCCGGGATCCATCGGGCACGGCGCCGGGTTGGAGCGGGTGGAGCATTCGATGGGCGCCAGCGGGCCCTGGAACACGCGCACCACCCGCTCGAGCGTGAGCTCCTCGGGCGGGTGGTTGAGACGGTACCCCCCCGACGGGCCGCGCACCGATCGCACGATGCCGGCGCCGCGCAGCTGGTACATGATCTGCTCGAGGAACGACTGGGGCACGTGGGTCCGGGAGGCGATCTCCTGCAACTTGAGGGGCGCCTCGCCGGATTCGAGGGCGAGTGCCAGTACGGCGCGGGTGGCGTAATCCGTCTTCTTGGTGATCCACATCTCGGTAGTTGACCTCCTCAGTAGACATTATCAGAAAAATCCGGGATTGCCTACCGGCCTCCGCAGGTGTACGATGCAGGAGGCTCATAGTAGATAAAGTCGACTTGGTTTGTCAACATAATAAGAACAACAGCCTCGGGGAAGCATCATGAACCGGAAACCCACACCATCGTCACCGCGTCGCGGCGCTCTTCGCCGCATCCGAAGGATCGGCCCGATCCTGGTCCTGCTGGCCGCCTCCACCGGATGCGCCTCACCAGGCGCCGCCACGACGGCGACCGAGGTCCGCCTCGGATACTTCGCCAACGTCACCCACGCCCCCGCCATCGTCGGCGTCGCCGACGGGACCTTCGCCACCGCCCTCGGCGACGGCGTCACCTTGACGACCGTCACCTTCAACGCCGGAACCGAGGCGATCACCGCCCTCTTCTCCGACGCCCTCGATCTCGCCTTCCTCGGCCCCAACCCGGCAATCAACGGCTACGCCCAGTCCGGCGGGGAAGCGATCCGGATCGTCGCCGGCTCCACTTCCGGAGGCGCTTCCCTCATCGCCGCCCCCGGCATCGACACCCCCGCCGATCTCGTCGGGGCCACCGTGGCGACACCGGCGCTCGGCAACACCCAGGACGTCGCGTTGCGTGCCTGGCTGCAGCAGCAGGGCCTCAGCACCGACCTCGAAGGCGGCGGCGACGTGTCGATCGTCCCTGAACCGAACGCGCAGACGCTCGAGACCTTCCGGTCCGGTGCCATCGACGCGGCCTGGGCCCCCGAGCCGTGGGCCACCCGCCTGGTGCGCGAGGGCGGCGGCCACGTGCTCGTCGATGAGCGCGACCTCTGGCCGGAAGGCGCCTTCGTCACCACCCACCTCGTGGTACGCACCGCCTTCCTCCAGCAGCACCCCGACCTGGTCGAGGCCGTGATCCGGGGCCTGGTGCAATCGGTCGACGCCATCAACGCCGACCCGACCGCAGCCCAGGCGACCGTCAACGACGCCATCGCCCAGATCACCGGCTCGGCGCTCCCCACCGAGACCATCGCCGAGGCGTGGTCCCACCTCACCTTCACCGTCGATCCGATCGCCTCCTCCCTCCAGGCCTCGGCCGACCACGCCGTTGCCGTCGGCCTCCTCGCCCCGGTCGACCTCGACGGCATCTACGACCTGACCATCCTCAACCAGGTCCTTGCCTCGCTGGGGCGGCCCGAGGTCACGCCATGAAGGCCGTGCTCGCCCCCACCCGCCCGGCCGCTCCCCCCGCAGCGGCGATCACGATCGAGGGCGTCTCCAAGACGTACGGCGACGGGCGCTCTCCGGTCGTCGCCCTCGACCACCTCAGCCTCCAGGTCGCGGCGGGCGAGTTCGTCTGCCTGGTCGGCGCCTCCGGCTGCGGGAAGAGCACCCTGCTCAACCTCATCGCCGGCATCTACCGCATCGACGAAGGCACCATCGCCACCGGCGCCCACCGCGTCGGCCTCATGTTCCAGGAACCGGCTCTGTTCCCCTGGCTCACCGTCGCCCAGAACGTGGAGGCGGCGATGCGGTTCCGGGGGGTGCCGCGCGACCGGCGCCGCGCCCGCGCCGCCGAACTGCTCGATCTCGTCAGCCTCGGCCCCTGCGCCACCTGGCGACCCCACCAGCTCTCAGGCGGCATGCAGCAACGGGTCGCCCTGGCCCGAGCCCTCGCCCAGGACGCCGACATCCTGCTCATGGACGAGCCGTTCGGAGCCCTCGACGCCATGACCCGCGACGTGCTCCACGACGAACTGGAACGAATCTGGCAGGCCTCCCCCCTCACCATCCTCTTCGTGACCCACAACGTGCGCGAGGCGGTACGCCTCGGCGACCGCGTGGTGCTGCTGTCGAGCCGGCCGGGCCGGGTCGTTGCCGAGTTCCCGGTTGCACTCCCCCGTCCCCGGCGCATCGAGGGCGGCCCGGTCTCCACCCTCGCCGCCACCGTCACCGACGCCCTGCGCCGGGAGGTCCACCGCCATGGTCACTGACCGCACCCTCGCCGACGACCTGCGCGGCCTCGACGCCCTCGACACCCCCCGGATGGAACCGGCCCGCCGGGGCGCCGCCGTATGGGCCGCAGTCTGGCCCAAGCTTCTGGCGGTCGGGCTCGCCCTCGCCGCCTGGCAGGCCGTGGTGTGGAGCGGGTGGCGCCCCCGCTACGTCCTCCCCGGGCCGGGCGCGGTGTTCTCTCGCCTCGGTTCCGAGCTGACCGATCCTCGCTTCGCCAAGGCGGTGACGGTCACGATGCAGCGGGCCGTCACCGGATTCGCGCTCGCCGCGGTGCTCGGCTCGCTGCTCGGGCTCGCCGTCTCCCAGAGCCGCATCCTGCGGCGCGGCATCGGATCGCTCATCACCGGGCTCCAGACCATGCCGTCGATCGCCTGGTTCCCGTTCGCCATCCTGGTCTTCAAGCTCAGCGAGGCCGCCATCCTGTTCGTGATCGTCGTCGGCGCCGCCCCCGCCATCGCCAACGGCCTCATTGCGGGCGTCGACCAGATCCCGCCCTTGCTGCTGCGGGCCGGACGGGTCCTCGGAGCCCGCGGACCGGCGGCGTGGCGCCACGTGGTGTTCCCCGCCGCCCTCCCCGGCTACGTGGCGGGCCTCAAACAAGGGTGGGCCTTCGCATGGCGCTCGCTCATGGCCGGGGAACTCCTCGTCATCATCGCCTCCCGTCCTTCCATCGGCGCCCGCCTCCAGTTCGCCCGCGAGCTGTCGGACGCCACCGGCCTGATGGCGATGATGATCGTCGTGCTCGTCATCGGGATCCTGATCGACGGACTCGTGTTCGGCGCCCTCGAACGTCACATCCGTCGTACCCGGGGGCTGCTGGCGGGACGCTGACCGCGGCTCAGAGCACCGCGCCGGGCCCGAGCAACTCCCGCAGTTCGGCGTACAGCGCGGTGCGGGGCTCGACCCGATGGTCGTCCCCGAGGCGCAGCACCGTCTCCCCTCCGTCCGAGGTCATGTGGAGGTACACCGCCGCCGACCCCGGATGGTTCTCGAGGGTGGAGCGGATCCGGTCCACCATGTTGCGGGACAGGAGCGACGCCGGCACCCGCACCCGCACCATCGCCTCGGCCCGCAGATCCGGTTCCCGTAACGACTCCGCGATGAGCTTCACCTCGTCGCCGCGGTGATCGACCCGACCGCTGATCACCAGGATGGCGTCCTCCCGCACCACCGCCCCGTGCTCGGCGACGGTGCGGGGGAAACACACCACCTCGGTGCTGCCCTGGAGATCCTCGAACGTGAAGAACAGCATCGGGTCGCCGCTGCGGGTGTAGCGACGGGTGATGGCGCCGACGATGCCGCCGACGGTCACCTTCTCCTTGTCGGAACGGTCCCACAGTCCCACCAAGGTCGAGGTGCAGATGGCGGTGAGGGCTCGCTCCACGCCGAACAGCGGATGATCCGAGACGTAGAGCCCCAGCATCTCCTTCTCGAACCCGAGCTTCACCTTCTTGTCCCACTCGTGCCCCGGGATCGGGACCTCGACCTCCGACAGCGCCGCCTCCCCCTCTCCGAACAAGCTGAACTGGCCCATCTCCTCGGCGCGGCGGCGGGTCACGGTGGCGTCCACCAGGTCGAGGTAGCTCTCGAAGAGCCCGCGACGGGACTCCCCGAGCGAATCGAACGCACCCGCCTTGATGAGCGAGTCGATGGTCCGTTTGTTCAGCACCGTCAGGTCGACCCGGTTCACGAAGTCGCCGAAGCTCTCGTAGTGCCCGTTCTTGGTGCGCTCCTCGATGATCAACTCCACCACCGCCTCCCCCACGTTGCGGACCGCGGAGAGCCCGAACCGGATGTCGCCGTCGACCGAGGAGAAGTCGAGATCGGAGCGATTGACGTCGGGCACCAGCACCCGCAGACCCATCTGGCGGCACTCGTGGAGGTAGAGGGCGGTGCGGTCCTTGTCCCGCTTCACCGCGGTGAGGAGGGCGGCCATGTACTCGGCCGGGTGGTGCGCCTTGAGCCAGGCGGTCTGGTACGCCACCAAGGCGTAGGCGGCCGAGTGGCTGCGATTGAAGCCGTACCCGGCGAAGTGCTCGATGAAGCCGAAGAGCTCCTCGCCCAGCTCGCGGGAATGACCGTGGGCGACACAGCCGGCGACGAACTGCTCCTGCTGGTCCCTCATCACGCTGGGGATCTTCTTCCCCATGGCCTTGCGCAGGGTGTCGGCCTCGATCATGGAGTACCCGGCCATCTTGCGGGCCACCTGCATCACCTGCTCCTGGTACACCATGATCCCGAAGGTGTCACCGAGGATCTCCTCCAGGTCGGGATGGAGGTACTCGATCGGAGCCCGCCCGTTCTTGCGGTCGGCGTACTCGCTGTGCATCCCCGCCCCGAGCGGGCCTGGGCGGTAGAGGGCGTTGAGGGCGATGAGGTGCTCGAAGTGCTCGGGACGCAGGTTGCGCATCAGGGCCCGCATCGGGCCACCCTCGAACTGGAACACCCCCATGGAGTCGCCCGCCTGCAGCATCTCGTAGACGGCCTCGTCGTCGAGCCGGACGGCGTCGATGTCGACCCTTTCCCCGGTGGTGCGCTCGATCAGCTCCAGAGTCCGTTCGATGGTGGCGAGGTTGCGGAGGCCGAGGAAGTCCATCTTGAGCAGGCCGAGGGCTTCCACCGCGTGCATTTCGTACTGGGTGACGATCTCGGCCCCGTCACCCTTGCGCTGGATGGGGACGATGTCGGTGAGCGGCTGCGGTGAGATCACGACCGCGGCGGCGTGGATCGAATCCTGGCGCCGCAGCCCCTCCAGACCCCGGGCGGTGTCGACGACCTCACGCGCCGCCGGGTCGGTGCCGTACAACTCCCGCAGCCCGGCGGCCCCCGAGTACCAGTCCCGGGTGGCCTGGTCGTCGTCGTCGCCGGGCGGCTCCAGACATTGGGTGAGGGTGGCTTCCTTCCCCAGGATCGACTGCGGCATGAGCTTGGCGACCCGGTCCCCCAGGCTGTAGGGGTGCCCCAGCACCCGGGCCGCGTCGCGGAGGGCCTGGCGTCCCTTGATGGTGGAGAACGTGATCACCTGGGCGACGTGGTCGGCGCCGTAGCGTTCGGCGCAGTAGCGGATCACGTCGCCGCGGTAGCGCTCGTCGAAGTCCATGTCGATGTCGGGCATCTGGCGCCGGCCCGGGTTGAGGAATCGCTCGAAGATGAGCCCGTAGGCGATCGGGTCGAGTTGGGTGATGCCGAGGGCGTAGGCGACGATCGACCCGGCCGCGCTCCCCCGCCCCGGACCGGTACGGATCCCCTGCTCGCGGGCGTAGCGGATCAGGTCCCACACGATGAGGAAGTAGGAGGAGAACCCCATCTCGGAGATGACCCGCAGCTCGTATGTGATGCGGTCCTGGATCTCGGACGTGATCTCCCCGTAGCGCCACCGCGCCCCCTCCATCACAAGCTCCTCCAAGTAGGAGGTCTCGTCGTGGCCGGCCGGGACCGGGAACTGCGGGAGCAGGATCGTGCCGAACTCCAGCTTCAGGTCGGCCCGCTCCGCCACCAGCAGCGTGTTGTCGCACGCCCCCGGGAACCGGTCCTCGGGAAAGCGGCGCCGCATCTCGGCCGCCGTCTTCAGATAGAACTCGTCCGATCCGAACCGGAAACGGTTCTCGTCGGCCTTGTTGGCGCCGGTCTGGATGCAGAGCAGGACATCGTGGGTGTCGGCTTCGTGGGCGTAGGTGTAGTGGCTGTCGTTGGTGGCCAGCAGCGGGGCGCCGATGTCGCGGGAGACCTGGAGCAGGTCTTCCATGATCGCCTGCTGGCCGGGGATCCCGTGGTCCTGGATCTCGATGAAGAAGTTCTCTTTCCCGAAGACGTCCTGGTACATGGCGGCGGCCGCCACCGCCGCGTCGTAGTCGCGCACCTGTCCCTGGTTCCCCTCCTCCTGGGAGGCGTCGGGGGCGAGGAGTTGCGGAACGTGGCCGCCGAGGCAGCCGGTCCCGGCCACCAGACCGGCGGAGTGTGCCGCCAGCAACTCGATGTCCATCCGCGGCTTGTAGTAGAAGCCGTCGAGGTAGGCGGCGCTCGCCAGCTTCATCAGGTTGCGGTAGCCGGTCTGGTCGATCGCCAGCAGCGTCATGTGATAGCGGATGTCGTCGCGCCGGGGCGGGCGGTCGAAGCGGGACCCGGGCGTGTGGTAGGCCTCGATCCCGATGATGGGCTTGATGCCGGCCTCGGTCGCCGCCTCGTAGAAGTCGATGGCTCCGTAGAGCACCCCGTGGTCGGTGGCGGCCAGCGCCGGCTGACCATCCGCCGCGGCCGCCGCCACCAGGTCCTTGACCCGGGCCGCCCCGTCGAGCATGGAGAACTCGGTGTGGACGTGGAGATGAGCGAAGCTGTCAGCGGCCAACGACCCTCCGAGCGACGTGAACTACACCAATGTAACCACCTCTCGGCCGTGGGCGCTACAGCGCGAAAACGAGCCGAATCCGTCGTTTGGATGAGGGCACCTGAGGCCCGGCTACCATCGCGACTTCGAGAAGATCCGGTACATGGACTCGACGCGGCCAGCGCCGATTCAGTAGAGGGAGGCGACATGCGAATCGGAATCCTCACCGGCGGCGGCGACGTCCCCGGCCTGAATCCCTGTATCAAGGCGGCCGTCAACAGGGTGACGTCAGAAGGTCACCAGGTTGTCGGCATCCGCCGCGGCTGGGGCGGCCTGCTCTATGCCAACCCCGATGATCCCAGCACCTTCGCCAAACACTTCGTCGATCTCACCCCCCAGGTGGTACGCACGATCGACCGCAGCGGCGGCACCTTCCTCCACACCTCCCGGACCAACCCGAGCCGGGTGCGGGTCAAAGAGGTTCCCGACTTCCTCTCCGACGAGATCCAGGGCGACGGCATGCAGGACTTCACCCCCCACGCCCTGCGGGTGCTCGAGAAGCAGGGCATCGACGTGCTCATCCCGATCGGCGGCGACGACACTCTCTCCTTCGGACTGCGGATGCACGAAGAAGGCGTCCCGGTCATCGCCATCCCGAAGACGATGGACAACGACGTCCACGGCACCGACTACTGCATCGGCTTCTCCACCGCGGTCACCCGCGGGGTGCAGT
>CAZQUB010000004.1:0-2655 GCA_964596225.1 uncultured Acidimicrobiaceae bacterium
CGAATCACTCGCCTCCGGCTCGTTCTTCGACCCTCCCTGATCCCAGGGAGGGTGAGAGAAGGGCTGGAGCCCTACTTCTCCGGGACGTCGAGGTCGACGACGAGGGCGCTGTGGTCGGTGCCCTTGATGCGGACCGTCTTGGTGGCGGTCGGGGTCAGGTGCTGCACGAAGGCGTGGTCGATGCGGAGGATGCGAGGGGCCCACCACCACAACCCCCAGGAGGCATGCGTGGTGCCCGCCGCCACGGCGGCGTCGGTGGCGAGGGAGCGGAGGCGGCGGTACACCGGCCACAGCGGCGATGAGTTGAGATCGCCGACGAGGACCCGGGACGGGCCTGGCGCTCCCAGCAGCTCCTCCAGAGCGGCCAACTGGTGACGCCGCGTCGTACGGGCCTTGAGCGGCGGGCCCGACAGCGGATTGTGGAGATGGGCGTTCACCACCTCGACCGGCCGTCCCAGCCCGGGCCAGTACGCCGGATCGAGCACCACCCGGAGCATGGTGCGGGGCCCGAACGGCACCCGCTCCACCACACCGGGTCGCCGCAGCGCCAGCCCCATGCCCTTGGTGTCGTCACGGGGATCGAGCAGCCCGAACGGGAAGATGTCGACGATGACGTCGGCGGCGTTGCCGGACAGCTCCTGCACCGCCATCACGTCCGGGTGGACCTCCTCGATCACGGCGCGCAACGCATCGGGCCGGGCACGCCCGTTGTACAGGTTCGCCGTCAGGATGCGGAGGGGGAAGTCCACGTTGCCCGCAGGTTATTCGCTCCGAACGATGTTCCCGCCGTTTTCCACCAAGGCGTGGCGTCGAGGCGAGCTAGGGTTGACACGGGCACGATGCCGCGGCGGTAGGGTGTGCATACGCGACGGCACTGGGAGTGAAACGTGCGGTTGACAACAGCCATGCTGGCCGATGCGGCCCAGGTCCAAGGCGGCAAACTCTTCGTCCTCGGCGGCGGATTCGACACCATCAGCGCCAGGGTGCTGCCCGTGATCCACCGCAGCCTCACCGTGGCGCTCGTCGCCGAGATCGAACCCGACGAACGACACCGCGATCTCGAGATCGGTCTCCGCCTCGTCGACGAGGACGGTCAGGAACTCGGGGTGGAAGCCAAAGGACGTCTCCGGGTCGGAGCCCCGCCCAACCTGCCACCCGGCTCCTCCAGCATCGTGCCCATCGTCAGCCCCTTCCACAACATCGAGTTCGCCGAGGCGAAGGGTTACGCCTTCATCGTGTCCTTCGAGGAAGAGGAGCTGGCCCGGATCCGCTTCCGGGTCGTCCGAGTGGGCTGACGCGGGCACCCCATGCTCACGATCCCGAACCTGATCTCGACCATCCGGCTCTTCCTGGTCCCCGTGTTCCTGTGGCTGCTCCTCGGCCGCGACAACCCGGCCGCCGCCGGCTGGCTCCTTGGCGGCATCGGCGCCACCGACTGGATCGACGGCTACCTGGCCCGCCGCCTCAACCAGGTGAGCGAGATCGGCAAAGTGCTCGACCCGCTCGCCGACCGCCTCGCCGTCGCCGCCGCCCTCATCGGCGGGCTCATCTCCGGCGACCTCCCCGCCTGGTTCGCCATCGCCGTCATCGTGCGGGAGGTCCTCGTCAGCGGCGGCGCCCTCGCCCTCGCCTTCCGGGTCAAAGGGAAGATACCGGTGCGCCGCATCGGCAAGCTCGCCACCCTCCTCATCTACGCCTCGCTCGGCGGCTTCCTCGTCGGCGGGGGAGGGCGCTTCGCCCCGTTCCTGTGGCTGGGATGGATCTTCGGGATCCCCGGCCTCATCCTCTACTACGTGGTCGCAGCCCAATACGTCGGGGACGCCCGCCGGCTGCTCCGTGCCGGAGACGGGGACGGCCCGCCGGCCGGGTAAGCTCCCGAGCGCGCAACTGCCAGAGGAGGCGACGTGCAGATCCCAGAAGAGCTGCGGTACACCGAGAACCATGAGTGGGCCCGCCTCGAAGACGACGGAACGATCCGGATCGGCATCACCGACTACGCCCAGGACTCCCTTGGCGACATCGTCTTCGTCGACCTGCCGGATGTCGGGGCAGCCATCACCGCCGGCGGGCCCTTCGCCGAGGTCGAATCCACCAAATCGGTATCGGACGTGTACGGGCCGGTGAGCGGCTCCGTGCAGAAGGTCAACGAACTCCTCGCAGACACGCCCGAAATCGTCAACCAGGACCCGTACGGCGACGGATGGTTCGTCCTCATCAATCCCGAAGCAGGGGCCAGCATCGACAACCTGATGGACGCCGCCGCCTACCGCACCTTCATCGAATAACCGCACGCAAGCCTCAACGAGAAGTTGAGACTTCGGACTAGCATGGAGTCATGCCCGGCACAGACCGGTCCGACGGCGCGCCGTCCGGTGACGCGGCGCCGGATCACGACCACGACACCACCATCTTCTACCGCCCCGCACCGCGAGGCACCGAGCCGGTGCCCGTCACCAGCCTGCTGGCGGGGGCGTTCCGCTACGCCCTGGTCGTGGAACGGGGACCCCGCGCCGGGCTCACCTGGGTGCTGGGAGACGGACCGACCATCGTGGGACGCACCGAAGACGCCGACATCTTCCTGGGCGACGTGACCGTGTCACGCCACCACGCCAGATTCACCGTCGACGAGGAGGGCCTCACCGTCGAGGACCTCGG
>CAZQUB010000004.1:2755-42850 GCA_964596225.1 uncultured Acidimicrobiaceae bacterium
GCCACCACGCCAGATTCACCGTCGACGAGGAGGGCCTCACCGTCGAGGACCTCGGTTCCACCAACGGCACCTACGTCAACCTGGAACGCCTCGACGAGGCACGGTTGCACGCCGGTGACGAGGTGATCATCGGCAAGTTCCATCTGGTCGTGGCGGTGGGGGATGCCTGAGCCGGACCAGCTCCCCATCGAGATCGCCGAACACCAGACGCGCAGCATCGGCGAGGTCATCAACCTGCTGCGGGAGGAGTTCCCGGAGCTGACCGTCTCCAAGATCCGCTTCCTCGAAGGTCAAGGGCTCATCGAACCGCAGCGCAGCCAATCCGGCTACCGCATGTTCACCGAAGAGGACCTGCGCCGGGTCCGCTACATCCTGCGGGAGCAGCGCGACCACTTCCTGCCCCTCAAGGTCATCAAGTCGAAGCTGACGTCGTGGGAGCGGGGCGAAGAGACGGCGCCGGTGCTCGACGCCGGCCCACCCCCCGAGGCGTACTTCTCCAGCACCGGCGTGTCCCTCAGCGTCGAGGAGCTGTCGCGCACCAGCGGCCTGACGCGGCGCCAGATCGACGACCTGGTGGCGCAAGGGGTGCTCACCCCGATGGAACTCCAGGACGGGCGCCACGTCTACCGCGACGAGGACCTCGCCATCGCCCGGGCCGCCGCCCGCCTCTACTCGCTCGGGCTCGAAGGGCGCCACATCCGGGCGCTGCGGCTCGCCGCCGACCGGGAGATCGACCTGCTCAGCCAGCTCGTCACCCCGCTGCTCCGGCACCGCAACCCCACCAACCGCCGCCGCGCCGCCGAGATCCTCGCCGACGGCGCCCAAGCCGGGAGCCAGCTCGAGGAGAACCTGGTGCGAGCCCGGCTGCGGAGACTGCTGGAAACCTGATGCGCCGCTGGCAGGCCTTCTTCTCGGTGGGGATCCTGGGGGTGGGGCTCATCGGCACCGTCCCCCCCTCGTGGACACCGCCGGTGCCCGACCCACCCCAGCTCACCGCCGCCTCCTGGATCGTCGTCGACGTCGACTCCGATGTGGTGCTCGCCTCCCACAACCCGGACGAGGAACGGCCCATGGCGTCCGTCACCAAGCTGATGACCGCCCTCGTCGTGCGCGACCACGCCGCCCTCGACGAACGGGTTCGGGTGTCGGCATCCGCCGCCGGCGTCGGCGAATCCGAAGTCGGGCTCGTCGAAGGGGAGGTGTGGAGCGTCGAAGATCTTCTCACCGGCATGCTGGTGCGCTCCGGCAACGACGCCGCGGTGGCGCTCGCCCAGCACGTCGGCGGCAGCGTCTCCGGATTCGCCGACCTCATGAACGCCAAAGCCGCCGAGATGGGGCTCCAGCACTCCCACTTCGTCAACCCGCACGGGCTCGACGCCGACGGCCACTACACCTCGGCGGCCGACCTCGCCGTCATCGCCCGCGCCGTGCTCGACGACCCGGTGCTGGCGACGATGGTGCGCACCCGCATCGTCAAGTTCACCGCGAGCCCCACCGGCGCCGCCCGCATCGCCGAGAACACCAACGCCCTGCTCGGCCGCTACCCGGGTGTGGTCGGGATGAAGACCGGGTACACCAGCGAGGCCGGACGGGTGCTCGTCTCGGCGCTCGAACGCGGCGACCGCACCCTGGTGGCGGTCGTCATGGGCAGCGAAGACCACTTCGCCGACAGCCGCGAGCTGCTCGACTGGGCCTACCGGAGCCGCTCGCTCCAGGACCGGCTCCTGGTGCCGCTCCTGGAGGAAGAAGGAGGGGGCGGAACCGTCCCCACCGGGACCCGGCTCAGCCCCGAGCTACGGGTCCAGGTCGCCACGATCCGGCCCCTCCCCAGCGGGCTCGAGGCGGTCACCCCACCGGAGGAGACCGGCGGGGCGATCGCGATCCGGGAATGGCTGCGGGACATCCTCCCCGTCACGTTGGGAGGCGCCGGGTGAGTGGCGACCAGTTCGTCGAAGTCGTCGACGAGGAGACGCTGGCACGCCGGGTCGCCGGTCTCGCCGAAGAGGTGAACGCCGACTACGCCGGCAAGGAGCCGGTCCTGGTCGGGGTGCTCGGAGGCTGCGTCCCGTTCCTCGCCGACCTGGTCCGCCATCTCGACCTCCCACTCGAGATCGAATTCCTCGCCCTCACCCGCTTCGGGACCGAAGGCAGGGTCGGGATCGCGATGGACACCGGGACCTCCCTCCAAGGGCGTGACGTGGTGATCGTCGAGGACATCGTCGACACCGGGCTCACCCTCGCCACGCTGCGCCGAGTGATGGAAACCCGCGGCGTCGCCAGCCTCAGCACCGTCGCCCTCCTCGACAAGGTGACGCGGCGCATCGTCGACGTCCCGGTGGAGTACCGCGGCTTCGAAGTCGGCGACGAGTACCTGCTCGGCTACGGCCTCGACTGGGACGGGCGCTACCGCAACGTCCGATCGCTGTGGGCCGTGATGGACCTCGGGACCCTCGCCGACGCCCCCGAATCGTTCGCCCCGGTGGGGTTCGGGGATCGATCGACACCCGGGCCCGGAGCCGGAGGCCGGTGATAGGCTGAAACCATGGACCAGGTGCCCATGGAACTGATCGGGGTGCGGATCGAACTCCCCACCAACATCCCGATCCTGCTGCTGCGAGAGACCGGTGGGACCCGCTACCTCCCGATCTGGATCGGGACCGCGGAGGCCACCGCCATCGCCCTCGCCCTCGAAGGGGTCGAGCCGCAGCGGCCCATGACCCACGATCTGCTCAAGACCGTGGCCGAGACCCTCGGCGCCACCGTGAGCCGGGTCGAGGTCACCGCCCTCACCGAAGGCACCTTCTACGCCGACCTGGTGCTGGCCCGCAACGGCTCCGAACTCCGGGTCTCGTCCCGTCCCTCCGACGCCATCGCCCTGGCGGCCCGCACCGAGGCGCCGCTCTTCGCCGACCGCAGCGTCCTCGACGAAGCCGGTGTCGTCATCCAGGAGGAAGGGGAGGAGGAGCAGGAGATCGAGCGTTTCCGCGAGTTCCTCGACGAGGTCAGCCCCGAGGATTTCGGCTCCGAGTCGTCCTGAGCCTCCGCCGCGTTATCCACAGGGGTTGTTGACAACTCTGACCCGTTCTCGGTAACTTCACCACGGTAGTTCGGCGGGCGGAATTACGCCGGTGTAAGCTGCGCAACGTAAAGGAGACTCGCCGTGACCCACCAGGGAGCAATCGACCAGGCAGAGGGGTACCGGGCCCCGCACGTATGCAAGCTGGTCGGGATCAGCTACCGCCAGCTCGACTACTGGGCTCGCACCGGGCTGATCCAGCCCTCGATCCAGACGGCGCGTGGCTCCGGCAGCCAGCGCAAGTACGCCTTCGCCGACATCGTGCAGCTCAAGGTCGTCAAGCGCCTCCTCGACGCCGGCATGAGTCTCAACAAGATCCGCACCGCCATGGACATCCTGCGGCAACAGCTGCAGAGCAACAACCCGCTCACCGATGTGACATTGCTGTCCGACGGGACCACCATCTACGCGGCCCACAGCGCCTCCGAGGTGGTCGACATCTTCAAGCAGGGCCAGGGAGTCTTCGGGATCGCGGTGGGGCCGGTGCAAGAGGAACTCGAGGGTGAGATCCACGCCCTGTTCCCCGAGCCGGAGACCGCGGTGGAGAGCACGACCGTATCGGAGGCGCGAGCCAACTGACCACGTCCAACGACTTCGGACCCCAACCAGCGGATCTCGTCGACTTCGCTCACGAGAGCGAGCGGCAGTTCGCACGGCTCCTCGACTTCTACGACATCCCCTGGGAGTTCGAGCCCCGCGAGTTCGCCATCGAGTTCGAACCGGACGGGACGCCGCTGAAGTTCTTCCGGCCCGACTTCTACCTCCCCGACGACGACATCTTCATCGAGATCACCACGATGAATCAGCGGCTCGTCACCAAGAAGAACCGCAAGGTGCGGCAACTCCGAGCCCTCTATCCGGAGATCCGCTGCAAGATCTTCTACCAGCGCGACTACCTCCACCTCCTCATCAAGTACGGGCTCGCCGAGCCCGAGGATCAGGAACTGCCGGCGGCCCCGACCCGGGTCCCGGGCCCGCCCCGGGTCGTCGACCTCGGTGAAGACCCCGACGGTGAGGCGGCGGTAGGCTGACCGGACAAGTTCGCCGAGCCGGAGCTGCCGCCATGAACCAGACCCCCCTTCGTTCCCTCCACGAGCGCCTCGGAGCGCGCTTCACCGACTTCGGTGACTGGGAGATGCCCCTCCAGTACGACGGCATCATCGCCGAGCACGAAGCGGTCCGGCACGCCGCCGGGGTCTTCGACGTCACCCACCTCGGGCGCTTCGCCCTCTCCGGGGACGGCGCCCTCGCCGCCCTGCGCCGCACCCTGTGCAACGACATCGCCACGGTGGCTCCCGGCCGGGCCCAGTACACCATGCTCCTCAACGACCACGGCGGGGTCGAGGACGACATCATCGTCTGGTGGCTCGACGACACCTCGTTCTGGGTGCTGCCCAACGCCGCCAACGAGGCGAAGGTGATGGACGCGGTGGCCGCCGCCGTCGGAGACGGCGCCGTCATCGAGCCGAAACGGCCCGCCACCGTGATGCTGGCGGTGCAGGGACCCGAGGCCCTCGGCCTGCTGGATCAGGTGCTCGGCGTCGCCCCGGGACGGTTCCGTATCGTCTCGGGCACCTACGCCGGGGAACCCTTCCTCGCCGCAGGAACCGGATACACCGGAGAGCGGGGCGCCGAGGTGTGCCTGGGGCCGGAACCGGCCGCGACGCTCTTCGAGGCCCTGGTGGCGGCCGGCGTGACACCATGCGGGCTCGGCGCCCGCGACACCCTCCGCCTCGAGATGGGGTACCCGCTGTGGGGCCAAGACCTCGACCCTACCGGGACGCCGCTGGAGGCAGGGTTAGCATGGGTCGTCTCCTGGGACCACGACTTCGTCGGCAAACCGGCCCTGGAAGCCCAGCGGGACGGGGTGCTGCCACGCCGTCTCGTCGGATTCCGCACCCGGGACCGGCGGGTGCCCCGGCACGGCTACCGCCTGCAGGCGGGGGAGAGCGCCGGGACCGTGACCTCGGGCAACTTCAGCCCGGGGCTGGGGTGTGGCATCGGCCTCGGATACCTGAGCCCGCCGCCGGGACCCGAAGCACCGGTCCAGATGGAGGCACGTGGACGGTGGTATGACGTCGACCGGGCGGAGCCACCTTTCATCTGACCGAGAGAAGGAGGACCGATGGCGACAGTGCTCGGAATCGACATCGGAGGGTCGGGCATCAAAGCGGCCCCGATCGATGTCACCACCGGTGACCTGCTCGACAAGCGGAAGCGGTTCAAGACCCCGCAGCCGGCGGTGCCCGACAAGATGATCGAAGTCGTCGCCAAACTCGTCGCCCACTTCAAGTGGGAAGGTCCCATCGGATGCACCCTGCCGTCCGTGGTCGAGGACGGGGTGGTCAAATCAGCCGCCAACATCGACGACAGCTGGATCGGGGTCGAGGGCGACAAGCTCATCGGCAAGCGCCTCAACCAGAAGGTCACCCTCATCAACGACGCCGACGCCGCCGGCATGGCCGAGATGCGGCTCGGCGCGGGACGTGACGCCATGGGCGTCGTGTTGCTGCTCACGCTGGGGACCGGGATCGGCAGCGCCCTGTTCAACGACGGTGCCCTGGTGCCCAACACCGAACTCGGCCACCTCGAGTTCCGCGGCATGGACGCCGAGGACTACGCCGCCGCCCGCCTCGTCGAGCGCGACGAGATGCGCATCGACTGGTGGGCGAGCCGCGTCAACGAGTACCTCCTGTACGTCGAGCGGATCCTGTCGCCGAAGCTGCTCATCATCGGAGGCGGGATCTCCAAACGCTTCGACGACATCGTCGGATTCCTCGAGACGAAGGCCCCGGTGGTCCCCGCCGCCCACCGCAACAACGCCGGCATCATCGGCGCCGCCGTCGCCGCCGCCGAGCGGCTCGGCTGAGGAGGGATCGTGTCCACCACCGGCACCGTCACCGCCCGCGACGGCCTCACCCTGCTCACCCGGCATTGGGCGGCGGACCCCGCCCGAGCCACCGTGGTGCTGGTACACGGGCTCGCCGAGCACTCGGGACGCTACGAGCTCGTCGGCGCCTTCCTGGCCGAACGCGGCTACGACACCCATGGCTTCGACCTCCGCGGCCACGGCGGCTCCGGGGGACGCAGGGTGGACGTCCGCCGCTTCGACGACTTCCTCGACGACATCGAGCTGATCGTCACCGGGGCCCGCACACCGGGCCGTCCCCTGGTCCTCTACGGGCATTCCCTCGGCGGGTTGCTGGCCGCCGCCTACGCCGAATCGGCTCGGCCCCAACCGGACCTGCTGGTGCTGTCGGCGCCCGCACTCGACGCCAACCTCTCCGGGTTCCTCGAAGGGATGCTGCAGGTCCTCGGACGGGTCGCGCCCCGGATGCGGGTCGGCTCACCGGTCGAGGGGGAGCAACTCTCCCGCGACCCCGAGGTGGGGCGCCGCTACTTCGCCGACCCGCTGGTGTCGACCAAGGGCACGGCACGGTTCGGCCTCATCACCCTGCGCGCCATGAAGGCCACCACAGCCGGGATCGGCGCCATCCGGGTCCCCACCCTCGTCATCCACGGCGAAGACGACCCGCTGGTCCCAGTCGCCACCTCGGCCCCCCTCGGTGATCTCCCCGGCTGCGAGCGAATCGTGTTCCCCGGACTCCGCCACGAAACCCACAACGAACCCGAATGGCGCGACGTGCTCGGGAAGGTGGCGGGCTGGATCGACGGCCGTCTCGCGGCCGGGACCGGAACACCCGGCGGCTAGGAGGCGGCGATCTCCCGGTAGGCGGGCCGGATCACGTCCTCGATGAGGCGGCGTCGGGTCGGCCAGTCGGCGAACCCGACCTCGACCGCCCGCACCGTGACCTCCTCCAGCGCGGCGGCGTCGAACCCGTGCAGCTCGACGGCGTGGGCGAACTCGTCGGTCAGGGACACCGCGCTCATGAGACGGTCGTCGGTGTTGAGGGTGACCGCGAACCCGGCCCGGTACAGCATCCCCAGCGGATGATGGGCCAGATCGGGCGCCACCCCGGTGTCGATGTTCGAGGTGGGGCACAGCTCGAGCGGGACGCGCTGATCCCGCACCATCCGCGCCACCGCACCCAGATCGACCACCGCGCCGTCGACGATCGCGGTGTCCTCGATCACCCGCACCCCATGCCCGATCCGGTGCGCGCCGCAGCGGGCCCGGGCCCGCCACACGCTCTCCGGCCCGTCCGCCTCTCCGGCGTGAAGGGTGAGGCCGAGCCCGCTGTCGCGGGCGATGCGGCAGGCGACGAGATGATCGTCCGGCGGATAGCCGAGCTCGGGTCCGGCCAGGTCGAAGCCGGCGACGGAATCGCCGGCGAAACGGGCCGCCAGGCGCGCCACCTCCTCCGAGTCGGTGAGGTGACGGAGGGCGCACAGGATGGTGGCGGTCACGATCCCGGTCTCCCGCCGGGCCCGGTCCAGACCCGCCTCGACCGCGGCCACCACCGCTTCGGGGGAGAGGCCACGATCGAGATGCTGGGTGGGGGCGTAACGCAGCTCGGCGTAGACGACGCCGTCGGCAGCGAGATCCACCCCCGCCTCGTAGGCGACCCGCTCCAGCGCCGACTCGGTCTGCATCACGGCGACGACATGGCCGAACGCCTCGAGGTACTGCGCCAGCGACCCCGACTCTCCCTGGTGGAACCATTCGGCCAGAGCCGCCGGCTCGGAGGCGGGGAGGTTGCGGTAGCGGATCTCGTCGGCCAGCTCCAGGACGGTCTCGACCCGGAGCCCACCGTCGAGGTGGTCGTGGAGCAACGCTTTGGGCAGATGGAGGAGAGTGGTGCGATCCATGCGACGAGCCTACCCGGCGTGACCACGGCCGCTAGCCTCACCGTTCATGAGTGAGACACCGGATCCGCCGCAGGAGGGAGCGGCGCCGGAGCCCCGGCGCAGCCGCTTCTCGCTCTTCGCCCCGGTGGAGGGCATGCCGTCGTGGGTGCCGCACCTGCTGCGCCAGGTCGTCGGACTGATCGTCCTCCTCTGGCTCCTCCTCACCATCGGGAGGCGCCTCCAGGGCTTCCTCATCCTGCTGCTGATCTCGGTGTTCCTGGCGATCGCCCTCGAACCGGCCGTCGCCTTCCTCACTCGCCGCGGCTGGCGACCCGGCCTGGCAACAGGCGCCATCTTCCTGCTCGTCTTCCTCGTCGGCGTGCTGTTCATCAGCCTGATGATCCCGCTCATCATCGACGAGGTCACCAAGCTCGTCGATCGGATGCCCTCCTACATCGACCGGCTCACCAAGTTCGCCGCCCGCTACAACGTCGACGTCTCCGGCAAGGGCCTCAACGACGCCCTCGCCACGATCGACACGTCGCTACAGACCGTCGCCCGCAACGTCGCCGGCCACGTCTTCGGGGTCGGGAGCCGCCTCATCGCCACCATCTTCGAGGGGCTCACCATCGCCCTCTTCACCTTCTACCTCACCGCCGAAGCTCCCAAGGTACGGCGGACGATGCTGTCGGTGCTGTCGCCCGACAAGCAGGTCGAGGTGCTGCGGATCATCGAGATCGCCATCGAGAAGACCGGCGGCTACTTCTACTCCCGAGCGCTGCTGGCGGCACTCTCAGGGGCCGCGACCTGGCTCGCCCTCACCATCATCGGCGTCCCCTTCGCCCTGCCCCTCGGGTTGTGGCTGGGGATCCTGTCGCAGTTCGTTCCGGTGATCGGCACCTACATCGGTGGGCTGCTGCCACTGCTGATCGCCTTCCTGGAGAGCCCGGCCAAGGGACTGTGGGTGCTGGGCTTCATCGTCGTCTACCAGCAGATCGAGAACTACCTGTTCAGTCCCCACATCACCGGCCGCACCATGTCACTGCACCCTGCCGTCGCCTTCGGATCGGCCATCGTCGGCGGCACCCTTATGGGAGCGGTCGGAGCGGTCATGGCGCTGCCGGTGGCGGCCACCGTGCAAGCCTTCGTCTCCGCCTACCTGCACCGTCACGAGCTGGTCGATTCGGAGCTGCTCAGCGACACGGCCCGACTCAAGGACGGGAACGGCGGTGGGTGACGGGGAGCCATGGAATCCGGACGCCGCCATCACTACGAGATAACGGTCGACTGGACCGGCAACGACGGCGCCGGTACCAGCTCCTACCGCTCCTACCGGCGCGACCACATCGTGCGCGCTCCCGGCAAGCCCGACCTCCCCGGATCGGCCGAGCCGGTGTTCCGAGGCGATCCGTCCCGCTACAACCCCGAGGAGCTGCTGGTGGCCTCCGTCTCCCAATGCCACATGCTCTGGTACCTCCACCTGTGCGCGGTGGCGGGAGTGGTGGTGGAGAGCTACCACGACGACGCCGCCGGAGTGATGGAGGAAGCGCCCGACGGGAGCGGCGTCTTCACCGAAGTGGTGCTGCGCCCCCGGGTCGTCGTCGCCGCCGGCTCGGACCCGGCCCGGGCCGCCCAGCTCCACCAGGAAGCCCACGGCAAGTGCTTCATCGCCGCCTCCGTTGCGTTCCCGATCCGCCACGAACCCACCATCGAAGTGGGTGGCCGCCATGAGTGAGGCCGAGACGTCGCTGGCGGGGAACCTGCTGGTCGCCGGGCCCACCCTCCTCGACCCCAACTTCGTGCGCACCGTGGTGCTGCTGCTCGAACACGGGGCACAAGGCACCGTCGGGGTGGTGCTCAACCGCCCCACCGAGGAGCCGGTGGCGGACCATCTGCCCGAATGGGCCGGCCATGTCACCGCCCCTCCGGTGGTGTTCGTCGGCGGCCCCGTCATGAACGAGGTCGCGGTCGGGGTGGCGGAGCGTGATCCCGGCCTCGAGGAGGACTGGACACCCGTGGTGGGGGCGGCCGGCACCGTCGACCTGGGCGTCGGGCCCGACCTCGTCGACAACCTCGGCCGGGTTCGGGTCTTCTCCGGGTACGCCGGATGGGACGAGGGCCAGCTCGAACTCGAACTGGCCCTCGGGTCCTGGTTCGTGGTGCCCGCCGAGCTGTCGGACGTCTTCACCGATACCCCGCAGGGTCTGTGGCGGGAGGTGCTGGCCCGCCAGCCGGGCCGTCTCGCCCTCTTCGCCTCGTTCCCCAACGACCTGAGGAGCAATTGAACCGGCCATCTCCCGCCCCCCGGTAGGCTCGGCAGGTGCAGACGGTTCCCCGCCTCCGCAAGGCCATCAAGGCCAAGGCCCCCACCCTCGACGTCGAACGCGGCCTGTGGGACGCCGGCTGCGACGTCGTCGTGGGCGTCGACGAGGTGGGGAGGGGCGCCTGGGCCGGGCCGCTCAGTGTCGGGGCCGCGGTCGTGCCCCGCCATCGCCGCGTCTACAAGATCCGCGACTCGAAGATGCTCACCGAAGACGAGCGCGAGGCCCTCTTCGCCCGGGTGGCGGGATGGTGCGTGGCGTGGTCGGTCGGCCATGCCTCCCCCCAGGAATGTGACGAGCTGGGCATGTCCGACGCCCAACGCCTCGCCGCCCGCCGCGCCCTCGACGGTCTCGGCATCACCCCCGGCCGGGTGCTCGTCGACGGCAACTGGGACTTCGTCGGCGGCAACCCGGTCCGCATCGTCGGCGGCGATGCCACCTCCCTGTCGATCTCGGCCGCCTCGGTGCTCGCCAAGGTGACCCGGGACCGCATCATGCGTGACCTCGCGGTGCACTACCCGGCGTACGGATTCGACCGCAACAAGGGATACCCGGGACCGCGTCACCGGGCCGCTCTCCACGCCTTGGGCCCGACCACGATCCATCGACGCAGCTGGGCGTTCATGGACGGTCTGGTGTGGAGCGGCGTGCCCCGCACCCGCCGCCCCGACCCGCAAGGGGTGCTCTTCGACGACTGAGGCCGCCCCGGTACTGGTGCCGCGGCCCGGCATCGGTCAGACTGAGAGCATCACGAGACGAGGAGGGCCATGCGCGGTCCGGTGACGGTAGGAGCCAACGATCCCCGGGACTTCCTGGCGATCGATCGCCTCCTCGACGACGAGGAGCGCCTGGTGCGCGACACGGTGCGACGGTTCGTCGCCGATCGGGTGCTGCCCGACGTCGCCGACTGGTTCGAGGAAGGGGTGTTTCCCCGTCAGTTGATCGGCGAGATCGGCGCCCTCGGGTTCCTGGGGATGCACCTCGAGGGATATGGCTGCGCCGGGATGACGGCGGTCGATTACGGCCTCGCCTGCACCGAACTGGAGGCCGGTGACTCCGGGGTGCGGAGCTTCGTGTCGGTGCAGGGGTCCCTCTGCATGTTCCCGATCTGGGCGTACGGATCGGAGGAACAGAAGCAGGAATGGCTGCCCCGCATGGCCACCGGCGAGGTGGTCGGCTGTTTCGGGCTCACCGAATCCGACGCCGGCAGCGACCCGGGCGGGATGCGGACCCGGGCCCGCCGCGACGGCGACGACTGGATCCTCAACGGATCGAAGATGTGGATCACCAACGGCGGCATCGCCGACGTGGCCATCGTCTGGGCCAAAGCCGAGGACACCATCCTCGGGTTCGTCGTCCCCACCGACACGCCGGGGTTCACCGTCAACGACATCCATCACAAGCTGTCGCTGCGGGCGTCGGTCACCTCCGAACTGGTGCTCGACAACGTGCGGCTCCCCGCCGGCGCCCTCCTCCCCGGGGTGCGAGGGCTCAAGGGACCGCTGTCGTGCCTCAGCGAGGCCCGCTTCGGGATCCTCTTCGGGGCGGTGGGGGCCGCCCGCGCCTGCTACGAGGCGGCCCTCGACTACGCCGGGGAGCGCATCCAGTTCGGCGGGCCGATCGCCCGTTTCCAGCTCACCCAGGCGAAGCTGGTCGACATGATGACCGCGGTGAACCGGGGCATGCTGGTGGCGTTGCACATCGGACGCATGAAGGACGCCGGGACCGCCACCGTCGCCCACATCAGCTTCGGGAAACGAGACAACGTCGCCATGGCGCTCGACGTGGCCCGGCTCGCCCGTTCCGTGCTCGGCGCCAACGGCATCACCCTCGAGTACCCGGTGGTGCGGCACATGAACAACCTCGAATCGGTGTACACCTACGAAGGCACCAATGAGATCCACACCCTGATCCTCGGTGAGGCGTTGACCGGGATCGCCGCCTACGACTGAGGCGGGGGAGGGAGCCGTGACCAGCCAGGGCGCCGCCGCATCCGACGCCTCGGGGCGCGCCGCCCCCGACCCGCACCGGCTGCTGCTCGCCAGTGGTTCGCCGCGGCGGCGGGCCCTCCTCGCCATGGCCGGGTTCGCGTTCGGGGTAGTCACCCCGGACGTGGACGAGGAGCGCCGCGACGGGGAGGCTCCGGCTGCGATGGTGCGGCGCCTCGCCCGCAGCAAGGCGGAGGCCGGGGCCCGTTACGGGGCGCCGGGGGCGCTGATCCTCGCCTGTGACACCACCGTCGCGCTCGGGGACGACATCTTCGGGAAGCCGGCCGACAGCGACGACATCGTCGCCATGGTGCTCGCCCTCGCCGGCCGCACCCACTCGGTGTTCACCGGCTACGCCCTGGCGACGGTGGGGAAGGAGGGATGCGAGGTGGGGCTGGCCGAGACCCGGGTGACGATGCGGGAGGTGACCCCGGACGAAGCCGCCGCCTACGCCGCCACCGGAGAGTCGCTCGACATGGCCGGCGCCTACGCACTCCAGGGAGAGGGGGGACGTCTCGTCGCCGCCGTGGACGGCTCCCGCTCCAACGTCATCGGCCTACCGTTGGAGGAGGTGGTGCCCCTGTTGCGGCGCCACGGCATCATTCCCCGCCGCGACGGCACCCCGGGAGGAGGCCCGGTGTGGTGATCGCGTTTGCTCAGGCAGGGACGGCGGCGGGGTCGATCGACTACGTCACCGTCGTCATCGGCCTGCTCGGAGGCCTGGCGCTGCTCGTGATCGGGATGGACCGCATGACCGAGGCGCTCAAGGTCATCGCCGGCGATCGGATGCGGGCGATCCTCACCCGCCTGACCGGGAACCGGGTCAGCGGAGTGGTCACCGGGGCAGCCGTCACCGCGGTGGTCCAGTCTTCGTCGGTGACGACGGTCCTGGTGGTCGGGTTCGTGACCTCAGGGCTGATGACCCTGACCCAGTCGA
Organism: uncultured Acidimicrobiaceae bacterium; assembly: GCA_964596225.1. Classification (GTDB taxonomy): domain Bacteria; phylum Actinomycetota; class Acidimicrobiia; order Spongiisociales; family UBA5794; genus CAYQEC01. The sequence goes on from CAZQUB010000004.1 coordinate 15,827, forward strand.
TCGGCGTCATCATGGGCGCCAATATCGGGACCACGATCACGGCCCAGATCATCGCCTTCGACGTCACCAAGTACGCCCTGGCGCCGGTGGCGCTGGGGGCCGCCATGCTCTTCGGCTCCAAGAACGAGACCCGGCAGTCGCAGGGGGCGGCGATTCTCGGTCTCGGGATGATCTTCTTCGGCATGGGGGTGATGGGTGACGCCATGGAGCCGCTGCGGGACCTGGCGTCGTTCCGTGGCCTCATGGCGGATTTCGCCAATCCGTTGCTGGGGGTGCTGGTCGGGGCGATCTTCACCGCGGTCGTCCAATCGTCGGCGGCGACCGCCGGGGTGGTGCTCGCACTGGCGTTCCAGGGTCTGATCACGCTGCCGGCGGGCATCGCCATCGTGCTCGGCGCCAACATCGGCACCAGCGTCACCGCCCAGCTCGCCGCCATCGGGAAGACGAGGGAGGCGCACCGGGCGGCGCTGGTGCACACCCTGTTCAACGTCGCCGGGGTGCTGGTGTGGATCGCGTTCATCCCCCAGCTGGGGTCGCTGGTGAGGAGCCTCGGCGGTGGCCTCGGACGGCAGATCGCCAACGCCCACACGATCTTCAACGTGGCCAACACGTTGCTCTTCGTGTGGTTCACGCCGCAGATCGCAGCCTTGGTCACCCGTCTCATCCCGGACCGGCCGGCGGACGAGGAGGAGGAGATCAGGGCCAAGTACCTCGACCGGGAGCTGCTGCGCACCCCGGCACTGGCGCTCGACCGGGCCCGCCTCGAGCTGGATCGGATGGCGAGCCGGGTGCGGATCATGCTGGCGGTGGCGCTCCCGGCGGTGCTCGACGGTCCCCGCACCCTCCTCGAGCAGGTGGAGTCGATGGACGACGAGGTCGACGCCCTCCACGGCTACATCGTCCGCTACCTCGGTGACGTGAGCCAGACCCGGCTGGGGAGCCGGGACACCGAAGTGATGATCCAGCTCATGGAGGCCACCAACAACCTGGAGGCGATCGGGGACATCATCGAGACGAACCTGGTGGCACTCGGGATCTCCCGCCTCGACCAGGGGATCATGGTGAGCGAGGGCACCCGGGAACTCATCGAGGACTTCTTCGAGCACGTCCAGAGCGCCCTCGATCTCGCCCTCACCGCGGTCGCCGACAAGGACGCGGCGCTGGCGCGGCGGGTCTCCGCCATGAAGAGCGGCATCAACGACCTGGAGCGTGATGCCCAACTCCACGAGGCGGAGCGCCTCGTCGCCGACGAGCCGCATCGGGTGCAGGCCTACCGGCTCGAGACCGACATCATCGCCAACCTGAAACGCATCTACTACTTCGCCAAGCGCACCGCCCGTGTCGCCGTCCCGGTGTCGGAACGCGCCACCTCCTAGCCCCATGCACCGAACCCAGGGTTCAGAGGCCGCAAAACCGTGTACTGCAACCCAGGGTTGAGAGGCTGCATTACCGTGTACTGCAACCCAGGGTTGAGAGGCCGCAAAACCGTGTACTGGAGCCCTGGGTTGGAGACATACGGACTACCCTGCCGGGGTTCCCCGCCCCCGTGATCGGGATCACCGATGACCGCCATCCAGATTCCAGACGAGCCGCTTCCAGGCGACACCGCGGCCCGTGAGGCGAGCGGGCGGCTCGCCGACCGCATCCGCTGGCACCTGCGCTACTCGCTCGCCGAGTCCAGCGCCTCGGCGTCGCCGCACGACTGGTACACCGCGGTGGCGATGACGGTGCGCGAGCACCTGATGGACGCCTGGCTCACCACGCAGCGGCTCCACGCCGAATCGAGCCCCCGCACCGTCCACTACCTGTCGCTGGAGTACCTGGTGGGCAGGGTCCTCACCAACAACGCCATCAATGTCGGCATCTACCGCGACCTGGTCGCCGCCTGCGACTCCCTGGGGCTGAACTGGGACGACGTGGTGGAGACCGAGCGCGACGCCGGCCTCGGCAACGGCGGGCTCGGCCGGCTCGCCGCCGGGTTCCTCGACTCGATCGCCACCCTCGGGCTCCCCGGCGTGGGTCACGGCATTCGCTACAAGTACGGCATCTTCCGGCAGCGCATCCAGGGCGGCGCCCAAGTGGAGGAACCGGACGACTGGCTGCGCTACGGGTACCCGTGGGAGATCGAACGGCCGGAGCGACGGGTCACGGTCCACTTCGGGGGCATCGTCAAAGGTGACGACTGGCGCAGCCCGGGGGGCACCCTCTGGAAGCCCGACACGGTGGTGGTCGGCATCCCGTACGACACCCCGGTGGCCGGGTACCACAGCCGTACCGTCAACACCCTCCGGCTCTGGTCCGCCCACGCCTCGGAGGTCTTCAACCTCGAGTTCTTCAACAACGGCGAGTACATCAAGGCATACCAGGACCAGCTCCTCGGGGAGCGCATCAGCAGCGTCCTGTACCCCAACGACCAGATCGACGCCGGGCTCGAGCTGAGGCTGATGCAGCAGTACTTCTTCGTGGCGTGCGCCCTCCAAGACATCCTGCGGGACTTCCGCCACGCCGGCCACGACATCCGGACCCTCGCCGACCGGGTCGTGCTCCAACTCAACGACACCCACCCGGCGCTGGCGATCCCGGAGCTGCTCCGCATCCTCATCGACGACGAGGCGCTCACGTTCGAGGAAGCGTGGGACATCGTGCGCCGCACCTTCGGCTACACCAACCACACCCTGATGCCGGAAGCGCTCGAGGTCTGGTCGGTCGATCTCCTGGAGCGGCTCCTGCCGCGGCACATGCAGCTCGTGTACCTCGTCAACGACCGCCTCCTCGCCGAGGTGCGGGAAGCGTTCCCCGGTGACCAGGCCCGGCTGCAGCGTATGTCGCTCATCCACGAGGACCGGGGTCGGTGGCTCCGGATGGCGAACCTCGCCGCCTACGCCTCGTTCAGCGTCAACGGGGTCGCCGAGCTACACACCGCGCTGTTGCGTCGTCATCTCTTCAAGGACTACGCCGAGGTGTGGCCGGAGCGCTTCAACAACAAGACGAACGGGGTGACCCCGCGCCGCTGGCTGATGGTGTCGAATCCGCCGCTGACCGACGCCATCACCGGCGCCATCGGCGACGGGTGGACCTCCGATCTCACCGAGCTGGCGAAGCTGAAGGACCTCGAGGGCGATTCCGCATTCGCCGGACGGGTGTCCCTCGCCAAGGAGACGGCGAAGGCCCGCCTGGGCGGCTACGTCTCGCGCCAGCTCGGCGTCGAGCTGGATCTCGATGCGATGTTCGACGTTCAGGTGAAGCGGATCCACGAGTACAAACGCCAGGTCCTCAACGTCATGCACATCCTCCACCGCTACCTGAGGATCAAGGACGGCGATGTCGACGGCTACCTCCCTCGCACCTTCATCCTGGGCGGGAAGGCGGCGCCCGGCTACGCCATGGCCAAGCTCATCATCCGTCTCATCAACGACGTCGCCTCCCTCGTCAACCGTGACCCGGCCGTCTCGGAGCTGCTGCGGGTGGTGTTCCTCCCCGACTACGGGGTGTCCCTGGCGCAACGCATCATGCCCGCCGCCGACCTGAGCGAGCAGATCAGCACGGCCGGGACCGAGGCGAGCGGCACCGGCAACATGAAGCTCGCCATGAACGGGGCCGTCACCATCGGGACGCTCGACGGCGCCAACATCGAGATCCGTCAGCAGGTGGGCGATGACGCCTTCTTCCTCTTCGGCCACACCGTCGAGGAACTCGACGAGATGCGCCGCTCCGGCTCCTACGACCCCTGGCAGTACCACGAGGGTGACGCCGATCTGCGGCGGGTGGTCGACCTGTTCACCGGCTCCGAGTTGAGCAGGACCGGCACCAGCTACCGGCCGTTGCACGACGCCCTCATGACCCACGGCGACCGGTTCTTTCATTTGGCCGACTTTCGCTCCTATGTCGACACGCAAGAAGCGGTGGACGCCGCCTACCGGGACCGGGAGCGCTGGATCCGGATGGCGATCGCCAACATCGCGGGAAGTGGCCGCTTCAGCTCGGATCGCACCATCCGCGCCTACGCCGATGAGATCTGGCATCTCGACGCGGCCCGCGACGGAGAGGCGTTCGGGTGAGGAGGGCTGCGGGGCGACGGACCCGGATTCTCAGACCGCGGCGGTGGCGGGGAGATCGATGACGACGGAGAGGTCGCCGGCGGCGTAGCCGAGCCGGTTCCACGACGGCTGGCTCGCCAGGGCGGTGATGGCGGCGACCGGCTCCGGGTCGAACTGGGTGCCGGCGTTCCTGTCGAGTTCGCTCAGGGCGTAGGCGATCGGCATGGCCGGCTGGTAGCAGCGGTGGCTGGTGATGGCGTCGTAGGCGTCGGCGACCTGGAGGATCCGCGCCAGGGGTGGGATCCCGGTGTGGTCGATGCCTCGGGGGTATCCGGTGCCATCGACCCGCTCGTGGTGGCTGAGGACGATGCTGGCGACCGCCGGATCGACCCGGTCCCGGACCATCTCGTAGCCGATGCGGGGATGATGCTCGAGCTCCATCCATTCGTCGGCGTTGAGGGGACCGGGTTTGTCGAGGATCTCGCGGGAGACGAACAGCTTGCCGATGTCGTGGAGGAGAGCGGCCGCCGAGAGGAGCCCGTACTGGTCCTCTTCGATGCGCATCTCCTCGGCGATGTTGATGGCGATGTGGGCGGTACGCCTGCTGTGTCCGGCGAGCGCCGGATCGACGGCTTCGAGGAGCTTGCTCAGACGGCGAATCACTTCCGTACCCACTTCAGACGGCCAGAGGTAGCCAGTGTGGGACAGATCGCTCTGGAAGTGAATGGGCCGACCGCCCCATTCGTTTTGGGCCATATCCTTCCTCGGGATGGGGGAGAGGGGGCATGGGGCGGCGGGGTTCCGGCCGGTACGAAGGCCATCGACCGGTTGGTCTTCGTGCATTACTTGTTCTATGCTAACTAGAACAAACGGCGAGGGGCTCCATGCAGCGTCGGACCCCGACCGCCGAGTACCATCGCCGCTGCCGCGCCAATCGGAGGTGCACCATGAGTCTCGCCGCCATCATCCCCATCGCCGTTCTCACCCTGGCGTTCGTGATCTACTGCTGGGTCGACATCGCCCGCGGTGAGGTGCAGCACCTCCCCAAGTGGGCCTGGGCGCTCATCGCTGCCGCCTCCGTACCGCTGGGCGGGATCGTCTACCTCGTCGTCGGCCGGGTGCCCCGTCCCCGGAGCCACACGAGATGATCCGCACCGTCGGCCTCCAGAAACGCTACGGCGACACCGTTGCCGTAGCCGGGGTCGACCTCGACGTTCCCACCGGCTCGATCTACGGTCTGGTGGGACCGAACGGGGCCGGGAAGACCACCCTGCTCGGGATGCTCGCCGGGTTGCGGCACCCCACCGCCGGCATCATCGAACTCGAGGTGGGTCGACGGCGGGTGGCGGTGCTGCCCGACACGCCGCACTTCGATCCGTGGCTCACCGCCTGGGAGGTCCTCGACCTGGCCCGGACTCTGGTCGACCCGGGCATTCCACGGGAACGCAGCGACGAACTGCTGCATGACACCGGGCTGGAGGAGGCGGCCGACCGCACCATCGGCGGGTTCTCACGCGGCATGCTGCAGCGGCTCGGTGTGGCATCCACCCTCGTCGGGAACCCGGAACTGGTCCTGCTCGACGAGCCGTGCGCCGCCCTCGATCCGCTCGGGCGGCGGGAGGTGCTCGACCTCATCGCCCGGCTGCGCCGTTCGGCCACCGTCGTGTTCTCGAGTCACATCCTCGCCGACGTGCAGGAAGTGTGCGACACCGTCGCCATCCTCCGGCAAGGCTCGCTGCTGTTCCAGGGCCCGCTCGAGGACCTGCTCGTCGGCAAGGCCGTGCCCCGCTACCTGGTGCGGCTCCGCTCCGATGCAACGCAGGTGGCGGCCTCCCTGCGACACCACCCGTGGGTGACCGGCGTCGAGGAGCGCGGCGACCTGCTCAGGGTCGGCGTCGAGTCACTCGGTCGGGCAGAGGAGGAGCTCCCCGGGGCCCTGGCGGCGGCGGGCGCCGTCGTGGTGTCGATGGGTCCGGAGGCGGCTTCGCTGGAGGACGTGTTCCTGGAGGTGATGGCATGACGGCGTGGCGTCTCGAATGGCTCCGCCTCGTCCGGACCAAGCGATGGATCGCCATCGGCGGGGTGTTCCTCTTCTTCGGGCTGCTCGGCCCGCTGACCGCCCGCTACATGGGCACGATCCTGGAGCGTTACGGCGGCAACCTCCAGGTCACGGTGCCCCCTGCCGTCCCGGTCGACGGCATCACCCAGTACGTCGCCAACGCCATCCAGATCGGTCTGCTGGTGGCGGTCATCGTCGCGGCCGGTGCCCTCGCCTTCGACGGCACCTCCCAGATCGGCACCTTCTTCCGTACTCGGGCCGAGCGCATCGCCGACATCGTCATCCCTCGCTTCGTGGTGAGCGCCGCGGCCGCCGCCGCCGGATTCCTGCTGGGAGCGATCGCGGCCCTCTACGAGACGTGGGTGCTGATCGGCAGCCTTCCGATCGGTGGATGGCTGGCCGGGACCGCCTACGGCATGCTCTACATGGTGTTTGCGGTCGCGGTCGTCGCGGCCGCGGCGGGAATGACCCGTTCCCGGCTGTCGACGGTGCTGGCGGCGATCGTCGTGCTCCTCGGTCTGCCGATCCTCGGGCTCATCCCGAAGGTGAGCGACTGGCTCCCCAGCGCCCTGATCGGCGCCATCGACGGGGTTCCCCGCGGTGAATCGGTCGTTCACTATCTCGGCGCCGGCGGGGTGACGGTCGTGGCGATCGGCCTCTGCCTGTGGGCCGGGATCCGGTGGGCGGCGGCCCGCGAGCTCTGAGCCGGCTCAGGGAGCCAGCGCCGCCTCGACCGCGGCGAGGGCATGGATGCGGGTCGTCGGGTACACGGGAACGTCGACCCGCGCCGGGTCGACGAGCAGCTCGATCTCGGTGCATCCGAGGATGATGCCCTGGGCGCCGCGGGCGACGAGCCGCTCCATCACGCCCTCGTAGGCGGTCCGGCTCTCGTCGGTCACCACGCCGCGCACCAGCTCGTGGTAGATGACGTCGTGGACCCGGGTGCGGTCGTCGTCGTCCGGGATGAGCACCTCGAGCCCGTGACGGTGTGCGAGACGGCCCCGGTAGAAGTCCTCCTCCATCGTGTAACGCGTCCCCAGCAACCCGACGGTGCCGACTCCGTCGCGCCGCACCGCGGTCGCGGTGGCGTCGGCGATGTGGAGCAACGGCACCGCGGTGGCGGCCTCCACCTCCGGGGCGAGACGGTGCATGGTGTTGGTGCAGATCACGAGCAGCTCGGCGCCGGCCGCTTCGAGGGTGCGGGCAGCCGCAACCAGCCGGGCGGCGGCGCTGTCCCAGTCCCCGGCCTCCTGGAGCGCCTCGATCTCGGCGAAGTCGAAGCTGTAAAGGACGATCGGGGCCGAGTGGGTGCCGCCGAGGCGGCGCTGCGTCTCCCGGTTGACGATCCGGTAGTACTCGGCGGACGACTCCCAACTCATGCCGCCTATGAGTCCGATGGTGCGCATGGGTGCCCCCGCAGCTTCGTGCTGAGGTCGTCAGCGTAGGGCACCCTCGGATGCTCTAGCCTGCGGGCGTGGCCCTCGACTCCCGCTCCCGCCGTCTGATCGCGTTGATCCTGGCGTGCTTCATGACGCTCGGGTTGCCGGTCGGGCTGCTCGGCACCAGCTGGCCGTCGTTGCGCCTCAGCGTGGGACGGCCGGTATCGGATCTCGGGGTGGTGCTGGCAGTGGGGACCATCGGGTACGGCTTCGCCACCTTCCTCTCGGGCTGGGTGTGGGCCCGGTTCGCGGTGGGACGCATCCTGGTGTCCGCCATGGGCATTGGGATCGTGGCGCTCGGCGCCTACGCCACCGCCGGGAGCTGGTGGATGGTGCTGGTGGCGGCGGTGATGGTCGGTGTCTCGGGGGGCCTCATGGAGGGAGCGTTCAACTCCTACGTCGCCCTCCACCACGGGGTCCGCGTCATGAACATGATGCACGCCTTCTTCGGGGTGGGCGCCACCATGGGGCCACTGCTGATGACGGCGGTGCTGGCTGCCGACCGCTCGTGGCGCTGGGGATACTGGATGGTGGCCGGGTACGAGGTGATCCTGCTCGGGTTCCTGTGGATGGCCCGCAGCCGGTGGCGCCAGACTCACGAGAGCCGCAAGGACCCCGGCCACGGGCCGGTGCGGTGGCAGATGGTGGCCGGGCTGCTGGCGATCTTCTTCGTCTACACCGGCCTCGAGATCGGCACCGGACAGTGGGCCTATTCGTTCCTGGTCGAAGGTCGCGGCGTCTCGGAGGTGGCGGCGGGCATCTGGGTGTCGGTCTTCTGGGGGGCACTCACCGGGGGCCGTCTCCTCCTCGGTCTGATCGGAGACCGGGTGACCCCCCGCGGGGTGCTCGACCTCTCCATGGCCGGGGCCTTGGCCGGGCTCGGCTGGCTGTGGTGGAACCCGGCCGGCCTCGGCATGGTCGCCTTCGCGGTGATCGGCTTCAGCTTCGCCAGCGTGTTCCCTACTTTCGTTGCGTTGACGCCGGAGAAGGTCGGCGCCGCCAAGGCTCCCCACGTGATCGGCTACCAGATCACGGCCGGAGGTGCGGGAGCGGCGGTGATTCCGTGGCTGGCGGGCCGGATCGTCGAGGCGTACTCGCTGGCGGCGCTCGCTCCCTACTTCCTGGCGGTGGGCGGGCTCCTCGCGCTGCTCCACGTCGTGGTGGAGCACACCGGTCGGGTGCCCGTGCGGCCGCGGCAGGACACGACCGCCGGTGTCGCCGAGGCGGGGTGAGCCGCCTGTGGCACCATGGGGATGACACGCTGCGAGGTCCACGATGCCGGCGAACCTGACGCCCGCCTACAAGGCGGCGGAGAAGGCATACCGGCGGGCGCGTGAGCCCGCCGAGCAACTCGAATGCCTGCGTGAGATGCTGCGGGAGATCCCGAAGCACAAGGGAACCGACCATCTCCAGGCCGACATCAAGACCCGGATCAAAGAGGTCACCCAGGAGCTGTCGGCACCCCGCAAGACCGGGGGCGGCGGCCCGCAGACCGTGTTCCGTCCCGAAGGCGCAGGGCAGATCGCCCTGGTGGGCCCGCCCAACACGGGGAAGTCCGCCCTGCACGACCGTCTCACCGGCTCCCACGCCGCCACCGGACCGTATCCCTTCACGACCCAGTTCCCGCAGCCGGGGATGATGCCGGTCGAGGACATCGCCTTCCAGCTCATCGATCTCCCCGCGGTCTCCTCGGAGCACCCGGTGCCGTGGCTCGCCAACGCCCTCCAACCGGCCGATGCCTGCCTGCTGGTGGTCGACGTCACCCGCCCCGACTGCGTCGAGCAGGTCGCCGCGGTGCCCTCCCTCCTCGGGGAACGCCAGGTCACCTTGACGCGATGCTGGCCGGTCGACACCCGGAACGGCGACGACCTCGAGGACCACGACCCGTTCTCCGTCACCCTCCCCACGCTGCTCGTCGCCACCAAAGGTGACCTGATGGACGACGCCGAGGGCGAGGTCGCCACCTTCTGCGAGCTCGCCGGCCTCGACCTGCCGACCCTGATCGTGTCGGCCACCACGGGCGGCGGGCTGGCGTCGTTGGGGGAGTGGCTGTTCCGGCACCTCGGCGTGGTGCGGGTCTATACCAAGATCCCCGGCCGGCCCGCCGACATGGGCCGCCCCTTCTGCCTGCGGGCGGGCGAGACGGTCCTCGACGTGGCCCGTCTCGTCCATAAGGAGGTCGCCGCCTCGTTCCGCTATGCCCGGCTGTGGGGTGGGGGAGACTTCGATGGGCAGCAAGTGGGGGCCGAGCACGTCGTCGCCGACGGCGACGTCCTCGAGATGCACACCTGAGCCGGCGAGACCGTGGGGGCGCCCGCCGGTCCTGGGCGTCGGAGGTCCGACAGCATCGGGCGGCGGGCTCCTTGTATCGTGGCGGCGTCGGTCCGCGCCGGGGAGCGCAAGGACCTGATGTGATTCCGAACGCGGGAGAACGATGAGCATGGCCGAAGCGATGCGGTGCGCGGACTGCGAGTTCCGCGCCAAGTACGACAACCGCCCCACGTCGCTGCTGGGCCGGATGTGGCGCTGGCACGCCGGCTGGTGTCCGGGGTGGCGCCAGTACATGGAGTCCCTCCCGGCCGAGGGACGGATCGAGATCGCCACGAGGTACCGGCTGAAGAAGTACCTCTGAGCCGGACGCACCCGGCCCGACGCCGTCAGGTCACGGGGACGGGAATCCGCCCTCCCCGATCGTGATCCACGTCGCCAGCGACGAGGCGCACAGCTCGCCGTCGGCGGTATAGAGGGCGGAGGCGCCGATCCGTTTGCGCCCCTCGACCGCGACCCGCATGGCGACCACCACGTGGGGTTGCCGGCCGCGCACCTCGGCGTGGATGCGTCCCGCCATGCGGCCCAGCAGCGCCACCACCCCGGATTCGGCCGCGGCGAAGAAGGAGGGGCAGTCGAGGGAGGCCCACACGATCTCGTGTGGCACGGTGCCGTCGGGATCGGTGACCGAGGCGTCCGGCACCCACGGGGCGGCCACCAGGTCGGTGCCGTCCACCGGCCCGGCGAAGATCCGCAACCCGTCCTGGCGGGCGGGGCCGCACACGAAGCAGTACGGGTAGGTGCCGCCGGGCTCGAATCCTCGGTAGGCGGTGGCGGCGAGTTCCGCCGCGGCGAGACCAACCGGCGGGGGCACCGGGGCATCGACGGTGCGGGCGACGCCTTCGGCGGCGAGGGCCCCGTCGTCGTGGAGCTCGACCTGATCGGGTCCGTGGAGCAGGACCGGGATCGGGACGTCGAGGTGGAGGGGGCGGCGCAGGGTGACCTCGGCGTCACCGCCGCCCAACAGCCGGGCCACCGTGCCGCAGGCGTAGCCTCCGTTGGCGGCCTGCGGCGGACCGCTGAACCGGGCGGGGATGATGACGTGGTCGGCCATGGGCGGTGACTCTACCGAGACGACGCCCCGGATCGGGACACTCCTACGCGGCGCCGTCCAACGGGGCACCGTCGGTGAACCCGTCCCGGCGGCTGCGGCGGCGACGCCACCACAGCACCGCCCCGACGAGCACGAAGATCCACGCCAGCGGCAGCAGCCACCCGGCCGAGACGGCGATGGCTCCGCCAACGGTCCGCAGCATGCTCCAGCTCGCCGAGAGGCCGTCGCCGAAGCCGGGGAGACCACCGGGGTCGACGGTGTCGACGGCGAACGTGACGGTGGAGTCGGTGGTGCGGCCGCTGACCGGATCGCCGTCCTGGTCGACCGGCGTGGCGGTCACCTCGGTGCGGGTGCGGAGGTCCCGGTCGGCCACGATCTCGGCAGCCAGCATCAGGTCCTGCCCGGGTTCCAGCACGGCGGCGGGATCACCGTAGACGACGGCCAGGTCGGTGAGGTCGAGGTCGAGCACGGTGTCGGTGACTTCGAGCCCGGTGAGCGGAGCGTCGCCGGTGTTCACGACGTCGAAGCAGAGGGTGACGTCGCTGCCCTCGTCGACGCGGAGCGAACCGGCTTCGGGGCAAGACGTGCCGGAGTCGTGACCGGCATAGGCCGTCACCTCGAGTCGCACCTGGGGTGAACTGAGGGCTTCGGTGAGGTTGAGGACGATGGTGGCGAGGGCGACTTGATCCTGGACGGTGCGCAGCTGCCCGCGCAGCGTCTCCAGCGTGGTCTCCCGGTCGAGGAGCTGGCTTTCGAGGAGGGCGACGTCCTCGAGGTCGGTGGCGCTCTCGAGCAGGTCACGCAGCCGGGCCACGCTCGTCTCGGCGGTCTTGATGCGGCTCTGGAGATCGACGACGCGTTCGGTGACGTCCTCGGTGGTGACGTTCTGCACCCGCACCTCGCCCAGCTCGGCGAAGCGGGTGAGGGCGTCTTCGAAGTCGCCGGGGAGGACCTTGAACGTGAGCAGGGTCGTCGGGGATGCCCCTCCGGCGGATTGCTCCCCGTAGAGGTACCCGCCGAGCGCGGCGACGATGCCCCGCGCCTCGGCGGAGGCCTGGGCGACATCGGTCACCGCCACCGTCATCTCGGCCCGGTAGATGAGGTCGCGGCCGACATCGGCGACGAGAGCGATCGACACGTCGGCGGCGGTCGAGGTGGCGGAGTCGAGATCGCTCCCTTCGCCTGCCGGCGCCTCAGGGAGAGGGCTTCCGGCGTCGATGGCCAGACCCCGCTCCTCGGCATAGGCGGCGGCCGCGACGGTCACGTCGGGTGCGGCCATCTCGTCATTGCTACTGCAGGCCGCCGCCACCAGCGTGAGCACGAATGCCAGGACGAGTGATGCGGCGATGGAGGTGCGCTTCATGTGGGTCCCCCCGGTGTCGAGTTGCCGCTTGGACGGCGCTGCGACTCCCGCGGGTTCCCGGGCGCTGTCCCCGGAATGGGCTCAGCCGGTGGCCGCCGGGTCGCGATCGGGGTGGATGCGGTGCTCGTAGTCGATGAGGCGGCGCTCGTAGCTGGAGTCCATCAGCGGCGACGACACCAGGAAATCGGCGGTGGCGCGGTTGCAGGCGATCGGCAGGTTGTAGACCACGGCGATCCGCAACAGCGCCTTGATGTCGACGTCATGGGGCTGGGTGAGGAGGGGGTCCCAGAAGAAGATGACGATGTCGAGCTCTCCCTCGGAGATGCGGGCCCCCATCTGCTGATCCCCGCCGAGCGGCCCGCTGCGGAACCGGGTCACCTCGAGACCGAGCGACGACGCGATGAGGCCGCCGGTGGTGCCGGTGGCGAAGAGCCTGTGCTGGGCGAGTGTGTCTCGGTTGAAGGCGGCCCAACCGAGCAGGTCGGCCTTGCGGCTGTCGTGGGCGATGAGGGCGATGTTCTTGCGGCGCGCCATCGTCACCGAATCCGAGTACTCGTCAGATCCTGTCGCGGTCGGGGGGAGAGTCACGTTTCACCTCGGTGATGTGGAGTCGATCGGAACCGGTCTACCACAGGACGGGGACGTAGCGGTGACCAGGGTGGTGCCAGCTCCTGAACCGGCGGGAGGATCAAGATCTTCGCGACGGCGCCGATGCCTCAAGGGAGCCTGCGGAAGGGGATGCATGCGGACCCGGATCACGGTGGTCATGGCGCTGGTGACGGTGGCGCTGGCGGTGGCGCCCGTCGCCGGATCGGCCCAGGCGGCGGAGCTTCCCCCCGGCGGGACCTTTCTCGACGACGACCTGTCTCCCTACGAACCGTCGATCGAGGCGATCGCGGCGGCAGGCATCACCCTCGGCTGCGGGCCGGTCGAGTTCTGTCCCAACGATCCGGTGACCCGGGGCCAGATGGCGGCGTTCCTGGTGCGAGCGCTGGGTCTCACCGCCAACACCGCGGCGGGGTTCGTCGACGACGACGACTCGATCTTCGAGACCGACATCGAGAAGCTCGCAACGGCGCGGATCACCTTGGGCTGCAATCCACCTGGCAACGACCGCTTCTGCCCCGACGACCCGGTGACCCGGGGCCAGATGGCGGCGTTCCTGGTGCGAGCGCTCCACCTCACCGCCAACACCGCGCCGGGCTTCGTCGACGACGACCACTCCGAATTCGAGGCCGACATCGAGAAGCTCGCGACCGCGGGCATCACCCTGGGATGCAATCCGCCCGCCAACGATCGCTACTGCCCCGACACGCCGATCACCCGCGAGCAGATGGCAGTGTTCCTCACCCGCGGCCTCGGACTGACCCCGCTCACGCCACCGGCACGTACCGAGCCGTCGTTCGGCAATCCGGACGCCAACACCTCACCCCCCTCGGGCGCCCGCACCGAAGACACCTCCCATCCCGACACCGTCATCGGCAACGGCACGCCCGGGAGCTGCACCTCGGCGGCAGTCGTGAACGCGGTGGCGCAGGGCGGCATCATCACGTTCGACTGCGGGCCCGACCCGGTGACGATCGAGATGACGGAGACCGCCAAGGTGTTCAACGACACCGGGCCCGAGATCGTCATCGACGGCGGCGGCCTGGTCACCCTCAGCGGAAGAGGGGAGCGTCGCATCCTCTACATGAACACCTGCGACGCCGACCAGGTGTGGACCACCTCGCATTGCCAGGACCAGGACCATCCCAGGCTCACCGTGCAAAACATCACGTTCGCCGACGGCAACGCCAAGGGGGACGACCCGGACGGCGGCGGCGCCATCTGGGTGCGGGGCGGCCGCTTCAAGCTGGTCAACACCCGGTTCTTCTCGAACGTGTGCGACAACTCCGGGCCCGACGTCGGCGGGGCCGCGGTGCGGGTCTTCAGCCAGTACCACGGGCTCCCGGTGTACGTCGTCAACAGCACGTTCGGGGGCGCCGACGGGTACGGCAACGTCTGCTCCAACGGGGGAGGGCTCTCCAGCATCGGTGTGTCGTACACGGTCATCAACAGCGTCTTCAGCCACAACCTCGCCATCGGCAACGGCGCCAACCCGGCCCAGGGCGGCACCCCCGGCGGGGGGAGCGGCGGCGCCATCTACAACGACGGCAACACCTTCACCCTCACCGTGCTCGACACTCTCATCGAGCACAACCACGCCAACGAGGGCGGCGGCGCCATCTTCTTCGTCAGCAACGACCGCACCGGCCACCTCGTCATCCAGCACTCGACCCTGAGCGACAACCCGAGCGACGGCTTCGAAACGAGAGGCTATCCGGGCATCTTCTACCTCGGCTCGGGACCACCCCAGGTGAGCAGCTCGACCCTGGAGTGAACCGGGGGATCACCAGCGGGTGAGGGTCACCCCCGGCGGCGGCTGCAGGCGATGCAGGTAGCGGTGGCCGGCAGGCCGCGGAGCCGCTCGAGCGGGATGCGGTCGCCGCAGTCGACGCAGTACCCGTAGCAGCCGGTGGCGACCCGGCCGAGGGCATCCTCGATCTCGCGGAGCGCTTCGTCGGCCCGTTCGGCGAGCAGCAGGCAGCACTCGGCGTCGATGTCGGCGACGGGTTCGTCGTCGTCGAACAGGTCGCTCACATCGCGGCGATCGAGCGCCTCGGCGATCTCGGCCCTCAGATCCTCGAGGCAGCGGGTGACCGCGGCCCGGCGAGCCTCCAAAGCCTCGATGAGAGTCCCCAAGGTGTGGGGAGCGAAGGGTGCGATCCTGGTGACCATGTCGTCCTCCTGTCAGACGAGAGCCTTCACACTGCTTCGGTCTCTCCCGCCCTGGAGGGCCAGCGCCGCCGGGCCTGACGGCCGTCCTGACGACTGCGCTCGTTGGGGATACTCCCCTGATGCGCCGAACATATCACCGGTGGGGATATGCGTACAGGGCCATCCGGGGGATGGTCCGGGTGTGGGGGTGAAGGCGGCGTGAGGTTCAGCCGGCGTCGCTGGATTGCGCCCACAGGTTGACGCCACCCTCGACCGCGTAGCGGTCGATCTCGGCCAGTTCCTCGTCGGTGAAGGCGAGGTTGTCGAGGGCGTGGAGGCTGTCTTCGATCTGCGACCAGCGGCTGGCGCCGACGAGGGCCGAGGTGATCCGCGGGTCGCGCAGCACCCAGGCGATGGCCATCTGGGCGAGGGTCTGGCCGCGCCGCTGGGCGATCTGGTTGAGGGCCCGCACGTTGGCGATGTTCTGCTCGGTGAGAAACCCCTGCCTGAAGCTTCCGTCCTCGGCGGCCCGCGAGGTCTCGGGGAGCCCGTCGAGGTACTTGTCGGTGAGGAGTCCTTGGGCGAGGGGAGAGAAGGCGATGCAGCCGATCCCCTCGTGTTCGAGCACGTCGAGGAGCCCGTCTTCGACCCAGCGGTTGAGCATCGAGTAGGAAGGCTGGTGGATGAGGCACGGAACGCCGAGGTCGCCGAGGATCGACACCGCTTCGCGGGTCTTGGCGGGGCCGTAGGAAGAGATGCCCACATAGAGCGCCTTGCCCTGATGGATGGCGGTGGCGAGTGCCCCCATGGTCTCTTCCAACGGGGTGGCCGGGTCGTAGCGGTGGGAGTAGAAGATGTCGACGTAGTCGAGCCCGAGGCGCCGCAGGCTCTGGTCGAGGCTGGCGAGGAGGTACTTGCGGGAGCCCCAGTTGCCGTAGGGGCCCTCCCACATGTCGTAGCCGGCCTTGGTGGAGATGACGAGCTCGTCCCGGTAGGGGGCGAGATCGGCGGCCAGCAGAGTCCCGAAGTTGCGTTCGGCCGAACCGGGAGGGGGCCCGTAGTTGTTGCCGAAGTCGAAGTGGGTGATGCCGTGGTCGAAGGCGTTGAGGATCATCTCGCGGGCGCGCTCCGACAGGCCGTCACCACCGAAGTTCTGCCACAGACCGAGCGAGATGCGGGGCAGGTCGAGTCCGCTGCGGCCGCAGCGGGCGTAGGTCATGGTGTCGTAGCGCTCGGGATCGGGCTGGTACATCGAACGGCTTCCTTCCTCGTGTTCCTGAGGCACTATCCCACATGACGAGGCACCGGCGGATGGGACGAACGCCGCCCCGGCACCGAAACCGCCTCGAACCGTCATCCGGTGGCCGGGTCCGCTCCGAATGATGGGCGATGAGGAACCGCATCGCCATCGTTGGATCGGGCATCTCCGGGTTGGGAGCCGCCTGGGCCCTGCACCGCGACCACGACATCGTCGTGTTCGAGGCGGATCGGCGCGCCGGGGGTCACTCGCACACCGTCGAGGTCGAGACCGGCAGTGGGGCCGTCCCGGTCGACACCGGCTTCATCGTGTACAACGAGGTCACCTACCCGAACCTGACGCGGCTCTTCTCCGCCCTCGACGTTCCCACCGAACCGAGCAACATGTCCTTCTCGTTCTCGCTCGATCGCCGGTTCGAGTATGGGGCGAGCCTGCGGGGCATCCTGGCACGACCGGGGAACCTGCTGCGGCCCCGGTTCCGGAGGATGCTGCTCGACATCGACCGCTTCCGCCGGGTCGGATCACGGCTGGCGCCCGGAGACGACGACACGATCGACGACCTCCTGCGCCGCCACGGCTTCTCACAGGGGTTCCTCGAGGACTACCTGCTCCCGATGACGGGAGCGATCTGGTCGGCCCGACGCGACGAGATGCGCCGCTTCCCGGCAGGACCGATCCTGCGATTCCTCTCCAACCACGGACTCATCGAGATCGCCGGCCGTCCCTCATGGCGCACGGTGTCGGGCGGGAGCCGGAGCTACGTGCGGCGACTGACCGCGCCGTTCGTGGACCGCATCCGGCTGGCGACCCCGGTGACCCGGGTGGTCCGTACCGGCGCGGGGGTCGTGGTCGAGACACGGCGCGGCTCGGAGCACTTCGATCACCTCGTGCTTGCCACCCATTCGGACCAGGCGCTGCGGATCCTCGGCGACGGCGCCTCCGGCGAGGAGCGGGCCCTGCTCGGGGCGATCCGGTATCAGCCGAACGTCGCGGTGCTCCATAGCGATGCGGAGCTGATGCCCCGCACCAAGAGGGTGTGGTCGAGCTGGAACGCCATGGCCCGTAGCGAGGACCGCGAGTCGTCGACGGTGTCGGTCACCTACTGGATGAACCTCCTCCAGAACCTCGGGCCGGAGCTCCCCCTCTTCGTCTCGCTCAACCCGACACGGGAACCGAACCCGGATCTCGTCCACGGCCGGTTCGAGTACGCCCATCCCCAGTTCGACCGGGACACGATGGCGGCTCAGCGGGGACTCGCCGGCATCCAGGGCGCCGGCAACACGTGGTTCGCCGGGGCCTACCTCGGCTACGGATTCCACGAGGACGGGCTGCAGTCGGGCCTCGACGTCGCGGCGGCCCTGGGGAGCCCTGCTCCGTGGCACGGCACCTTCAAGCCGGTCAGCTCGGCGGCGGCAGTTGTTCAAGCGAGGGCAGAGCCGTGACCTCCCGGGCATCGGCCCTGTACCGGGGAACGGTGCGCCACACCCGGCTTCGTCCCTTCCACCACGACTTCGAGTACCGCGTCTTCTACGGCCTGTTCGACCTCGACGAGCTGGATGACATCGACAACGACCTCAGGTTCTTCTCGGTGGGGCGCTTCAACCTCTTCGGCTTCGACCGCGCCGATCACGGGCCTGCCGACGGCAGCGCGCTCCGGCCCTGGGTCGAGCGGGTGCTGGCGGCGGCGGGTGTCGACCTGGAGGGGGGACGGATACGGTTGCTGGCGTTCCCGAGGATCCTCGGCTACGTCTTCAACCCGCTCAGCGTCTGGTACTGCCACGGCCCGGGGGGAGAGCTGCGCGCCGTGCTCCACGAGGTGCGCAACACCTTCGGCGACCGCCACACCTACGTCGTTCCCGTGGGGGACGGAGCCATGACGCATCGCTTCGACAAGGAGCTGCACGTCTCCCCGTTCAACGACATGGACGAGACCTACCGGTTCACGATCACGGAACCCGGAGACCGGCTGGCCGTCGCCATCGAGCAGGCCGACGTCGCAGGCGACACCTTCTTTCGTGCCGGGCTGCGGCTCTCCAGGCTGCCGCTCACCGACCGGAACCTGGCCACGCTGTTCCTCACCCACCCTCTCTTGACGCTCAAGGTGATCGGCGGCATCCACTGGCAGGCGCTGCGCCTCTGGCTGAAGGGAGCCAAATACCACCACCGTCCGGCGCCTCCGGCGGATAGCATTTCAGTGGTGGCGACCGGGAGCGCCATGACATGAAGGTCGTCGAACGGTTCGGTGTCGGTGTGCTCGGCGTCCTCGTCCGGGCCGGGACGCTCCACGTCACCCTGCCGGGTGGTGCACGGGTGGCGGTGGGGCACGGAGCGCCGGAGGCGGATCTCGTGCTGCGGGACTACTCGGCGCTCTCCGACGTTCTGCGCCGGGGCGTGCTCGGCTTCGCCGAGGCCCACATGGACGGCAGGGTCGACGTGCCCGACCTCCCGACGCTGATGCGGTGGGCCGTGGCCAACCGGGAATCGTGGTTCTCGCACCCGCTGGCACGGCTGACCGGCCCTGTCCGGGGCCTGTGGCAGAGGATCCGGCCCGAGCGCCGCCATCCCCGGGTGGTGACGATCGACGACCACTACAACCTCGGCAACGACTTCTACGCCGCCTGGCTCGACGACACCATGACCTACTCCTCGGCGAGATTCGCCCATCCCGGCCAGGCCCTCGTCGACGCCCAGATCAACAAGTACCGGACGATTGCCGACCACGTCCGGCTCGAGCCCGGCATGAGGGTGCTCGACATCGGATGCGGATGGGGCGGGTTCGCCGAGTACGCCGCGGAGCGACGCGGCTGTGAGGTGGTGGCCGTCACGGTTGCCGAGGAGCACGCCGCCTCCGCCGGGAAGCGCATTGCGGCACGAGGACTTGCCGGCGCCGTCGAGATCCGGCTGGCCGACTTCCGGGAGGTCGACGGCGAGTTCGACGCGGTGGTCTCCATCGAGATGATCGAATCGATCGACGAGACCCGGTGGCCGGAGCTGTTCGCCGCCATGGCGCGATGCCTGCGGCCCGGTGGTGTCGCCGTGATGCAGGCGATCACCATCGAGGACCGGGCCTGGGCCCGCTACCGGCGCCGGGCCGACTTCATCCAGCAGTACGTCTTCCCGGGAGGCCAGCTCCCCGCCCCGAAGGTGATGCGGCGCCTCGCCGCCCAGGCCGGGCTGCAGATCGAGCAGGTGGAAACCTTCGGTCTCGATTACGCCCGCACCCTCGCCACGTGGCGGGACCGTTTCGAGGTGGCCTGGCCGGAGCTGGCGTCTGAGCACCATCTCGACGAGCGTTTCCACCGCATGTGGAACCTCTACCTGTCGCTGTGTGAGGCCGGGTTCCGCATGGGCCGCATCGACGTCGGGCAATGGGTCTTCGCCCGCCGCGGCGGTGCCGTGAAACGTGATGATCCGAACCTGCGCCCGGCTCCGTAGACGTCCCGAGCGAAGACCAGGAGACACCCCCATGATCAGATTGCACGAGCGGATCGTCACACCGGCCCCGATCGACGATGCCTTCTCCTATGCCGCCGACTTCGGCAACATCCAGGACTGGGATCCTGGGGTGGCCGAATCGCGCAAGATCGGGGACGGCCCGGTCGGTTGGGGAACCCGCTTCGAGCTGCTGGTGGCCTTCGGAGCCCGCCGGATCCCGATGGTGTACACCATCACCGACTACGTCTCACCGTCTCGCGTCGTGCTGGTCGGTGAGGGGGCCCCGCTGACGGCGATCGACGAGATCACGTTCGCCGAGACGTCCGAGGGCACCGTCATCACCTATTCGGCCGAACTGACGTTCAAGGGGATTTTGCGGTTCGTCGCGCCCCTGATGGGGAGAGCGGTCCGGGGCGTCGGGCGGCGGGCCGTGGAGGGCCTGGCGGCGGCGCTGGAGCCCGGCACCTCCTCGTCGCAGGCGGGAGGGGATCCCGGGTGAGGGCCTGGCTCGACGATCTCCTCGATCGCACGGTCGTGGGGAGCTTCAGCAACATCGGCTACGCCTTGCGCAACAGGGCCTGGGATCACGACATGCCATCGCTGCGGGGGAGGGTCGTGGTGATCACCGGCGCCACCTCCGGATTGGGCCGGGTGGCCGCCGAGCGACTCGCCGGACTGGGCGCCGCGGTCCGCCTGGTGGGACGGTCCGCCTCGCGGGTCGAGACCGCACGCACCGAGATCGTCGCTGCCACCGGCAACGTGGACGTGGCGGCCTACGTCGCCGACCTGTCGGAGACACGGCAGGTGGAGGGCCTCGCGGTTGCCCTGCTGGCGGGGGAACCGGAGATCCACGTGCTCGTCAACAACGCCGGAGCGCTGTTCCCGGATCGCGCCGAGACCTCCGAAGGCAACGAGCTGACCATGGCGACCGACCTGCTCGGCCCGTTTCTGCTCACCAACCTGCTGCTCCCTCGCCTCGAGGCCTCGGCCCCGTCCCGCGTCGTGAACGTCTCCTCGGGTGGCATGTACACCCAGCGAATCCGGGTCGACGACCTCCAGAGTGAGCAAGGCGGTTACAGGGGAGCGGCTGCCTATGCGCGGGCCAAGCGCGGTTTGGTGATCCTGACCGAGCTGTGGGCGGAGCGCCTCGCCGGTTCCGGTGTCGTGGTGCACGCCATGCACCCGGGTTGGGTCGACACTCCGGGGGTGGCACGAGCACTGCCGACCTTCCGCAGGCTCACCAAACCGCTGTTACGCACCCCGGAGCAGGGGGCCGACACCATCGTCTGGCTCGCCGCCGCGCAGGAGGCCGCCGAGAGCAGCGGACGGTTCTGGCTCGACCGGCGTCCCCGGCCGACCCACCGGCTGCGCAGGACGGTCGAGACCCCGGAGGAGCGGCGCCGGCTGTGGCAGGCCCTCGACAAGCTGGCCGGCAGAACCTGAGACACCCGGGAGGACAGGGAGGGGCGCTGCCGGGTGGCTCGGGGAGACCGGGCTTCCCTCGAGCATGCAGGAGCGACTTCGAGTTGGGCGCGACCTGGCGCAGGAACTGCCCCCGCGACCGCCGCCCGAGAACGCGAACGGCGCGGAGACCGGCCGGCACGCTCCCGCGCCGGCCGGTCCGCATGGATGAAAGGTCAGGGCGCCGGCGGCGGAGCCTCCGTCGGTTCGCCACCCGCCGTCGGTGAGACGCCCTCGACGGACTCCCGACCGCCGAGGTCGAGCCGGAACGGCGGGTACTCGTCCCGCATCAGCGAGGCGTAAGCCGCCACCCGGAACGTCCACCGGTTGAGGCCCATGAGCAGGTCGAAGATCCCCTTCGGGTAGCGGCCGGTGAACAGGAGCATGATCACCGCGATCAGGGTGAGGAGCCCGATGAGGCCACCGCCGAACTCGAGCACCCGGCCCCCTCCGCCGAGACTGGTCGTCCACCACACCAGGCCGCTGGTGAAGATGCCGACGATGATGTAGTGGGGGATGGCGAGCAGCCACCACTTCACCAGAACGAGCCCCCGCGACAGCTGCTCGGGGTAGGCGACGTCGAAGTGGGCCGGGTAGTCGGTCTCCTCCAGCGAGAACGGCGGGTACGCGTCGGTGGCAGCGGCACTGAACGTGTAGAAGCCGACCCGCCATCCCCACCGCAGCACCCCGACGTTGAAGTCGAAGATCCCTCGCGGGTAACGCCCGGTGAAGAGGATCGAGAAGAAGGCGACGATCGACAGCAGCACGAACGCCACCCACAGGAACGCCAGCACGATGTAGTGGGGGATCGCCAGGAACCATTTGATGAGCCACATCCCGCGACTCACCGCCGGGTCGATCGCTCCTTCCAGCGTCACCGGGTAGGGACCGGCGTGCGCCGGGGTGATCGGCGCCGCGGCCATGGCGGCCGCCTCGGCGGCCGTCTCCGGCTGGGCGGCCTTGGCGGGGCGGGTGGCCCACACCAGTGCGAAGGTCGCGGCGGCGCCGACGAGGAGGCCACCGATGATCATGGCGATGGCGACACCGAGCAGGATGCTGATGCGGACCCCGGCCTCGAGGTCGATGTCGACGGAGGCGGAGCCGTCGGCGTTCATCACGACGACGCTCCAGCTGCCCTGGTCGACGTCCCAGGTGAGACGCTGCATCCCGGCACCGGCACTGGAGGCGACCCAGAAGGTCTCGTCCCCCGGTGGGGCGGCGGGCGCACCGCCGTCGAGCTGGCGGTACGAGACGTCGCTGCCACGCACCCCGAGGCGGGTCACCTCGCTGCGGGCGACGGTCCCGAGGTAGGCATCGACGTCATCAGACGGTCCGATCCCGACGAACACGTCGTTGCCTTGGTTGGATTGCACGTCGAAGCTGACGTCGGCCAGTCCCGACGGCCACCAGTCGCCCGGGTGTGACGCCAGGTCGACGTCGCCCGAGACGAGGGCGTATCCGGACGTGGCGAGGCCGTAGTCGGGACTGGTGAGGAACCCGTTGGCGTCGCGCTGGGTCCCGTATGCCCAGCTCAATGCGATGCCGCCGACGATGAGGCCCATGGCCACGATCGCGATGAGTCCGCTCAGGATCCCGACGATGATCTTGCCGGCTTTCATTGTGCACCCCTTCTCCGCTGCCGACTCCTGGAGGCATTGTGGCTATTGGGATCGGGCCCTGCCAGTGGCACCGCAGGGCGGGGCCGATCCGCCACGGGAGACACCGACGCGCCGTGCCGCAGGGTCACACCCGATTGCCAGGACGTGGCAGATGTGAGATGCTGGCGGGGCCCACCCGGCGAGGTCGGCTGGAGGCAAAGGGGGTCTCTTGACGCACCGAGTTCGGAGAGACTCGCCCCCCGAGGCGGGGAGAGCGACCGCCGCCGCGGTGCTGGCCGCGTGTCTTGTGGCGACGGTCGTGGCCGGCTGTGGAACGGGGGAGGCCTCCAGGGCGGGGGACACCGAGCGGGAGGCGGCTGCGGTGGGTGTATCGACGACGGTGGCGGAGCCGGTGGGGAGACCGGTGTTGATGGTGGATTCGGTGCCGTACCCGTTCGATGCTCTGGTCAAGGATGCCGATGTGGTGGTGACGGGGCGGATCGTCGGCGTTGATCCGGTGACGAAGTGGAGCACGTCGAACGGGAAGCTCGAACCCGACTACAGCAGTGCTGACAGGAGCGTTCACCCTCTGAGAGAGTGGCAGGAGGTGACGGTGGCGGTGGATCGGGTGTTGGTCGATACCCGGTCGGTGGTCTCCGACGAGCCGTTGCTGGTCAGGTACGAGGTGGCGATTCCGACCTATGAGGCGATCGATCCCGCGCTGGAAGGTGCGTCGGTGTTCGTGTGTGCGCAGTTCTTCGAGATCTCGTTCCCCGACGGATCGAAGCGAGAGCTGCTCTACGTCGTGGACCAGGCGACGTACATCGAGGCGGAGCCGGGGGTGATGGTGCGCCTCTACAGCGTGATCGAGGCGCAGCACTATGCGGAGATGGCGGCCGATCCGGCGCTGCGGCGCAGCGACGCCGATGCGGTCAGCATGGACGAGTTGGTGGATCGGGTCGAGCACCCGAGGCCCCGGTCCGAGTGGATAGGGGCCCAAGACTTCGACCTGTTGGATGTGGAGCCGGTGACCGATCCCGATGCTGAGTTGATCGTCCCGTAGGCGGGCTACGAGGCCCAGTACCAGTCGGCGAAGCGCATGGTGCGCGTGCGGGAGGCCCGACTCCGCACCGTCGCCGGGAACCACGCCAGCTCACGGCCGTCGCCGGTGGGCACGGCGGCGGAGCGGGCGTGGACACCGCGCAGCCCGGCTTCCTTCGCCTCCGCCCCGATCGGCTGGCACCGTTCCCGTGGCACGAGCGTTCCGTCATCGTGGCGCGGGTAGCCGGCGGGAAGCCCGGCGGCGGCCACCCCGGCGGGGGAGTGGACGTCGGCCACCCGCTGGCGGCGCGGCAGGGTCGCACCCACCAAGACCGGGCCGGTGTCGTTGCGGAGATCCTCCGGTTCGTACGGCCAGTCGGCGACGAACGCTCGCAGGTTGGCGCGGGCGGTGGTGACGTCCTCGTTGAGGTAGAGGGTGGGAAAGCTGTCCGGCGGGTTCCAGCGACCGCCCCGGGCGGCGGCGTAGCCGGGATCGAGTGGATCACGCCATCTGCGGTCGGCGACGCGGAGCCATTCGTGGCCGTCCGGCAGTGATTCGGTCCTCACACGTGGACCTGGCGGAAGTCGAACATGGCGCGGCAGGTCTCGAGGACGTCCCGGTGGCGGCCCTCGGAGATGAGATCGAGGAGGGAGGCGCCGTCGTGAGCGGGGATGGGACGCTGCACCACCGCCGGGATCCGGTCGCGTTGGAGATAGTGGACGAGCACGTCGGTGGCGGCGGCCAGGTCGGCGACGGTGGGCTCCCGATCGACCGGCACCCCGCCGGTCAGCCACTTGCCGATGGCCTGACGGCTCACTCCGAGGCGGCGTCCCGCCTCGGCCTGGCTCAGCCCCCACACCCGCAGGACGCGTGCGAAGGCCTTGGCGCTGCGGCGCTGCTCGAGGGCGTCGGCGAAGGCGTCGAGCCAGTCGGCATCGGCGGCACCCTCGTTGACGAGCGCCTCGGCGGCCTTGGCCGGTGGCAGCGTGGTGAGGGAGGCGGCGACGGTCACGGTGAACTCCTTGGTCTCGCCCTGCAACCGTACGTCAACCGCTACCCTTTGTCAACTACCACCGGCGGCCTCGGCTCACGGCGGCGTGAGGTCGAACCAGTATTGGGTGCCGGTGGGGAGGTGGGTGACCCGGAGCAGGATCGCCGCCGAATCGAGCACCGTGGCCTCGTCGTCCGGGGCGATGTAGACGAGGGCGGTGAACAACCACCATGGAGCTACCTCACTTCTCGAGCGCCTGGGCGAGACTGGCGAGACCGGCTGCCAGCGCTTGCTGGTCGCTCTTCACGTTGCCGAGCTCAGAGGTCGGTATCCTCCCGGTGGCTCGGGCAGGAGCATGATGGCGGATGACCAGATGGTTCGGCGTGTCGAGAGCAGCGCGCGCCGCCACATCTATGTCGAGCGTGTCAACGCCGTCGTCGACTACGTCGAACGGCATCTCGCCGAAGAGCTGACGCTCGACAAGTTGGCCGAGGTGGCCCATTTCTCGCCCTACCACTTTCATCGGGTGTTCAGCGCCCTGACGGGGGAGACGCTGAGTCGGTTCATTACACGGATCCGCATCGAGCGTGCGGCGACGCAGCTTCCGCAGTATCCGCAGCGGAGGGTGACCGAGATCGCGGCCGGATGCGGGTTCACCAGCCCTTCGTCGTTCGCCCGCGCCTTTCGGGATGCCTTCGGCATGAGCGCGACCGAGTGGAGGAATGGTGGCTACGAGGAGTATGAGAAGGCGCCGGGGGAGAGCATTCGCGACACGCTCGGCACCATGGGCGTTCTCGACGAGAGCTTCGGGATCATCGGCACGCTCATGAATCCCCAATCGGGGCGTATCACTTGGAGCGTCCGGTGTGGCACCTTGGGAACGGCAACCGTGACCGTCGAGCGGCTGCCGGACCTGGAGCTGGCGTACGTCCGTCACACCGGCCGCTACCAGGGAATGGGCGAGGTCTTCGCCGACGCCTTCAATCGCCTCATGACGTGGGCCCAGCCCAGGGGCTTGGTGACATCCGGAACCTGGGTGCTCACCGTGTGCCACGACGACCCCATCATCACTGATGACGCGAAGCTTCGGGTGAGTGCCTGCCTCAACGTTCCCGAGGACACTCCGGCCTCAGGCGAGATCGGCCGCATGCGGGTCGAGGGCGGAAGCTACGCGGTCGGCCACTTCGAACTGGGCGAGAAGGACTACGGAGAGGCCTGGCGTGCGCTCACTGGCGGCTGGCTGCCCGACAGCGGGTACGAGCCCGACGACGGCTATCCGTACGAGCGCTACTTCGTGGGCCGCGCGGCGAGCACCCCGGGCAAGGAGGCCGTCGACATCTGCCTGCCCGTGCGGCCTCTGCGGCGCTACTGAGCGTTCTCGAACACGGATCCCCAGTCGAACGACCCGGAATCCTCGTACCACTGGGGCCACTCGGCGCACCATTGCGGGCTGTGAGCGTCACGGATGCGGTCAGCGCAGGGCAGGTACGGCTTCAGGTCGAGGATCGGAGTCCCGTCGTCGGCGTCGATGAAGGCAATCTGGACGACGCCGCTATCGGCGTCGAGCGAGATGATCGGGGTGGCAGTGAGAGCGATCGGGTTGGGTCGTGCCGGCGATCGCGTGGCGAAGATACCGACCTGCTCGGGGCCCTCCTTGTACGGCTTCTCGGCGATCGTCATCTCCCGGAATGCCGGCTGGTCGAGATGATGGCACCACCACAGGACGTTGACGTGGCTGAAGCCGCCCAACTCCGTGAGAGCCGGTCGGTAGGCCTCGTCAATCTCGAGTGAGTGTCCGTTTCCATCGATGACGACGCGGCCGATGGGGTTGACGCTGAATGGGGGAGCGGGCATGGTGCGGCCTCCTGATCGGGCAGCTCGGACGGCTGCGTGACGCCACCGTATGCCCAGACGAGGCGAAGCGCTTCGCGCATCTTGCGAAGGACTCCTCAACCCTTGCGCACCGGCCGGTGGGGGAGCAGGGGGGTGACGCTCCACCTCTTCGGGGCCCCGCGCGGCGGAATCGGGGGGCCGTCTCGACAGCGCCCTGTTCGACCACGGGTACGAACCGGGCACGTACCGGGAGGGCTCGGGCCTGAGCCGGCACTACGTCAACCGCTACCGATTGTCAACGGATCAGGTTCATGCGCTCACTGCGGCGTGAGGTCGAACCAGTACTCGGTGCCGGTGGGGACGTGGGTG
>CAZQUB010000005.1:0-17625 GCA_964596225.1 uncultured Acidimicrobiaceae bacterium
CTGACGCTCACCGGCCTCACCGCCCACGCGGGAGAGACCCTCGACCCTTCGCTGCGGCGACCCGACGTCTGGCTTATCCTCCTCATCCTCGGTGCGACCCTGCCGCTGACGCGGCGCAGGCGCTACCCGACCACGGTGATGGCGATGGTGCAGGACCGTGATCCTGCCAAAGCAACGACCGCGCCCGAGGCGGTGGAGGAGGAGGGCCGCGAGGCCCTCACCGGCCTGTGGCGACAACCGGGAGTCACCCGGAGATCGGTACCCCCGTCTCAGGGTCGGCGCCGGGTGATCCCCGATACCCTGGGGGATCGCCAGGGCGCATGCTGGCTCCATGATGAACGACACAACCACCACATACCGTCCTCCACGGTGAAGACGCACATCTCGCACATCCTCACCAAGCTCGACCTGCGGGACCGGGTCCAGGCGGTGGTGATGGCCTACGAGTCGGGCCTCGTCGTTCCCGGCAACGGAGCCGACCGACACAGGCGCCTCCTCCCCGGGAACGACCCGGATATCAATCGGGCGGGGGACGACACGGCACACCTCGTCTCGTATCTTGACGAAATCCACTGACCGAAGGGGAAAGCACATGACGACACCAACTCCCGCGACCGTCACCAGCGTCGCCGCCCGCATGGAAGGGGGCTCCAAGGTCTACGGCAAGGGTGATGCCCAGGTCCACGCCCTGCGCGGTGTCACGGTCGGCTTCGAACGGGGCCGCTTCACCGCCATCATGGGACCGTCCGGCTCCGGGAAGTCGACGCTGCTGCACTGCATCGCCGGCCTCGACACCCTCACCGACGGCAAGGTCTACATCGGCGACGTCGAGTTGGGGTCGCTCAGCGACCGGGAACTCACCCTGCTGCGGCGCCGCAAGGTCGGATTCGTGTTCCAGGCGTTCAACCTGATCCCCACCCTCAACGCCCGCGAGAACATCCTGCTCCCGCTGTCGATCGCCGGGGAGAAGCCGAATGTCGCCTGGTACGACCAGGTGATCGCCACCATCGGGCTGTCGGAGCGCCTCGGCCACCGGCCCACCGAGCTGTCCGGCGGGCAGCAACAGCGGGTGGCGGCGGCTCGAGCCCTCGTTTCACAGCCCGAGATCGTGTTCGCCGACGAGCCGAGCGGCAACCTCGACTCGAAGGCGAGCGGGGAGCTGCTCAGCTTCATGCGACGCGCCGTCAAGGAGTTCGGGCAGACCATCGTCATGGTGACCCACGATCCGGTCGTCGCCAGCTACGCCGACCGCATCGTGTTCCTCGACGACGGTCAGATCGTCGACGAGATGCTCGAGCCCACCTCCGACGCGGTCCTGGACCGCATGAAGAGCTTCGGAGCCTGACGCCATGTTGAAGACAACGCTCAAGGGCATCATGGGCCACAAGCTCAGGCTGGTCTCGACTGCCCTCTCGGTCATGATCGGTGTCGGCTTCATCGCCGGTACCTACATCTTCACCGACACCATCAACCACACGTTCACCGACCTGTTCGACAACGTCTACGCCGGGCAGGACGTC
Source organism: uncultured Acidimicrobiaceae bacterium (assembly GCA_964596225.1). GTDB lineage: Bacteria > Actinomycetota > Acidimicrobiia > Spongiisociales > UBA5794 > CAYQEC01. Next base: position 1,521 of record CAZQUB010000005.1, read on the forward strand.
ATCGTCCAGTCCCACACCGACTTCACCTCCGGTTACCAGGGACCGCCCCCGTTCGACGAGCAGGTCCTGGAGACGGTCCGGGCGGTCCCCGGCGTCGCCGTCGCCGGCGGCAACGTCGACGGCTTCGCCGTGATCTACGACAAGAACGGAGATGCCATCGTCCCGACGGGACCGCCGACCCTCGGTGGCTCCTGGCCCGACGATCCCCGCCTCGCCGGGAACGCCGAACTCCGGGCGGGTCGTGGCCCCGAGACCGCCGGCGAGGTCGCGATCGACGCCGCCACCGCCTCCAAGCACGATCTGCAGGTTGGCGACGAGGTCACCATCCAGACCTCCGGTGGCGTCGGGCAGTTCCAGCTCGTCGGGATCGTCGGATTCGGCGAGAGCGACAATGTGGCGGGTGCCACCTATTCGGCATTCACCGAAGCCGAGGCCCAGACCCTGTTTGGCCTCGAGGGAAAGCTGAGCTCGATCACCGTGGTCGGCGACGACGGCGTCGACTCGACCGTCCTCCGTGACCGGATCGCCAAGGTTCTCCCGCAGGGCATCGACGCCATCACCGCCACCGACCAGGCTGCCGACGCGTCCTCCCAGCTCCAGGAGTCGCTCGGCTTCTTGCGCACCGCGCTGCTCGTCTTCGCCCTGGTGGCGATCTTCGTCGCCTCATTCATCATCCAGAACACGTTCCGCATCATCGTGCGGCAACGGCAGAAAGAACTCGCCCTCTTGCGGGCCGTCGGCGCCACCGGATCCCAGGTGGTGTGGATGGTGGTGATCGAGGCGCTACTGGTGGCGCTCATCGCCTCGGTGGTGGGCATCGGCTTCGGGTTCCTCGTCGCCGGCGGGCTCACCTCCATCATGAACGGGATCGGCTTCGACATGCCGTCGAGCACCGCCCCACTGGCGGTCCGCACCATCATCATTTCCCTGGTGGTGGGCATCCTGGTCACGGTGGGCGCCGCGGTGCTCCCCGCGATCCGGGCCGCCCGCATCCCGCCGGTGGCCGCCCTGCGCGACACCGACGTCCGGCTCCGCATGTCCCCCCGCAAGCGCATCATGGCCGGGTTGGTCTCGCTGGTGGTCGGCGCCGTTCTCATCGGGTTCGGCCTCGCCGGGAAGGAGTTCGGACCGCTCAACGAACTCGCCCTGGTCGGGATCGGGTCACTGATCGTGTTCCTGGCGGTCTCGATGCTGAGTTCGACGGTGGTCAAGCCGATCGCTTCCGCCATGGGGCTGCCGCTCAAGAAGATGGACCGGGTCACGGGGACGCTGGCGGTCGACAATTCGATCCGCAAGCCGCGGCGCACCGCCACCACGGCGTCGGCGCTCATGATCGGCCTGGCACTCGTCGCCTTCTTCTTCGTGCTCGGCGACTCGATCAAGGCCTCCACCGGAGCCGCCATCGAGCGGGGTCTGCGCGCCGACTACGTCCTCAGCGTCGACGGGTTCGCCGGCGGCTTCAGCCCGGACCTCGGCGCCACGCTGCGCGACAACCCCGACTTCGCCGCCGTCACCAACCTGCGTATGGGCTTCTGGGACTGGAACGGGACCGAGGAGATGCTGATGGGCATCGACGCCACCAGCGCCGACCAGACCATCTTCCTCGACGTCCAGCAAGGCAGTCTCGCCGACCTCGCCGCCGGCGGCGTCTTCGTGTACGAAGGCATCGCCAGCGATCAGGGTTGGACGGTGGGCGATCGGGTTCCGATGGGCTTCAACGCCACCGGACTCCAAGAGGTCCCGATCAGCGGCATCTACGGCGAACAGAACGTGGTGCAAGCCCCGTTCCTGATCGGGCTCGACTTCTACGAGCAGAACTTCGCCGGGTACGGCAGCGACACCGACTTCGTGCTCGCGGTGAAGACCGCCGCCGGCGTGTCGCAGGACACGGCGCGCCAAGCCCTCGACGCCGCCGTCGCCGACTACCCGAACGTGACGGTGCGCGACCAGGCCGAGTACCGCAGATCGCAGGAAGACCAGGTGAACACCTTCCTGGTGATGTTCAACGCCCTGCTCGCCCTGGCGGTCATCATCGCCCTCATCGGCATCACCAACACCCTGGTGCTTTCGATCTTCGAGCGCACCCGTGAGATTGGCCTGCTGCGGGCCGTCGGCATGACCCGCTGGCAGGTCCGCCGCATGGTGCTGTGGGAGTCGATCATCGTCGCCATCATCGGCGCCCTCCTCGGCATCGCGGTCGGCCTGGTGTTCGGCGCCGCCGTCACCTCCGCCCTCGGTGATCAGGGCATCACCGAACTGTCCGTCCCGATCGCCCAGATCGTCGGTCTGGTGGTGTTCGGGGCCCTGGTGGGCGTCGTGGCGTCGATCGCTCCCGCCCGAAAAGCGGCCAAGCTCAATGTGCTGGAGGCTATTTCCTACGAGTGATCTCCGACATACAATGGAGCTATGGACACCGACCTCGCAGACGTCGCCCGCCGGCTCCTGGAGACGGCGAAGCGCCTCGACACACTGCCAGCTTCGGCGGTGACGGAACGTCTCGATCTGCGAGAGCAGCTCCGGGCCCTCCAGGCGAGGGCCCGGGTGCTGCAGGATCGAGTGAGCGTGGACCTCACCGGCGACCGGGTCGATGTCGACGTCGATCCCCGACGGCGGCACTCAGGGCCGCGGCAACGGCACACGGCATCCGAGGCCGAGCTGGCTCGAGACCTGGCGGAACTGCGTCAGCGGCTCGCCGAGACCGAACCCGTCTGATCGGCAGTCCCCCGCCGGGGGCGCCCGACCTCAGACGCCTTCTGCCGCGAGATCAGCTTCGACCATGAGGGCGATCAGCTCGTCGAACCCGACCTTCGCCTCCCAACCGAGCTTCTCCCGCGCCTTGGTGGGATCGGCCAGCAGCAATTCGACCTCGGCGGGACGGAAGTAGCGGGGATCGACCCGCACCAGGACCTTCCCGCCGGGATCCACCCCGGTCTCGTCGAGCCCCTCGCCGCGCCATTCGAGCGGCATCCCGGCGACGGCGAAGGCCTTCTCGCAGAACTCCCGCACCGAGTGCTTCTCCCCGGTACCGATGACGTAGTCGTCGGGTTCGTCCTGCTGCAGCATCAACCACATCGCCTCCACGTAGTCGGCCGCGTAGCCCCAGTCACGCTCGGCGTCGAGATTCCCGAGATGGACGGGACGCTCCCGTCCCCCTTTGATGGCGGCCACGGCACGGGTGATCTTGCGGGTCACGAAGGTCTCGCCCCGGCGCGGAGACTCGTGGTTGAAGAGGATGCCGTTCGAGGCGAAGGCTCCGTACGCCTCCCGGTAGTTGCGGGTGATGTGGTAGGCGTACACCTTGGCGGCGGCATACGGGCTGCGGGGGTGGAAGGGGGTCTCTTCCGTCTGGGGAACCTCGGCCACCTTCCCGAACATCTCCGACGACGACGCCTGGTAGAAGCGAGTGTCGAGACCGGCGTCGCGCACCGCCTCGAGGAGGCGCAGGGTCCCGAGACCGCTGATGTTGCCGGTGTACTCGGGAACGTCGAACGACACCTTGACATGGGACTGGGCGCCCAGGTTGTAGATCTCGTCGGGACGGCAGGTCCGGATGAGGTGATTCACTGCCGACGAGTCACCCAGCTCCGAGTAGACGAGGCGGAGGCGGACATCGGGCTCGTGGGGATCCTGGTAGATGTGGTCGATGCGACCGGTGTTGAACGAGGAGGAGCGCCGGATCGTGCCCCACACCTCGTAGCCCTTGGCGAGCAAGAGTTCCGCCAGATACGAACCGTCCTGGCCGGTGATGCCTGTGATCAACGCCGTCTTGCCGTTCCGCTCCGGTCGTTCAGCCACCGCGCACTCCCCTTCCCTCGGTCGCCCCGGTGTAATGGGCCGTGAACCATTCGTAGGTGGCCCGAAGTCCGTCCTCCAGCGTGGTCTGATGATGCCAGCCGAGGTCGTGGAGTCGGGTCACGTCGAGCAGCTTGCGGGGAGTCCCGTCCGGCTTGGTGGTGTCCCACACCAGTTCGGTGTCGGGCGCCACGATGGTCCGGATCAGCTCGGCGAGCTGACGGATCGACACCTCTTCGCCGGTCCCGACGTTGATGTGCCCGGGTCCGCCGTAGTGACGCATCAGGTAGACGCAGGCGTCGGCGAGATCGTCGACGTAGAGGAACTCCCGCTTCGGCGATCCGGTCCCCCACACCACTACTTCGGGTTCACCGCGGAGTTCCGCCTCGTGGAAGCGCCGCATCAACGCCGCCACCACGTGAGAGTCGGTCGGGTGGAAGTTGTCACCCGGCCCGTAGAGGTTGGTGGGCATGGCGGAGATGAAGTCGTCGCCGTACTGGCGGCGGTACGACTCGGTGAGTTCGATCCCGGCGATCTTGGCGATGGCGTAGGGCTGGTTGGTGGGCTCCAGGTATCCCCCGAGGAGCTGATCCTCCCCCATCGGCTGCTGCGCCAGCTTGGGGTAGATACACGAGCTGCCCAGGTAGAGGAGCCGGGTCACCTCGAACCGGTGGGCCGCTGTGATGAGGTTGGCGGCGATCATGAGGTTGTCGTAGACGAAATCTGCCGGACGGGTGCTGTTGGCCATGATGCCGCCGACCGTGCCGGCCACCAGGAAGACGTATTCGGGCCGCTCCGCGGCGAAGAATTCCTCCACCGCGTCCTGGCGGAGGAGGTCGACGTCGGCTCGGCTCGGCGTCAGTAGGTTCGTGAATCCCTCCCGCTCCAGCCGGCGCACCACGGCGGAGCCGACCAGGCCGCGGTGACCCGCGACATAGACACGGGCGTCGAGCGGAAGGGGAAACACCATGCCGAGGAATCTAGCATTCGGTGCAGAGACGCCCTCGCGGCAGTCGGCCGCGCCCGGAGGAGGCCAGGTGACATCGCAGACAGGAACCCGCCTCGTCCTCGCCCTCACGGTCGTCGCACTGGCGGGAGGTGCGGTCGCCTGGGCGATCGGGGCCGCCGGCGCCGCCGAGGTGTTGTGGGCCGCCGGTGGGGTGGTGGCGCTGCTGCCGCTCCTCGCCGGGTTCGTCGCGAGCGTCCGGCGGCGGGAGGTGGGGCTCGACATCGTGGCGCTGCTCGCCATCGGAGGAGCCCTCGCCCTCGGCGAGTTCCTCACCTCCTCCATCATCGGGCTGATGCTGGCGACCGGCCAGGCGCTGGACGGGTACGCCGCCGCCCGGGCGGAACGGGACCTGACCGCCCTCCTGTCTCGCGCCCCGAAAGTCGCCCACCGTTCCCAGGACGGCACGATCGTCACCGTCGCCATCGAGGAGGTGGTGCCGGGTGATCACCTGGTGGTCAAACCCGGCGAAGTGATCCCGGTGGACGGGGTGATCGACGAGGGTGTCGCCGTGATCGACGAATCCGCCCTCACCGGGGAGGCCCGCCCGGTCGAGCGCGGCGAGGGCGACCGGGTCCAGAGCGGCACGGTGAACGGCGCAGGATCGCTCCAGATGATCGCGACCGCCTCCGCCGAGCACAGCACCTACGCCGGGATCATCCGGCTGGTACGGACGGCGCAGGAATCGAAGGCCCCCACCTCCCGTCTGGCGGACCGGTACGCCCTCGGGTTCGTGCCGCTCACCCTGCTCATGGCCGGTGCTGCCTGGGCCATCAGCGGGGACCCGGTGCGGGCCCTCGCGGTGCTGGTGGTGGCGACCCCCTGCCCGCTGCTACTGGCAGTCCCCATCGCCATCGTCTCCGGCATCTCCCGGGCGGCGCGCCGGGGCATCATCATCAAGGGTGGAGGGGTGCTGGAGCGCCTCGCCGAGGCCCGCATCCTCATCGTCGACAAGACGGGCACGCTCACCATGGGCCAGCCGCGGGTGGCGGGAGCGGTGCTCCTGGGCGACTGGAACGACGTCGGCGAGCTGCTGCAGCTGGCGGCGTCACTCGATCAGATGTCGAACCATCTGCTCGCCACCGCCTTGGTGCGGGCGGCCCGGGAGCGGGAACTCCACCTCGCCTTCCCCTCGGACGTCACCGAGACGGCGGGAGCCGGGGTGTCGGGCCTGGTCGACGGGCGCCGGGTGTCGGTGGGGAGTCTCGACTGGGTCGCCGAGGATGAGGAGGGCCGGGAACAGCTCCTCGCCTACAAGCGGCGGGCAGCCCGGGAGCCGACCATGAGCGTGTTCGTCTCGGTCGACGGGCGCCCCGCCGGGGTGTTCGAGCTGGACGATCCGCTTCGCGCCGACACGCCTCGCACCTTGCGTCTGCTGCGCCGGGCCGGCATCGAGCGCGTCGTCATGGCCACCGGGGACCACCCGATGGTCGCCGAGTCGGTGGGGGCCGCCCTCGCCGTCGATCAGGTGCTGGCGGAGCGCTCCCCCGCCGAGAAGGTCGACGCGGTGCGACGGGCGGTGGCGGACGGAACAACCGTGATGGTGGGCGACGGCATCAACGACGCCCCGGCCCTCGCCGCCGCCGACGTCGGGGTGGCGATGGGGGCCCGCGGCGCCACCTCCTCGTCCGAGGCGGCGGACGCGGTGCTCGTGGTCGATCGTCTCGACCGGCTGGCCGAGGCGATCACGATCGCGCAGCGGTCCCGCCGCATTGCGGCGCAGAGCGCGTTCGTCGGCATGGGGATGTCGCTGGTCGCCATGGGGGTGGCGTCGGTGGGCCTGCTCCCCCCGGTGTTCGGAGCCCTCCTCCAGGAGGGGATCGACGTCATCGCCATCCTCAACGCGCTGCGGGCGCTGCGGGGCCACGACTTCCGGTCGGCCCGACATCAACTTCCCGCCAACCTGTCGGTGCGGCTCCGCACCGAGCACGATCACCTGATGCCGGCCCTCGATCAGCTCGAAGTGGTGGCGGACCGGGTGGACCGCATCTCCCCGGAGGAGGCGAAGTCGGAGCTGGATCGCATGGATCGCTTCCTCCAGGATGAGATCCTCCCTCACGAACTCGGCGAGGAACGGGAGGTGTACCCGCAGCTCACCGCCCTCATCGGGGGCGACGACCCGCTGGCGCCGCTGAGCCGGACCCACGGCGAGATCTTCCACCTCGCCGGCCTCTACCACCGCCTGGTGGAGGGCGTCGCCATCGAGGGACCGGATACGCTCGAGCTGCGGGATGTCCGGAGGGTGCTGCACAGCCTCCACGCCATCCTGCGCCTCCATTTCGACCAGGAGGAGGAGCTCTACCTCTCCCTCGACGACGGCTACCTGGAGTCCCGCACGCCAGTCCCCTGACCGTGCACCCAACCCAGGGCTCGCGGCCTCACAGCCCACAGTTCGACCGTGCACCCAACCCAGGGCTCCAGTGCATCGAAACGCGGCCTCACAGCCCACAGTTGGGTCGGAGAAGGGCCGGAACGTGTGCCGCTTGGCGAACCTCGCTCGTCAGCCGGTCATCGCAGCACGCACAGAGGCCGCCACTTCGCCCGGGCGTTCGATCACATCGAGCCAGGTGAAGCGAAGAAGGCGCCACCCGTGCACGACCGCCTGCCGATCACGGCGACGATCCTGTTCAAACGCCTCGGCCTGCGTGTGCCAACGGCGCGAATCCCATTCGATCGCCAGACGACGGTCCGGGTAGGCGACGTCGAACCGTCGCTTCGGGCTCCAGGGAATCGTGTACTCGGTTTCCGGGTCGGGGAAACCGGCGTTGCGAAGGAGATCGAGACCCAATCGCTCCAGGCGGCTTCCTCGCGGCGGGGCCCCGATCCGAGCCTCGATCAGCGAACGGAGCGCGGCCGACCCGGTCTTCCCGCGGCGCCCCACCTCGGTGACAACCTGTACGAGGTCATCGAGCGCGAGGCGACGTGCCGCGAAGAGATCGTCGACGATGTCCTCGAGGTGGGCCGGGCGGAGACACGCACTGAGGTCGAGGACGGTTCGCGCCAGAGATGTCGTCGGCAGGCCGGCGCCGTCGACGACGTGGTGCGGTTCCAGGTCGCTGGTGCGGTGGACGATGACACCGGGGAACGAATGCGTCGTTCGTGTGTGCACCGTCACCACCGCAAGACCACGGCGGAGCGCCGGAACATCGTGGAACTCCGCGGCCGATTCGTGCGAGACCACCGCCTCGGGCAGCGCAGCGACCGCGGCCCGGAGCCGGTCGCGAGGCTCGTCGAGGTCGAGGATGCGGTACACCCCGGCCATGAGCCGCGTCCAGCGACCGGTTGACACCTGCCGATCGATGCGGCCCCTCCCGAATCCGGATTGGAGCAATTGGTGGCGGCACACGATTCCGCCTTGGCGAGCGGCTAGTTGGAGAACGAGGGTATCGAGAGTCATGGCGTCATCATCCGCCGCGGGTGCGACATGGGCGGTTGAAGCCCCGAACCGTGGGCCCCAGTACACGAAAACCCGGCCTCTCAACCCTGGGTTGGGAGCATGTCAGTCGGGGGCTCGGTCGATCGGCTGCCAGGCATCGGTGTGATCGATGAGGTACTCGCTGACCGCCCGGGACCGTTCCAACGTCTCGCACAGCTGCTCACGACCCAGCATCACGTCGACGAGGGACAGTTCCCGCCGTCCCACGATCGATAGTCGCCGCTCCGCCGCCGTGCTCAGTGCCCCGGTCGACTCCACACTGGACACCTCGATGGGGAGTTCCATCCCCCCGATCCCGGCCAGCTCCGCGGCCAGCATCACCAGTTCGGGCGGGGAGGCCAGCGGTGGCAGCGCCCAGTTGAACAGCAAAGGGAGCCGGTAGTCGCCCTCGGGCTCCTCGTAGTCGTCGCCCATCTCGATCATCTGATCCTCGAGACTGAGCACCACTCGGGGCTCGACGTTGAACGCCACGTTGAGATCGAGCGGCCCGTCGCAGGCGAAGTCGGGGTGCATGTCGACCTCCCACGACTGACGGAGTGAGTAGGTCTCGATGAAGTGGCGCTCGTCGTGGACGTGGAAGCCGTGCTCGACGGCGTGATCCTTGAGGTAGGTGATGAACCCGGCGATGTCGATTGCCATGCCCCGATGCTACCGGGACCCGGTGACGAGTCTCCGGGCTCCCGGGTCAGGAAGGGGGCAGGGTCACCGTGAGCGGGCCCTCGCCGGTCACCGACACCCCTCGCAGGTCGTCGACGGTGCCGGCCGCCTCGAACGAACCCCTCGGGTGGGTCGTCGCCACCGCCACCACCGTCGCCCCGCAGGCGCGGGCTGCGGCGGCGCCGCTGGGCGCATCCTCGAAGACCACGAGTGCCGACCCGGCGACGCCGAGGGCCTCTGCCGCCGCCAGGTAGGGGTCCGGATAGGGCTTTCCGCGGGTCACGTCGTCGGCAGTGACGAGCACAGGCGGATCGGCGATGCCGGCCACCGCGAACCGGGCGGTCGCGAGACCGCGGGAACCGGAGGTGACGACGCCCCACCGTCCCGACGGGAGGGAGGCGACGAGTGCCGCCGCGCCGGGCACCGCGTGTACCCCGGGGACCCGCTCATGTTCGAGGACGGAGAGCCGGGCGACGGCCGCCGCAGCCCGGTTCGGTGCCAACCGGGCGCGCAGCGTGTCCTCGGCGCGCACCCCGTGGATCGCTGCCATGACCTCGGGGGTGTCGAGTGCGAACTCGTCGCAGAGTTGGAGCCAGGCCGCCTCCACCGCCGACACGGAATCGACGAGGACCCCGTCGGAATCGAAGACGACGGCGTCACAGATCAATTGCACGTTCCGTCACCCCGCCTCGGCTCGCCGCCTGAACCCATCGCGCCCTCCCGCCGCCACTCAGTCGAGCATCCGCACGATGAGTCCGCTGCCGACCTTGGGAAGGAACCAGGTCGACTTGGGCGGCATCACCATGCCGCGGTCGGCGACCGCCTCCACGTCGTCCATGCTCACCGCGTGGATCGCGAACCCGACCGCGCAGCCGTCACGGTGCTGGAGCACGTCGAGGCCGCGCGAACCGGGGACGTAGTCGATGCGGGGATCGGAGCGCGGATCGACGATGCCGAGGATGGGATCGAGGATGAGTTCCTGGAGCAGGACCGCGTCGAGGCGCCCGTAGGGATCGTCGGGGATGCGATCGGGGGGAACCGTGAGACGGAACCAGCGACCTTCCAGTGCCATGCCGAACACGCCGGGTCGGTCGGGTCGCGCCGTCTCGGCGTCACCGGATGGCACCTCCTCGACGGAGAAGACCTCGGCGATCCGTGCCAGGAACTCGTCCGGGGTGAGACCGTCGAGGTCACGAACGCAGCGGTTGTACTCCATGATCTGCAATTCGGATTCGGGGAAGAGGATCGCCAGCAGGTAGTGATAGGGCTCGTCGCCACGGTCATCGGGATGGGACGCAGCCTCGTCCCGGGCGAAACGGGCCGCCGCGGCGCAACGGTGGTGACCGTCGGTGATGTACAGGGTGCGGATCGAGGCGAGGGCCCTCTCCATCCGGCGCACTTCCTCAGGGTCGTCGACCACCCAGATCGTCTGCTCCATCCCGTCGGCGGCGAAGTCGATCAACGGCCGGCGGGAACGGGCCTCGGCCGCCACGTCGGCGGCTTCGGAATCAGATCGGTAGGTGAGGGCAACCGGATACGAGTCGGCGCGGAGGGCGGCCATGTGCCGCGCCAGGCGCTCCTCGGCAGCCCGGGTGGTGTACTCGTGGCGCCGGATCCGACCCTCCTCGTAGGCCGACAACGCCACCTCCGCCACGATGCCGGTGTGCCCTCGCACCCCGTCGGAGAGCCGGTACACGTAGAACGCGGGGGTGTCCTGCCACCGGTAGACACCGTCGCGGATCATGGTGTCGAGGCGGGCCCGCCCCCCGGCGGCGTCGGGGGGGATGAACCCTTCGCCGCTGGTGCGGATGGTGTCGCGCATGACGTGCTGGAAGCTGGAGGGGTTGTCGGTTTCGAGCCGTTCCCAGTACCCCTTCGGGACGAGGGACACGGGCGGCGTCGCCACCCGTTCCGCAAGGTCGGGACGCGCCAGGAACGCGCGAAAAGGACGGATCAGGGGTGTCGGGTGTTCCATCTCAGTGGTCGCCGGTCGACACCGCGATGACGTCACCGAGCGCTTCGATCGCCCACACCACCTCTTTCTCGACGTCGCCGCCGACCCGCATCACGGCCGAGGCGGCGCGCCCTCCGGCGAACACCGAGTTCTCCATGTGCTCCACGTTGAGGTCGGCCTCCCGCAGAATGGCGAACACGCGTGCCAGCACCCCGACCCGGTTGTGGTGCCGGATGGTGAGGGAGGTCATTCCGTAGCCGGTGGGAAGCAGGTTGACGCAGTTGAGCACCGAACCGTCCTCGTAGCTGTCGATGAGTTCGAGCACAGCATCGGCGATCGCCTCCTGCGCCTGTTCGGTCGATGCCCCGATGTGGTGGGTGCCGTAGACGTTGGGATGGCGGGCGATCTCCGCGTCGAACTCGGCTTCGGAGGTCTGGGGCTCGTCGGCGTAAACGTCGAGGCCTGCCCTCACGCCCTTGGCGTCCATCGCCTCGATGAGGGCTGCCTCGTCCAGCACGCTCCCCCGCGAAGTGTTGATGATGATGGCGCCGGGTTTGACGTGCTGGAGCAGCTCGCGGGAGACGAGGTGGTGGGTGCTGTCGTCGGCCGGGACATGGAACGTCAACACGTCGCAGGTCTCGGCCATGTGAACCAGGTCGGGCGCGAAGCGGACCCCGAGCGCGTCGAGCCGGGCCTGGATGTCGGCGTTGCGGCCCGGACGTGCGACGACGACCAGGTCCATCGCGAAGGCTTTGGCCCGCTCCGCCACTGCCAGACCGATGCGCCCGACGCCGACGATGCCGATGGAGCGGCCTGCCAGGCCACGGGCCTTCCCGTAACGCGCCTTGTTCCACTTGCCGGCGCGCAGGTCGGAGACGTTGTCGGGAATGCTGCGGTCGATGGCGGTGAGGAGCCCCATCGTCAGTTCGGCGACGGCGATGGCATTCCGCCCCGGCGTGTTGCACACGAAGACGCCGCGGTCGGCTGCCGCCGCGACGTCGATCGTGTTGGTGCCCGCTCCGGCCCGGATGATGAGGGTGAGGGTCTGGGTCGCTTCGATCGCCTTGGCGGTGACGCGGGTGCTGCGCACCACCAGGACGTCGTGGCCGTTGAGCTCGGCGGGAAGGGTGTCCCCGGTCAGCTCGGGACGGTAGGTGACGGTGTGACCCATCTGCTCGAGACGCTGGCGGTGGGTCTCGGGGAATGTGTCGGCGAGAAGGATTCTCACGGTGTGTCCTCGTGGTGCGTGAAGTGGAGGCCACCATCTTCACACTTCGTACAAGCGGCGGCCAGTGCCACCCCGCAGCATCGCACAGCGGCGACGGAATGGGGAACGTGGAGTCGGGCCGTGCCACCCGTCGGGGGTGTCAATCGGGAGCCGGCCGGCGGCGTCCCTCGAACGAATCGAGGATGGCCCGCACCGTGGCGCGGCAGGTTGTCTCCCGCCAGTCGCGCATCCGGGCGGCGACGGCGGGGGGCATCCCTTCCTCACCCTTGGCGATGTCGAGAGAGCCGAACAGGGAGAACCCGACGACGAAGGCCACCAGGGACTGCATCACCTCGACCGCATCGTCCAGCGAGAACCCCCGGTCCATGAGGTACACGAGGCCGCTCTCCGAGGTGTGATCGGTCCGGCGCCCCGCCAGCAGCACCATGTTGGGGTGAGCCACCAGGACGCGCCGGTACTCGAGGAAGATCTCCTCCATGGTGTCCTTCCAGTCGTCCGAGGGCGCCGGCGACACCTTCATCTCGGATCGCATCAGGGCGAGGGCGCCGTCGAGGACCGCATGTTTCCCGGCGACGTGGTGATAGAGGGAAGCCGCTTCGACCCCGAGCTCGGCGGCGAGGCGCCGCATCGAGAGGGCGTCGAGACCTTCGCGATCGATGATCTGGAGGGCGTGGGCGTACACCCGATCGGGGGTGAGGGGCTCCGGATGGGGTGGGGTGGTGGCCACGGGTGTTCCTTTCCCTCTTGACCCTAACAGTGTTAGGTGCGATACTCGCGACACCGTACCTAACACTGTTAGGTCGGAGGCCCCCTCCGACCATCGACCTGGAGGAACCGCATGCGATTCCCGCTCAACCCCCGTGTCACCGCCCCTACCCTCGGCGTGCTCGCCGGGCTCGGCGGCCTCACCCACGCCATCGGCGAGATGCGCCAGGGCGCCGTCGCTCCCGACGGGTTGACCTTCGAGTCGTGGGCAGAAGGGCCGATCCACGACTACATGGGAGGGGACCCCGCCATGAGCCTCATACCACACCTCTTCCTCACCGGCCTGGCCGTGATCGTGGTGGCGGCGGCGCTCCTGTGGTGGTCGCTCGCCCCCATACGGTCGACACGACGGGGATGGGGGCTCCTCGGCCTCTCCGTGCTCCTACTCCTGGTCGGTGGCGGATTCGGCCCCCCGACCTTCGGCATCGTCGGCGGGATCGCCGCGATCGTGCTCGGACGGCGCCGCGCCGGGATGCGGTCGCGTGACCGCGTCCTGGCCCGGGCCTGGCCGTGGGTCTACGTCGCCCTGGTGGCGGCGGGAGCCGTGCTCATCATCGGTGGCACCGCCGGCGTGTACCTCCTCGACATCACGAACGGAGACATCTTCTTCGGAGACTTCGCCGTCATCGTCGCCCTCGGAGCCCTCGCCATCCCGACCGGCGCAGCCCGAAACCGCCTGGTGCAGCTTCAGCCTGCGGAGGCATCTTCGGAAGCGGTTGCGGCGGCCGCGTAGGCCTCCAGATCGGCGCCGAGACGCCGCTTGGCGCCGTCGTCGAGGAAACTGGCCTCGATCGAGTTGGCCGCGAGCGTCACCAACTCCTCGCGGGTGAGATCGAGCGCCTCGGCCGTCGCCGTGTAGTTGTCGGCGACGTAGCCCCCGAAGTAGGCAGGATCGTCGGAGTTGACGGTGACGCGGAGACCGGCGTCGAGTGCCTCTTTCAGTGGGTGCTCGGCGAGCGAGTCGAAGACGCCGAGGGCCACGTTGGAGAGGGGACACATCGTGAGCGGGATCTCGTCACGGCGGAGCCGGTTCACCAACCGGTCGTCCTCCATGGCCCGCACCCCGTGGTCGATCCGCTCGGCGTGGAGGAGGTCGAGGGCCTGCCAGACGTACGCCGGGGGTCCCTCCTCCCCGGCATGTGCCACCCGGTGCAGATCCTCCGCCTCGGCGCGGGCGAAGACGTCGGCAAATCCCGCCGGGGGGTTGCCCACCTCGGAGGAGTCGAGCCCCACCCCGAGCAACATCTCCCGGTGCGCCAGACCCTGCTCCAGACTCTCCATCGCCGCCGCGGGGGTCAGGTGCCGAAGGAAACACATGATGAGACCGGTGGAGATCCCGAGCCGGCGTTCCCCATCTTCCAGAGCTGCATTGATGCCACCGATCACGGCTTCGAACGGAACTCCTCGGTCGGTGTGGGTCTGGGGATCGAAGAACACCTCGGCGCGGCGCACTCCATCGGCGGCCGCCCGCTCCAGGTAGGCCCATGTCATCTCGTGGAAGTCGGCCTCCGTCTGCAGCACGGCGGCGCCCTCGAAGTAGAGATCGAGGAAGTCCTGGAGGTCACCGAAGCTATAGGCCGCCCGCAGCTCGTCGATCGATCGGTACGGGAGGCCAACCGCGTTGCGACTCGCCAGTTCGAAGAGCAGCTCCGGTTCGAGAGTACCCTCGATGTGGAGGTGGAGCTCCGCCTTCGGGAGACCGCGCACGAACGAATCCACTCGATCCACCTCCAGAGCCGTCGATGCAGCGATAGTACCGGATGGGTCGCCGACCGATACCACCGACAGGAGGTCGCCATGCGTTTCGTCCTCGGATCTCCCCGTCGCCGCCCGCTCGGGATCGCCCCCATCCTGTTCCGGGACCGATCGACGTGGTACGACGTCGCCAGTGGCGAGTTCGGGTGGCGCCCCTCCCACCCCACTGGCGGGATGCGGGACATGGAGTGGGAGTTCGACGAGCCCGACACCTACCCGGCCCTCGTCGCCCGCCGCACCCCGGGACTGCTCGCCTCGGCGGCGGAGAAGGCGATGCACGCCGCCATCGCGTCGGGGGACCCCGATCGGATCATCACCGTGGCCGGCCAGCACCCCACCCACCGCCTCGTGGGTGAGACGGTCGCCGGGCTGCTCCTGCTGGAGCCGGCCCTCCCCCGCGGCATCGAGCTGCTCACGTCCGCCATCGGCGCCGACCAGGACGTGCGCACCCATCGCTTCGTGCGCACCTACCTGCAGGACGCCGGCCTCACGGTCGCCATCGCTCCCGCCATCGTCGCCCACCTCCCGCTGATGCGGATGGCCCTCGGGCTGCTCGTCGCCGAACTCCACCAGCTCCGCCACCGCCACGACGAGGCGGTGGCGCTCCTCCAATCACTCGAGCAGACCACCTGGGTCCGGGTGTCCCACGCCGAGATCGCGTTCGAGGCGGGCGAATACCCCGTCGTGGTCGACCTCACCGAGGGCGTCGTCAACGACGACGACGTCACGGCCCTCCTCCTCACCTACCGGGGCCGAGCGCTGGCCGAGACCGGCCGCTACGACGAAGCGATGACAGCCTTCGCCCGCGCCCTCGACTACGACGGGCGGGCCGCGGAGATCAAGGCCATGGCCCACGTCGGACGCGGCCTCGTCCTGCTCGCCCAGGACGCCGACGAACAGGGCATCCAGGAATTGACCCTCGCCCTGGTGGAGCAACCCAACGAGCCGACCGCCCTGGAACTGCTCAACCAGATTCGGGGACGGCCGGGCGCATAGGATCCAAGCGCCGATCTGCGAGGAGACCCATGTTCCACTCCATCCCGCCCTCGATCACGGCCCGCATGGAGGAGCTGGAGCGGATCGATGCCCGGGACCGGATCGACGGCACTCCCCACCGGGAGCGGCTCCGCCAGATCCCGTCGGAGACCGGCCGGTTCCTGGCGATCCTCGCCGCCACGGCCCCCGCCGGGGCGGTCGTCGAGATCGGGACCAGTGCCGGGTACTCGACCATGTGGCTCTCCCTCGCCTGCCGGGCGACGGGACGGCGCATCACCACCTTCGAGGTGCTGGCCGACAAGGTCACCCTCGCCCGCGACACGGTTCGGATCGCCGGGCTCGAGGATCTCGTCGACGTCGTCGAGGACGACGCCCGCCGCCGCCTCCCCGCCATCGAGCGGATCGGGTTCTGCTTCCTCGACGCGGAGAAGGACGTGTACCTCGACTGCTACGAGGCGGTCATCCCCAATCTGGTTCCGGGTGGCCTGCTCGTCGCCGACAACGCCACCAGCCACC
>CAZQUB010000005.1:17725-42849 GCA_964596225.1 uncultured Acidimicrobiaceae bacterium
ATCCCCAATCTGGTTCCGGGTGGCCTGCTCGTCGCCGACAACGCCACCAGCCACCGTGAAGCCCTCCAGCCGGTGATCGACCGGGCCTGTGCCGATCCCCGGGTCGACGCCGTCGTGGTGCCCATCGGCCGGGGCGAGTTGGTCTGTCGCCGCACCGCGACGGCGTGACCGGCGGGTCGGGAACGGCGCGCGCGAGAACCGCCCTCTAGCATCGGCCCATGACCAACCACACCATTCGCTGGGGCGTGCTCGGCGTGGCGAACATCGCCACCGGGACCGTCATCCCAGCCATCCAGCAGGCAGAAGGCTGCGAAGTCGCCGCCATCGCCTCCCGCTCGTCGGAGCGGGCCGCCGCCGCGGCCACCAGACTCGGGATTCCTCGTGCCCACGGCTCCTACGAGGAGCTCCTCGCCGATCCCGACATCGACGTCGTCTACGTCCCGCTTCCCAACCACCTCCACGCCACGTGGGCGATCCGCGCCCTCCAGGCGGGCAAGCACGTGCTGTGTGAGAAGCCGCTGGCGCGGACGGTGGCGGAGGCCGAACCGATGGTGGAGGTGGCCGAGCGCACCGGCCGCAAGCTGATGGAGGCCTTCATGTATCGCTTCCATCCCCAGTGGGACCTGGCCCGCAGCATCATCGCGGAGGGACGGATCGGCCCGGTGCGGATGGTGAACTCCTGGTTCGCCTACCCAGCCCAGCCGGAGGGCGATTACCGCAACATGCCGGACGCCGGGGGTGGGGTGCTGCTCGACATCGGCTGCTACTGCATCAGCGCCTCCCGCTTCCTGTTCGGTTCCGAGCCGGCCGTGGTGGGCGGCGCCATGCGTCGCGACCACCACGGCGTCGACATCGCCACCGCCGGGATTCTGCGCTTCCCCGAAGGTGAGGCCGTGTTCTTCTGTGGCGGGGATCACGCCGACGACCAGGGGGTCCACATCACCGGGACGACCGGGACCATCACCATCCCGCAGCCGTTCACCGCCGATCCGCGCCGGCCCGGCACGGTCGTGGTGACGACACAGGACGGGGAGGAGCGCCTCAGCTCGGAGATCGCCAACAGCTACACCCGGGAGGCGGAGCGTTTCGCCGACGCCGTCCGCCGCGACCTGCCCGTGCCGACGCCGCTCGACGACGCCATCGCCAACCTGCGCGCCATCGAGGCGGTGGCGGCAGCGGCCGGCTGAGGGGACCGAGACCGCGCCGTGTCCGACCACCCGATCTTCGCGCTGAGTGACGCCATCGTGGACGAGCTCGCCCGTCTCTTCCCGAGCACCGCCACCGTGCTCGGGGTGGCGGGCCACGATGACCGCTGGCCCGACCTGAGCCCGGACGGGACCGCCGCCACCGTCGCCGCACTCTCGGCCTTGCGGCGCCGCCTCGACGACCTGCCCCCGCCGGAGGACCGCTGGGATCGGCTCGCCGTCGAGGTGGCCACCGAGGCGCTCGACGAGGAGCTCGACTCGTACGCCCACGACGATCATCTGCGGGCCCTCAACTCGATCACTTCCCCGCTGCAGGATTTCACCGACGTCTTCGATCACATGGGCACCGAGACGATGGCACAGTGGGAGTCGATCGCGACCCGTCTGGCGCGGCTCCCCGCCGCCCTCGACGGCTACCGGGCCACCCTGGAGCGGGGCCGGCGCCACCGCCTCGTGGTGGCTCGGCGCCAGGTGGACGCCGCCGTGGCTCAATGCGAGGTGGCGGCGCAGCCGGACACCCGGTTCGGTCGCCTGGTTGCCGCCTTCGCCGCCTCCCACGACGACGCGGCGCTGGGACGGCGACTCCGGGAGGCCGCCGACGGGGCGCGGGATGCCTTCGCGGCCTTCGGACGCTACCTCGCCGATGTCTACGGTCCCGACGCCATCTCGACCGACGCGGTCGGCGAGGGACGGTACGTGCGGGAAGCCGATCGCTTCCTCGGCACCACGATCGATCCCGCCGCCACCTACGCCTGGGGATGGGACGAGGTCGCCCGCATCGGGTCCCGGTTGCGGGCCGTCGCCGGCCAGATCGTGCCCGGCGCCGATCTGGCCGAGGTGCGCACCCTGCTCAAGACGGATCCGGCCCGTGCCGCCGCCGACGCCACCGTCTTCGTCGGCCTCATGCAGCGACGCCTCGACGAGGCGCTGGAACGACTCGACGGCACCCACTTCGACGTTCCGGCGCAGATCCGCCGGGTCACCGTCAACATCGCCCCTCCCGGCGGGCCGCTCGGGGCGTACTACGTGGGGCCGTCGGAGGACTTCACCCGCCCCGGCGCGGTGTGGTGGTCCCTCGCTCCCGCCGGGCCGTACCCGCTCTACGACGAGGTGTCGACGGCCTACCACGAGGGGTTCCCCGGACATCACCTCCAGGTCGGTACCCAGGCTTCCCAGGCCGGCACCCTGTCACGGCTGCATCGGATCTGGGTGTGGAAGCCGGGCGCCGGTGAGGGGTGGGCCCTGTACGCCGAGCGCCTCATGGACGAGTTGGGGTTCTTCGAACGCCCCGACTACGCCTTCGGCTGGCTGACATCACAGATGCTCCGGGCCTGCCGGGTGGTGATCGACATCGGATGCCATCTCCGCCTCCCCATCCCCCACGGCCAGGAGTTCCATCCCGGCGGGGAGTGGAGTTTCGCGACCGCGGTCGAGTTGCTGGAGCGCTTCGCCATGCTCGACCGGCCCTACGCCGAGTCCGAGGTGGTCCGCTACCTGGGCTGGCCGGCGCAGGCGATCTCGTACAAGGTCGGCGAGCAGGCCATCCTCGAACTGCGCAAGGATCTCCGCGCCCGCCACGGTGCCGGCTTCGACGCCAAGCGCTTCCACGCCGCCCTGCTCGAGGTCGGCCCCGTCGGCCTCGACCTCCTCCGCCGCCAACTCCTCACCTGACGCTGCTCCCAACCCAGGGCTCCAGACCACGGAAATGCAGCTCCACAGCCCACAGTTCGGGCTCAGTGACGCGTCGGCTGCGAACTGTGGGCCACAGACCATGAAGACGCGGCCTCTCAACCCTGGGTTCCAGATCACGGCGGTGCCGGGGGGAACCCACCGCTCCTAGCATCCGGGGGCATGGAGACGTCCGCCAGGCTCATCGACACGATCCGGACCTCCCTCATCGGGAGCGACGAGGTGGTGGACGGCCCGTTCGGTCCCCGCAAGGTCACGTATGCCGACTACACCGCCTCGGGACGGTCCCTCACCTTCATCGAGGACTTCATCCGCGACGTGGTGATGCCGTTCTACGCCAACACCCACACCGAGTCCTCCGGGACCGGGCTCCAGACCTCCCGCTTCCGGGAGGAGGCGCGCGACATCATCCGGGGGTGCGTCGGTGCCGGGCCGGAGCATGCCGTGCTGTTCTGCGGATCGGGCATGACCGGGGCCATCGACCGCCTCATCGCCGTGCTCGGCATCCGCATCCCGAGCAACCTGGAGGACCGCTACCACCTCACCGACCACATCCCGGCCGAGCAACGGCCGGTGGTGTTCGTCGGGCCGTACGAGCACCACTCCAACGAGCTGCCGTGGAGGGAATCGATCGCCGACGTGGTGACCATCCGGGAGGATGTCAACGGACACATCGACGTCCGCCACCTCGAGGAGGAACTCGGCCGCTTCCAGGATCGCCCCCTCCTCATCGGCTCCTTCTCGGCCGCCTCCAACGTCACCGGCATCCTCACCGACGTCGGCGAGGTGTCGGCGCTGCTCCATCGCTACGGCGCCCTCTCGTTCTGGGACTACGCGGCCGCCGCCCCCTACGTCGAGGTGTCGATGCACCCGGGGCCGGACGACCTCGCCCACCTCGACGCGGTGTACCTCTCGCCCCACAAGCTCATCGGAGGCCCCGGAACCCCCGGCGTGCTGGTGGCCCGGCGCGACCTGTTCACCAACCGGGTACCGGCGGTCCCCGGCGGCGGCACCGTCGCCTACGTCAACCCGTTCGAGCATCACTACCTCGACGATGTCGAGCATCGGGAGGAGGGCGGGACCCCGGCGATCGTCGAATCGATCCGGGCCGGGCTGGTGTTCCAGCTCAAGCAGGCGGTCGGCGTCGAGGCGATCCGGGCCCGGGAAGCGTCGTTCATCTCCCGCGCCATCGCCGCCTGGTCCGACAATCCCGCCATCGAGATCCTCGGCAACCCGGATGCCGAGCGTCTCTCCATCGTGTCGTTCGTGGTCCGCCACGGCGCCCGCTACCTCCACCACAACTACGTGGTGGCGCTCCTCAACGACCTCTTCGGCATCCAGTCCCGGGGCGGCTGCTCCTGCGCCGGGCCGTACGGGCACCGCCTCCTCGGCATCGACCTCGACCGCTCCCACCGCTTCGAACGGGAGATCGCCCGCGGCTGTGAGGGCATCAAGCCGGGGTGGGTGCGGGTCAACTTCAACTACTTCATCTCCGAGGAGACCTTCGATTTCATCCTCGCCGCGGTCGATCTCGTCGCCACCGAGGGGTGGAAGCTGCTCCCCTACTACCGCTTCGACCCCACCACCGCCTTGTGGCGCCACCGGGACCCGGCGGCGGAACCGCCTCTCAGCCTTCTCTCGGTGGACTACGCCGGCGGCGAGATGGCCTTCCCTCACCGGGACCATCCCCGCCACGGCGACGCCGCCCTCGCCGGCTACCTGGCGGAGGGACGCCGCATCCTGGCCGAGGCGGGAACCGCACCCCCGCCACCCCCGCTGGGGACCCCGGAGGTGACCGACGACTTCGAGCATCTCCGCTGGTTCCCGCTCCCCGACGAGATCGCCTCCGGCACCGGATGGCTGCGATGAGCGCCACCGCCCCGCCCGACTGGTTCCGTCGTGCCCTCGCCGCCCCCTTCGAAGAACGGTGGGCCACGATCGGCGGGGTTCCCATCCACTACGCCGACTGGGGAAACCGAGGAGCGCCCGGCCTGGTGCTCATTCACGGCGGCGCCGCCCATCTCCATTGGTGGACGTTCCTGGCGCCCATGTTCGCTTCCGACTGGCACGTCGTCGCCCTCGACCTCTCCGGCCATGGCGACAGCGGCCGGCGTGACGACTACTCCCACGAGGCGTGGGCGTGCGAAGTACTGGGGGTCGCCCACCACGCCGGGTTCCCGGGACCGCCGGTGCTGGTGGGGCACAGCCTCGGCGGCATGGTGGTGATCCAGGCGGCGTCCGAGCACGGCCCCCTCCTCGCCGGTGCCGTCGTCGTCGACTCGCCGGTGCGCCGCCCCGACCCCGAGTCCGAGGAGGCGACCCGCGGCAGAGCGTTCCGGTCCCCCGGCGTCTACCCGGATCTGGAGAGCGCCCTCCAGCATTTCCACCTCATCCCGGCGCAGCCGTGCGAGAACGACTTCCTCCTCGATCACGTCGCGCGCCACTCGCTGCACGAGACCCCGGCGGGTTGGACGTGGAAGTTCGACCCCCATCTCTTCTCCCACACCCTCATCCCGCTTCGCGACCAGCTCGCCAGCGTGCGCTGCCGCATCGCCCTGCTCCGCGGCGAATACAGCGTGGTCGTCCCGCCCGACACCGCCGAGTATATGTACGACCTGCTGGGCCGCAACGCTCCCCTGGTGTCGATTCCCGAGGCGCACCACCATCTCATCCTCGACCAGCCCCTCGCCTTCGTGAGTGCCCTCCGCACCCTGCTGGCCGACTGGGACCACTCCATCCCGCGGTCCGGCGCCGGCGGAGAGGCACCGACGATGCCCTCAGGTCCCCCGTGTCCACCGCCGATACCAGGGGAATCACCGCCGGAGAGGTAGCTCGGAGCTACGTGAAGAGGGAACTGTCATGGGCCAGTACCGCACGCCGAAGCTCGGTCTGACCGAGGCGTACCACGTCGCGCACCGCTGGCTCGATCACATCGGGGCGACCCCGGAGTCGATCAGCGAGCCGGTCAACGGCGTCGTCGAGCTGCGGAGCGGCTTCCTGGTGGCCCGGATCAAGGTCGACCGCACCCCCTTGGCCCAATCGGCGATCCTCGCCCTCCTCAAGGCTGTCGACGAGCACCACGAGGAGCGGGAGCATCTCCACTGCCTGCTGTTCTCCGTGACCGGGTTCTCCGGGGGTGCCAAGACCCTCGCCGAATCCCACAACGTCGGCCTCTTCGACCTCGACGCCATCGGTGACGTGCACCCGGTGACCACCTACGCCCGCAACATCATGCCTGCCGAGCCGCTGGAGCCGGCCTTCCTGTTCGTTCCCTCGGAGGCGGAGAACGAAGCCGATGCCCGTGAGGAGCGGATGCCATTCGGTCCGGTGGAGAAGGATCCGAAGGACTGGCTCGACTGCCCACGGTGCGGCGCCACCCACCATCGCAAGGCGAACTTCTGCGCCGCCTGCGGTGCCGACCTCACCGCTCGGAGCGCCCTCACCGCTCCCACCTTGCCACCCTACGCCCCGCCCCCCTCCGGGCGGGCGCCCACGATGGCTCCGGGGGCGGGCCCGGTGCCCGGCTCGATGCTGCGGTGCCGCGCCTGCGGATCGCACGACATCGAACTCGTCGCCCAGCGCCCCGGCCCGGGACAGCGACTGCGCTGAGGTACGCTGCCCGCCCCGACCCGGAGCCGCGATGACGCCCGATGCCCCCGAGGCGGGCATCCCGACGTGGGATCCCGACCAGTACCACCGGTTCACCGGCCACCGTCTCCGTCCTGCCCGGGAATTGCTGGCGCGGGTGGCGCATCCCGGACCTCGCGTGGTGCACGACATCGGATGCGGGACGGGGGAGATGGCCCGCTTGATGGCGGCGCGCTGGCCCGATGCCAGGGTGATCGGCTCCGACCTCTCCCCCGAGATGCTGGAGCAGGCTGCCGCGGTGCCGAGCACCGTGGAGTGGCGCCACCTCGATGTGCGGGACTGGGATCCTCCCGAGCCTCCCGACGTGATCTACTCCAACGCGGTGCTGCACTGGGTCGACGGCCATGAGACGTTGTTCCCCCGCCTGGTGGAGTCCCTCGCCGGGGGGGGCGTGCTGGCGGTGCAGATGCCGCTGTCGTGGGGTGAGCCCTCCCATCGCCTCATGCGGGAGATCCTCGCCACCGGAGGTGAGGGAGGACGACCTCTCGGACCTGCCGCGCTTCGGGAGCGTCTGGGCCGGCGCCCGGTCCAGGAGGCGGCGTGGTACCACGACCTGCTGGCCCCGCGGGTGGAACACCTCGACATCTGGGAGACCCGCTACCTGCAGGCGCTGACCGGTCCCGACGCGGTGCTGGAGTGGGTGCGGGGTACGGCGCTGCTGCCGGTGCTCGAACAGCTCGACGATGCCGAGCGGGAGCGTTTCCTCGCCGGGTACCGGCCCGCCCTGGCCCGGGCCTACCCGGCGCGGCCCGGCGGCGTCACCCTGTTCCCGTTCCCTCGTCTGTTCCTGGTGGCGGCACGATCCGGGGCCGAGACGCGAGATGGGCGGCCCGGGGGCCGCCCATCTCATTCCTCCGACGAGGGAGGTGCAGGGAGGTGACGCTCCGTCGCATCATCCATGCCCTGCCCGTTCCTACCCGCGGCGGGTGCCGGTCTCTCACCGCTCACGAAGACGAGTCTTCGCCATTCCCTCCCTGACCGTGCCCGCTAACTATAGACGCTGAGTTAGGAACTCAAGAACTATTTTCGGAAGGTGGAGCCCAATCTTGAGGAGATTCCGCGGGGCGTTTCACTCGCCGACGGGTTGCAGGAAGATGGCGCCGAGAGGTGGGATGGAGAATCGGAGCGACTGGGACCGTCCGTAGGCGGCCACGGGCCGGGTGACGAGCCTGCCGCGCGGTCCCCTCCCCTGGCCCCCGTACCGGCGGGCATCGGAGTTGAGCACCACTCGCCACTCCCCGGCGGCGCCGACTCCGATACGGTGCGCCTTCCTCGCCTGCCCCGTGAAGTTGCACACCACGAGCATCTGGGTGCCGTGACCGTACCGGATCCAGGCGGCGATCCCGGTCTGGTGACCGGTGTCGATCCAACCGAACCCACCCTGATCCTGGTCCCGCGCCCACAGCGCCGGATGCTCCCGATAGACGTGGTTGAGGTCACGCACCCAACGCTGCATCCCGAGATGGCGCGGCTGGCGCAACAGCCGCCAGTCGAGCGCCGTGTCGTGGTTCCACTCGGACCGCTGGGCGAACTCGTCGCCCATGAACAGCAGCTTCTTGCCGGGGAGCCCGTACATGTAGCCGTAGAGGGCACGCAGGTCGTCGAAGGACCAGGCGCCCCGGCCCGACATCTTGCGGATCATCGAGCCCTTGGCGTGCACCACCTCGTCGTGGGAGAAAGGGAGGATGAAGTTCTCGTTGTAGGCGTACAGCATCCGGAACGTCAGCTCGTCCTGGTGCATCGTCCGGTACTCGGGCCAATGCGACAGGTAGGAGAGGGTGTCGTTCATCCATCCCAGGTCCCACTTGTAGACGAATCCGAGGCCCCCCTCCTCCACCGGGCGCGACACCCGGGGCCAGGCGGTCGATTCCTCGGCGACGGTGAAAGCGCCCGGGTTGTCGGCCAGTAGTGCCGGGTTCATGTCGCGGATGAAGTCGATCGCCTCGAGATGCTCCCGCCCTCCGTGGATGTTCGGCTCCCACTCCCCGTCCTTGCGTGAGTAGTCCAGGTAGAGCATCGACGCCACCGCATCGACCCTGAGCCCGTCGGCGTGGTACCGGCCGAGCCAGAATTCGGCGCTGGAGGTGAGGAAGCTCCGCACTTCAGGACGCCCGTAATCGAAGATGGCGCTGTGCCAGTCGGGGTGCCATCCCCGCCGCGGGTCCGGGTGCTCGTAGCAGGCGGTGCCGTCGAAGGAGAGCAGGCCGTACTCGTCGGCGGCGAAGTGGGAGGGGACCCAGTCGAGAATGACCCCGATCCCGGCCTGATGGAGCCGATCCACCAGGAACATGAAGTCCTGGGGGCGGCCGTAGCGGGAGGTGGGAGCGAAGTACCCGGTGGTCTGGTACCCCCACGACGGGTAGTAGGGATGCTCGGTGACAGGGAGGAACTCGACGTGGGTGAAGCCGAGATCGGTGACGTACTCGACGAGGCGGGGTGCCAGCTCCCGGTACGAGTACGACTCGGAGGGACGCTTCTTCATCCACGAGCCGAGGTGCACCTCGTAGATGCTGAGAGGACCGTCGGGGTCGTGGCCACCGTGCCGCCGCTCCATCCAGTCGTCGTCGGACCACCGGTAGCGGAGGTCCCACACCAGTGAGGAGTGCTGCGGCGGCACCTCAGTGGCGAAAGCGTACGGGTCCGAGCGCTCGACCACCGGCCCGCGGTGGGTCCGAATCCGGTAGCGGTAGGCGTCGCCGGGTTTCGCTCCCGGCACGTGCCCCCACCACACCCCGCCCGGGCCCGCCTCCAGCACGCCCTCCTTGTGATCCCAGCCGTTGAAGTCGCCGATCACCGACACCTGGCGGGCGGTCGGGGCCCACACCGCGAACCGGACTCCACCGGACGTCGGATGAGCGCCGAGGTAGCGATAGGCGTCGGAGAGGCGCCCGCGGGCGAACCGTTGGGCGTTGCGGTTGCTGAGCGGTCTCCTCATGGCTCCCCGATCTCTCGAACCCGAGGCTACCCGGCTGCCGTCACCGGTTGTTGCACCGCCCAGATCGTCGTCAGCCGGCAGCGGGGCGGCGGGACCCGGAGGTAGGCTGCCGCGGTGCGCTACGCCGTCGACATCCCCAACTTCGGCTACTGGGCCGAGCCGCGACGGATGGCGGAGTTCGCCGCCGGGGTGGAGCGGGCGGGATGGGATGGCCTGTCGCTGTGGGATCACATCCTCGGCTGGGACGGCAACGAGGTCGCCGATCCGTGGGTGTTGCTGGCGATCGCGGCGACCGCCACCGAGCGCATCACCTTGATATCGATGGTGACCCCGCTCCCCCGGCGCCACCCGTGGAAGCTGGCGCGGGAAACCGTGAGCGTCGACCTGTTGAGCGGGGGCAGGCTGGTTCTGGGCGTTGGCACCGGATACCCGCCCGAGGACGAGTTCGGCCGCTTCGGGCTACCGGTCGACGACCGTACGAGGGCCGATCAGCTCGACGAGGGCCTCGAGGTGCTGACGGGCCTGTGGACCGGCGAGCCCTTCACCTACGCGGGCGACCACTACCGGGTGGGTCCGGTGACGTTCCTGCCCACGCCTCTCCAGCAGCCCCGCATCCCGATCTGGGTCGCCGGGATGTGGCCCGCCAGGCGTCCGTTCCGCCGAGCGGCACGGTGGGACGGCGTCGCCCCCATCGTCTTCGAGGACGGCGCCTTCCGGGATATCGCGGCGGCCGATCTGGAGGCCATCCTGGCGTTGATCGCCGAGCACCGCAGCTCCCCAGATCCCTTCGAGGTGGCCGTGAGCGGCTCCGTCCTGTCCGGCGGCGCGGCCGGGCGGGACCACGCCGCGTCGCTGGCCGCCGCCGGGGCCACCTGGTGGAGAGAAGGCTGGGATCCGGCATCCGGTCTGGCTTTGGAGACCTGGATCGAGCGGATCATGAAAGGACCGCCTCGCTGACGGGGCGGGCCCTGCTCACGGCATCCGGTCGTCCTTGGCCTCGTCGTAGTAGTCGAGACGGTCGATGGGGAACACGATCGACGTCATCAGATTCATCACATGGGCGGTGATGCGCTTGAGGAACCGGTAGAAGAGGGCTCGCGCCACCGCATCGGAGGCCGGCCCGGTGGAGGCGAAGGCCGCCTTGACGTGGTCGTCGTACTCGTCGAGGAGGGCGTCGGCCGTGTTGATCAGTTCCTTGGCCCGAGAGATGTCGCGGGCCTCGAACACCGCCACCGCTTCGTCGATGAGCCGCCCGACCCGGTCCCGGTAGGCCTCCAGCTCCTCCAGATCGGGGGCGGAAGTGAAATCTGCCCCATACTTGGCGAGGTCGTAGATGTTCTTGGCGTAGTCGCCGATCCGTTCGGCGTCCTTGACCACGCTCATGTAGACGAGGGTCTCGGGCACGTCGATCGGAGCCGCCACCGACGCGTGCAGCACGAGGGCCTTGCGCACCTCCTGCTGGGCCTCGTTGATGCCCCGGTCGGTGCCTTTGACCTCCTTCTTCGTCTTTTTCGACGCACCGCCTCCGAACACCGCGCTCATGGCGGCGTCGTATACGGCCCGCCCGTCCCGCACCATCTGGGCGAGGCGGTCCTCCACCTCCTGGAGGGTGGAACGGCCCGAGGAACGGAAGAACTCGAACACCATGACCAGTCGCTCCTATCTGAGAATCAGGATGCCGAGCAGGGGCATCACGACGAACACGCCCAACGTGTAGGTGAGGGCGAGCGGTTTGCGGCGCAGCGCCATCGCGGCCAGCTTCTCGGCCATGGTGACCGGGAGGTAGCGCAGACGGGTCGACGGGTAGATGATCGCGATGGCGCCGATGTTGAAGAGGGTATGGGTGACGGCGATGGTGAGGGCGTCGACCTCCCCGGTGGCGAGCGCCGCCAGGAGCGCGGTGATGGTGGTCCCCACGTTGGCGCCGAGTGTGATCGGGTAGGCGTTGCGCAGCACCAGGATGCCGGAGGCGACGAGCGGGATCAGCATCGAGGTGGTGATGGAGGAGGACTGCACCGCCATCGTCACCACCGTGCCGACCAGGATCCCCACCGTGCCGCTGCGGCGCAGCGCCGCGTTGAGGGTGCGCTCGATCCGGTTCGCCACCAGCGCCCGCATGTTCTTGGTGATGAACGTGAGCGTGACGAAGACGAGGAGGAGCCCGGTGAGGAGCGCGAGCACGCCCATCGCGGTGGCATGACCGGCGATCGCTTCGAGCGTCGTCTCGACACGGCCCACCCCCCAGCCGACCGCTCCCTTGATCGGGCTGTCGAAGGTGCCGCCGGAGGCGCCGCCGGAGAGGAGCTGGGCGACGTCGCGGGCGAGGGTCGACAGCAGATGGGTGGTCAGTTCGAGGGGCAGCAGGATGGCGACCGCGAGGAGGTTGAAGAAGTCGTGCATGGTGGCGGCGCTGAACGCCAGCTCGAACTCGCGTGACTGGCGCAGGTGGGCGAGGGACACGATGGTGTTGGTGACGGTGGTACCGATGTTGGCGCCCATCACCATCGGCACCGCGTCGGAGACGGAGAGCACCCCGGCGGCGACCAGACCGACGATGGTCGAGGTGGTCGCCGAGGAGGACTGCACCAGCACGGTGGCGAGGATGCCGACGAGGAGCCCGACGATCGGGTTGTGAACGCCGTGGAACAGGCTGTCGGTGAACCCACTGCCGAGATGGCCGATGCCACACTCGAGCAGACCGACCCCGACGAGGAAGAGGTAGAGGAGGACGAGGACGAGGGTGACCTTCACCGAAGCGCGACGCCGGCTTGCGGGCGCGCCCGGGTCAGAAGCCACATGGCCGACGTCCATTGTTGCGCGGTCTCCCAGTTCTCCGATACCGCGGGTCCCTGTCTAGATGGCGCCGAACGATCCGACAAATCGCATCCGCGGGCGGAGGGTGCCGCGTGACCGGCGTAGCCTCTCGCAGGGCTCGACGGCCGGGTCAGGTGATGGCGCGTCGCAGACCGATCCACTCCAGGACGGCGAGGACGAGCATCCCGACACCGATGAACGCGAGCACCCACTCGGCGCGGGAGAGGAGGGCATCGGGGAACTCGATCAGCACCACCACGACCGCGGCCACGCCCCCCAGATTGCCGGCGATGATCGCGATCGCCCCCCGCACCGGCGGTGGAAAACGGCGCGCCACGAGGGCCACCAGCATCACCCACGGGACGATGACCCCGAGCCCGATTCCGAGCGGCACCCCGAAGGGGATCCCGGCGAAACGGCCCACCGCACCGGCGCCCACGATCAAGACCAGCATGAGCGCCCCGGACCCCCAGGCATCGGTCCACAGAAGACGGCGCAAGAAACCGAACCCACCCGCCGGTATGGCGGTGACATCCGACCCGGTCATCGGCCCCCTCCTCGGGTTGCGCCACCGGCATCGTCGCACCGGTGCTCCACGCGGTGCAACCCGCGCCGGGAGGGGACGGCCCCTATGCGGGCCGTCCCCCGTGACGGCGCGGCGGCTCCCGGTATCGAGAGGGAGCCACTCATCGGGCGTGAAGCATCCGGCGGGCGGCGTCGTGCTGCCGGAGGCGGCTGCGACGCTGCTCGTCGGCACGGCGCGGGACGCGCCAGGCGACGGTGCCGGACGTGACCATGAGCCGCTCCAGACGGAGCTGCTGGGGTGCGTGTTGCACGGCGTTCCTCCTCTCTCGGTCCGTTGCTCACGATGTGGTGGCGGCGAGCCCGCCACGCCGTCTCCGAGGCCGCCGGCCGGCTGATCAGGCCGTGACGCCGGCGCGGCGACCGGAAACGGACGTGACGGGTCCGCCGTCGCGGAACGGGAGGAATCGAACCTCTGGAATCTCCCGACGAGACCCGCTCCATGGGGTCCGGGGGTGGGCCGAGAGAAGGCCGCCCCGGGGGCGGCTCCTCTGGAGATCGGCGGGACGGAGTCTCAGCTCACGTCGCGGCGCCCGAGAGGAGCCGGGATGCCGGTGCCGAAGGCACCGACCGTGGTGCCGGGCACGTCCCCGGTGAGGAACGCGCCGATCCGGCACACGGAACGATCGTGCGTCGTGTTCATCGGCTCCTCCTCTCTCGTCATCGGTTCCAGAAACGAAAAACGCCGCAACTCCCCCGAGGGGGTGTCACGGCCAAGAACGGACTCTGGCAGACGGACCGGGGCGTGTCAAGCAACGGGGGCGCGCCCGCCATGCCCCCGGTCCGTGGCCCGATCCTTCCGTGCTCAGACGCCGCGGTGCAGCGTCTCGGCGACGCCGTCGGCGAAGGCCCAGATCTGCTCCCGGTCCCTCCAGTCGCCGGCCACCCGCTTCGCCATCTTGGATGCGATGAATCCCTTGGTGTCGTCTTCGAGCCGCCCGCCGAACGTCACCACCGGCGGCGCCTCCAGCCGGGCGGCGAGGGTCGCCACCTTGCCCGGGAGGTCCTGTGGCTTCGACGCCCCCTCGTCGCCGAGAGGACCGCTGTGGAAGATCCACACCGGCGGGTGGGCCGGCGCCTTGGCGAGCCGGCGCAGCACCCGCACCGCCTCGGGCCGCCAGCGCCCGGCGTAGAGGGCGCTGCCCACCACCACCCCGTCGTAGTCCTGGACCTTCCGTACCTTCGCCGCCGCCGACAGATCGGCGTCAACCCCGGCCTCCCGGAGGCGATCGGCGACCATTTCGGCGATGCCGGCCGTCCCTCCTCGTTTCGATCCGAATGCCACCAGCACCCGTGCCATCTCCACCTCCTGGTACCGCGATCCGATCGTACCGCCCCGGCGCGACCCTCGCCCTCCGGGAGGGGGTCCGGACCGTCTACTAGTGTGCCGATTCGGCCCTGCCGTCTGGTCGCGAGGAGCAACCGTGCTGTCCTGTGAAGGACTCGAGAAACGCTTCGGTGACGTCGTCGCCCTCGATGGTGCCACCTTCGAGGTGCGTCCCGGCCGCATCCTCGGTTTCCTCGGCCCCAACGGAGCGGGCAAGACCACCACGATGCGGTGCATCTTCGACCTCATCCACCCCGACGCCGGCGAGGTGCGGTGGAACGGCGCGCCGGTCACATCCGAGCAACGGCTCCGTTTCGGCTACATGCCGGAGGAACGGGGCCTCTACCCGAAGATGGCGATCCGTGAGCAGCTCGTCTACTTCGCCCGGCTCTCCGGGATGGGCCGGGGCGAGGCGAACGATGCGGCGGACCGCTGGCTCGCCACCTTCGGTCTCGCCGACCGGGCCACGTCCAAACTCGAACAGCTGTCACACGGCAACCAGCAGCGGGTCCAGCTGGCGACGGCGCTGGTGCACGATCCCGAGCTGGCCGTCCTCGACGAGCCGTTCGCCGGTCTCGACCCGATCGGGATGGAGGCCCTCTCGGAGACGCTGCACTCCCTGGCCGCCTCCGGAGTGGGCATCATCTTCTCCAGCCACCAGCTCGACCTGGTGGAAGACGTCTGCGAAGACGTCGTCATCATCCATCAGGGCCGGGTCGTGCTCACCGGCGACCTCGCCACCTTGCGGGCCCGCTCCACCCGCCGCCACCTCGTCGTCGAAGTCGACGGCGTCCCGTGGGCACCCGACATCCCGGGGGTGGAACGGGTCGAGACCCGCCATGGCCGACCCCGCTACCTGGCCCGTCACGACACCGGGATCGACCGCATCCTGGCGCTGGCGCAACAGGAGGGCGAGGTCACCCGGTTCGCCTTCGAGCCGCCCAGCCTCTCCGACCTGTTCCGGGAGGCGGTGGCGCAATGAGTGGCCCCACCGGACGCCTCGCCCAGATCTGGCACATCGCGATGCGCGACCTCAAGCAGCGGGCGCGGAGCCGCGCCTTCCTCGTCACCATGGTGCTGATCGTCGGGCTGGCACTGCTGATGGGTCAGCTCATCGCGTGGGAATCCGGCAAGACGCCGACCTCGGTCATCGGGCTCACCGGACAGGTGCCGACCGGGATCGAGGCCGCACTCGACTCCGCCGCCTCGGCCTTCGACGTCACCATCGACGTGCGTACCTACCCGGACACCGCCAGCGCCGAGCAGGCGGTGCAGGACGGCCACGCCGACGTCGCCCTCATCGGCACCTCGACCATGGTGTGGAAGGGCGATCCCGACCTGCGCCTCGCCGCCATCGTCAACGGCGCGGTCGCCAACCTCGAACGCCGCCGGCAGGCCGCCGATCTGGGCCTCACCGACGAGCAGGTGGCCGCCCTCGTCTCACCCGCCGCCCTCACCAACCAACGGCTGACACAGGTGGATCCCGAGGCGGAACCGCGCCGCATCGGCGCCAACATCGGCACTTTCGTGCTCTACATGGCGATCCTCCTGTTCGGGCAGTTCGTGATGATGGGCGTCACCGAGGAGAAGGCGAGCCGCGTCGTGGAGGTGGTGCTGTCCCGGGTCCGCCCCTACCAGGTGCTCGCCGGGAAGGTCATCGGCATCGGGCTCCTCGGGCTCGCCCAGGTCGTGATCCTCGGTGGCGCCATCCTGCTGTCCCTCACCACCTTCCACATCGCCAACGTGTCGATCCCGAGCCTCGGAGGCGGCATCCTGCTCTCGGTCATTTTCTGGTTCCTGCTCGGCTACGCCTTCTACAGCGTCATCTACGCCGCCCTGGGCGCCACCGTGTCACGTCAGGAGGACATCCAGAGCGTGGCGATGCTCCCGCTGCCCCTGCTGCTGCCGGCCTTCTTCATCTCGATCGTGGCGCTCGAAGACCCCAACACCACCCTGGTGCGCATCACGTCGCTCATCCCGCCCACCTCACCGATCGTGATGCCGACGCGGATGGCCGTCACCTCCGTCCCGCCGTGGGAGGTGGCGGTGTCGGTGGGTCTGCTGCTGGCCTCGACGTACGGGCTGATTCGTCTCGGCGGCCGGATCTACGCCGGCGCCATCTTGCGGCTCGGCGCCAAGGTTCGGCTCCGGGACGCCTGGCGAGCCGCCGAGTAGCCGCTCGTCAGCTCACTCCGCCTGCTCGTCCTCGTCCCGCGCTTCGTTGCGGGTACGTTCCTCCTCATGGAGCCTGCGGTGGCGCTCCAGCTGCGTCTCGTACGCCCGCGACGCCTTGGAACGATGGACCCGTGATCCTTCGAATTGATGGGTGAGGTCACGGCCACCACGGCGGAATCCACTGATGTGACCCATGCAGTCGGCTCCTCTCGTCGCTCACCCCCATTGTCCCCCCGTTCGTGCACCAACGGAAGGGAGGATCGCGCCGCTACCAGCGGGAGAAGGGGTGGGCGATGAGATTGGCGTTGTAGTAGCGGGGATCGCCCGTCACTTCCTCGCCTGCCCACGGCGGAAGCGCCACGTCCTCGTCCTCGGATGCCAATTCCACCTCGGCGACGATCAGCCCGGCGTTCTCGCCGGCGAACTCGTCGACCTCCCAGTGGTGACCGGCGGCGGCGATCACGAACCTCGTCTTCTCGATGAGGGGCCGCTCGCACAGCTCGTCGAGCATCCGTTCCGCGTCCTCGACCGGGATGTCGTACTCGTATTCGCTTCGGGTGGCGCCCACCGTGATGCCCTTGATGGTGAGGTACCCCTGGTCGCCGACGGTGCGCACCCGCACGGTGCGCTCCTTGACGGTGGACAGGTACCCCTGGCGATAGGTGGTCCCGGCCGCTCCCTCCCGCCAGGCGTCGCCACGGACGAGGAACTTGCGCTCGATCTCCTGTCCCACCGGGACTCCTCCCCTCTCAGAGGCCCCTCTCAGGGGGCCGGTTCGCTCAGCCTGCAGATCTGTGCCGGGTAACTCACGTTCTCGTGGGCGAGGATGCCGATCCGATCACCCACTGCCATGACGTCGGCGGCATTCTCCCCTTCGAGCGCCACCGTCTGCAGCGAGCGTTCGCCGAAATCGACCGTAGCGATCTCGGCCAGGCACCCGTCGATGGTGAACCCCCGCCGTCGCTTCCTGATCCTCATGGCCGTGAGGCCCGGGTGGGGGGCCACCACGTCCTCGAGCATCTCATCGCGGGTGTACTCGTCCTTCCGAAGCGGCGGGGCCTCGAGACCGATCAGCGGAAAGAAGGCGTCCCGCAGCGTCTCGGCCCGGATCGGGAAGGCGGTCTTGAGGCGGGGCTCCCACTGTTCCCATCCCTCGTGAACCTGCACCAGGACCTTGACGTCGAGTCTGCCGCCGCGGATCTTGGGATTCACCTTCGGGTTGGAGGGTGCGATCAGGTAGGTCTCGACGCTGGTGCGCAGCAGCCCGTTGTGGCCGTGCTGCTCGATCCGGGCCTCCAGGGGAGAGAGATCCTCACCCCACACCCGATACTCGTACCGGGGCTTCGACCCGCTGCGACGCGTGTTCCCTGCCACGAGCAGTCGATGTTAGCCCTCGCCATCCCGCCCCAGACCGGGGCCACGTTCAACCGATCGGGGGTGGCCGGCTTCGCCCGGCGCCTGGCGCCGGCCGTGCCGTCAGTCCCGCCCGGGGGCCGCGGCGGCGAGACCCGAAGCGAAATGGGCCCCGGTCGTTCCGCTGAACCCGACGAGGCGGACCTCCTCGACCGGACCGTCTTGATGGTCCCGCAGCCAACCGACGACGGCGGCGGCGATCACTGCGGTGGCTTCCGCCACCGGATACCCGAAGATGCCTGCCGAGATCGCCGGCAACGCCACCGAGCGGACCCCGATCGAGGCCGCGGCGTCGAGGGCGGCCTCCACCGCCTGGGTGAGGAGCGCCTCGTTGTCGCCCCCTTCGTGGAAGCGGGGCCCCACCACGTGGATGACGTGGGTGGCGTGGAGCGCTCCGCCGGTGGTCACCGCCGCCTGTCCAGGCTGCACCGGCCCGTGGTCACGGACCCAGCGATCGGACTCCTCCTGGATCACCCGGCCCCCGGCCCGCACGATGGCGATGGCGACCCCGCCGCCGTGTTCCAGGGACTCGTTGGCGGCGTTGACGATCGCCTCGACCGGCTGTGTCGTCAGGTCGCCCCGGACGACGAAGACATTGGCGCTGCCAACGCGGCACGACGCGATGCTCTCCATGACGCCACGGTACCCGAGGGACGGCACCACGTCACAGTCCGATGCGGTCCACCTGCGGATCGCCGCCGACGAGATCCCGCAGCCGGGCGGCAAAGGCGGCCGGATCGCCGGTGGTGAGGTAGGTGACGGTGCCGCCATCTCCTCGCGGCACGGACCGTCCCCGCACCCTGGCGACCTGGCGGGCGACCGCAGGCGCCGGGTCCACCAGCCGCACCCCGTCGCCGAGGATGCGAGCGATCTCGGGGATGAGGAACGGGTAGTGGGTGCATCCCAGCACCAAGGTGTCGATGCCTTCCCGCTGCATGGGCGCCAGATAGGCGGTGAGGAGCCGCCGCACCTCCGGACCTTCCACCTCGCCCCGCTCGACGAGGTCGACGAGCCCGGCGCCGGCCTGCTCCACGATCCGCACCTCTCCGGCGTGGCGGTCGACCACCGAGGCGTACAGCTCCCCCTGGAAGGTGGCGTCGGTCGCCAGCACCCCGACCACCCCGCGGCTGGTCGACGCCGCCGCCGGCTTCACCGCCGGTTCCATCCCCACGAACCGCGTCCCGGGGAAGCGGGCCCGCAGCGGATGCAGGGCGGCGGCCGAAGCGCTGTTGCAGGCCACCACCACCAGCTCTGCACCCCGCGACAGCAGCGCTTCGACGACACGGATGGATCGTTCCCGCACCTCCTGCAACGTCCGCTCCCCATAGGGAACCCAGGCCTGATCCGCCAGGTAGAGATACGACTCGCCGGGGAGCAGGGTCCGCAGCTCCCGGAGCACGGTGAGGCCGCCGACGCCCGAATCGAACACCCCGATGGGGCCCGGGGCGGTCACGACGCTCTGCTCCCATCCATCGCATCCATGTCAGCAGACCGCCACCGGTCGATGCCGCCTTTCCGTGCCGGCACCGGTCACGCCCAGGCGCGACGCCCGTAGAGGGCCAGCAGCCGCACCGCCCGGGAGCTCCCAGGCGGCGGGTCGAGCGGGGCCGCGAACACCCCGGAGGCCGCCATGAACTCCCGGCGTGGCTCGACGTAGGCGGTCACGAACTCGGCGACGTCGTCGACCAGGGTTTCGTCACCGCCGATCCCGCGCCCCAGATCCCAGCCGTGAATCAGGTGATCGGCGGTGAGCTGGGTCACGTACTCGCGGGCCGGGATCACGCCCCACGACACGTGGGCGTCGGCGGAGAGGTCGGCCGCCGCCACCGCGGCCAGCGCCGCCGTGCTGGCGTCGGTCCAGGCCGCCACCGGGTCGTCGCCGAGGAGGTCCCCGTCGTAGCGGTCTCCGACCGCGGCGATGGTCTCTCCGGCCAGCAGGTGCGGCGCCCACCGGTTCTCGAAGGTGAGATGGTTGACGAGGTCCCGCACGTCCCACTCGGTGCACGGCGTCTGGTTGGCCCACTGGTCGGCGCCGACGGCTCGCACCCTGGTGTCGAAGGCGGCGACGGCACGGCGGTGCAACACCACGATGCGATCGTCCGGGTAGTGTCCCCAGTCCACGGTCACTCCCATTCGTCGGAGAGGGTGTGCACCAGATGGGGCCGGAACAGCGCCGGCTCCAGCAGGAACGAGTCGTGCCCCTTCTCGCTGTGGACGGTGACCCGCTGGTAGGGCACGTCGGCCAGCTTGAGGTAGTGCGCCATCTCCTCCTGCTCGTCCGGGTAGAAGCAGACGTCCGAATCGATGGTGAACACCATGTACCGCTGGTGCTTGCAGCGCACGAACAGATCGTCCAACTCCACCCCTGCCTCCGCCCCCAGATCGAAGGTCTGCCAGGCGTGGATGATCCGCAGGTAGCTGTTGGCGTCGAAGCGGCGTACGAACTTCTGACCCTGGTGCCACATGTAGGACTCGAGCGGGCTCACGATGCCGTACGGCCCCGGTCCCTCGTCGCGACTGACGACCTCGGACTGGGCCCGCTCCTTCATCGCCTCGAGGGACACGAAGGTCTTGTGTCCGATCATGCGCGCCAGCGCCAGTCCCTGCACCGGCCCCGGCCCGTCGTAGTAGTCGCCGCCCTCGAAGGCGGGATCGTTGACGATGGCGTTGATCTGCTCGAAGTTGTGGATCACCTGCAGCGGGGTGGTGCGGACCCCCGCCGCGATCGGGATGACGATGTCGACCATGTCCGGGTAGCGGGTCGCCAGGGACAGGGCGAGCACCCCACCGGTGGAGGCGCCGATGACGGCGTGGAGCCTGTCGATGCCGAGGTGGTGCAGCAGCCGGACCTGGACGTCGACGATGTCGGCGAAGCACACCTGGGGGAAACGGGACCCGTACGGCTTCCCGGTGGCGGGCTCGATCGAGGAGGGCCCGGTGGAGCCGTAGCAACTCCCGAGGTAGTTGGCACAGATGACATAGAAGCGGTCGGTGTCGATCGCCTTGCCGGGGCCGACGAACAGGTCCCACCAGCCGCGCTGGCATTCCTCGGTCCAACGGTCCCCCACCCCCGGAACGGCCGGGTTGCGACCGGCGGCGTGCTGGCTGCCGGTGAGGGCGTGGAACACCAAGATGGCGTTGCTGTGGTCCCGGTTCGGCTCGCCGTAGGTCTCATAGGCGACGGTGACCTCGTCGAGGGCGGTGCCGCCGCCGAGCACGAACGGGTCTTCGGCGCTGCCGAAGGTGAAGAACTGGGTTTCGACGAGGCCGACCGACACGGGAACCTCCTCCAAGCCGGGTCACCATAGGCGACCTGGAGACCTCGTCAATCGCGAATCGCCCTGCGGTGCTCGACGGAACCCACCGGCGAGGCGTCTATCGTCCGGCTCATGCGCATCGGCTACCAGGGCGAGCCTTACTCCTACAGCCACCGAGCCACCGTCGAGTTGTATCCCGACGACGAGCACGTCGGCCTTCCCTCGTTCGTGGCGGCGTTCCTCGCCTTGGAGCGAGAAGAGGTGACGCGGCTCGTGCTGCCGGTGGAGAACTCCACCACCGGGAGCGTCCTCCCCGTCCTCGACCGGCTCCCCGGCTACGAGGACCACGCCCCGATCTCGATCGTGGCCGAGCATCTCGTCGAGGTCCGTCACGCCCTCCTCGGTCTCCCCGGCGCCGAGATGGGGGGTATCACCGCGGTCAAGTCGCACCCGGAGGCGCTGGCGCAGGCCGCCGAGGCGCTGCTTGCGCTCGGGGTCCGTCCCGTCCCCCGCCGGGACACCGCCGGGGCGGTCCGTGAAGTCGCGGAGGAAGGGGACCCGACCGTGGCGGCCCTCGCCCCCCCGGAGGCGGGACCGCCCCACGGCCTCGAGGTGCTCCGACGTGACGTGATGGACCGCCGCCACAACACCACCCGTTTCGTGGTGCTGACACGCGGTGAGGCCGAGATCGGCCCCGACGACGACAAGACGACGATGGTCTTCACGACGGGTCACACCCCCGGAGCCCTCGCCCTCGCCCTCACCGAATTGGGACTCCGCGGCGCCAACTTGACTCGTATCGAGTCACGACCGAGCGACGAGGCGTGGACCTACCGCTTCTTCGTCGATTTCGTCCATCCGCCCGGTCCCACCGGGCTGGCCCGGATCATCGAGCCCCCTCCGGCGACGCTGGCGCATCTCCGGGTCCTCGGGAGCTACCGGGCGGTCCAGTGACCGGCGACAGGGGTGAACCGGTTACCTCATTCCGCGTGTTCTCTCTTGTGTAACCGCCACCGATTGCTACCGTTCACCGCCATCTGGTGGCCCGGTGCGAGTTGGAGGGGAGTCGGGGGCTGATGGGAGAACGGCACGTGAACAGGCGCGTCCATCGCTGGCGTGCCACGGCGGCGGCACTGGCACTGGTCCCGACGCTGCTGGCCGCGACCCCCGCCTCGGCGCAGACCCCTCACTACGACTTCCGGGAGACGGCCGATTCGACCTGGATGACGAACGGCTCCGGCACCGGGGAACCGTGGGTTCGGGCCTTCACCCAGATCGGCGACGTCGTGTACGTCGGCGGAGGGTTCGACGCCATCCGCTGGACCCGCAACGGCACCAACTACGCGCCCGGGTTCCTCGCCGCCTTCGACCGTGCCACCGGGCAGCCGCTCCCCGGGTTCGAACCCGTCTTCGACGGCGGGGTACGCGCCCTCGCCGCCTCCCCCGACGGCTCGACCCTCTACGCCGGAGGCTCCTTCACGTCGGTGAACGGCCAGAGCCGTCCCCGGATCGTCGCCCTCGACCCGGCGACCGGCGCGGTCAAGGCGAGCTTTGACGTCTCGATCACCACCGGTGAGGTGTGGGCCCTCGCGGTCCGCTCCAACGGGGACGTCTACGTCGGCGGCTCCTTCAACCGCATCGACGGCGCGGTGCGCGAGAAGCTCGCCCGCCTCGACGGAGTCAGCGGCGCCCTCGAGTCGTGGGCGCCGACCGCCAACTCCGGCAGCGTGCGGGCCCTGGAGATCCCCGACGCCGAGGACCGCATCTACGCCGGGGGCGGGTTCACCAGCGTCAACAGCCAGTCGGGCACCAGCTACCTGGTGGCGATCGATCTCGATACGGGAGCCCCGATCTCCTCCTTCGACGCCGGTGCCGCCAACACCGTGATGTCGATCGACTCCGCCGAGAATCACGTCTTCGTCGGGGTGGGCGGCGAGAACTCCGGGTCGAACCGGGGCCTCGCCATGGCGGCGAGCAACGGCCACATCGAGCGCACCTACCAGGTGGACGGGGACGTGCAGGTGGTGCGCGTCGTCGGGGACCGCATCTACTTCGGCGGCCACTGGTACAACGAGTTCTCCAACGGCGCCTTCGGGTCGCTGCAACGGCTCGGTGCCGCCCGTCTCGACAACCTCAACGTCGACACCTCCTTCAACCCCGGCCTCGGAGGCACCATGGGGGTGTGGGCGATCTTCTTCGACGGGTCCCGCCTCTGGGTGGGCGGCGACCTCACCAGCGGCGGCGGCGTGTCGTTCCGCGGGTTCCTGCGGTTCCGCCAGACGGGCGACACCAACGCCTCGGCGCCGACCGTGCCCACCGGCGTCACCGCCGAACCGGCCAGCCCCACCCGCATCTCCCTCACCTGGAACCCGGCGAGTGACGACTCCGGGTCCGTCTCCTACCGCATCCGCCAGGACGGCGCCACCGTCTTCACCACGGTCGACACCCAGTACCTCGCCACCGGCCTCGGCGTGTCCTCCACCCACTCGTACACCGTGGAGGCGATCGACCCCCACGGCAACCTCTCCGGCCAGTCGAGCGCGGCGGTGGCCACCACCTTCGCCTACTCCACCACCGACTTCATCCCCGAGGGCGCTACGTGGAAGTACCTCTCCGACGGATCCAACCAGGGCACGGCGTGGCGCCAGGTCGGGTTCAACGACGCGAGCTGGGACTCGGGGCCCGCCGAGCTCGGATTCGGGGACGGTGACGAGGCAACCGACATCGGCGGCGAGGGCGCCATCACCTACTACTTCCGCAAGGCGTTCACCATCCCGACCGGCACCACGGTGCACACCCTGGAACTCGACCTGAAACGCGACGACGGCGCCGTGGTGTACCTCAACGGCCAGGAGTTGACCCGGGTCAACATGCCGGGCGGCACCATCACGTCCTCCACGGTCGCCAACGGAACGGTCGAGAACGCCACCGACTCCTTCGAGTTCTCCCCCGGCCTCATCCAGACCGGCACCAACGTCCTGGCGGTGGAGGTCCACCAGCGGAGCGCCGATTCGAGTGACGTCAGCTTCGACGCCCGGCTCGCCGGGTCGACCTCCCACGCGGTCGCCATCACCTCACCGGCGGCGGGCGCCACCCTCACCGGTGGGGTGACCGTCCAGGTCGGCGCCTCCGACCTGGAAGACGCCGCCGGCACCCTCGACGTCGAGGTCTCGACCAACGGAGGCTCCACCTGGCACGACGCCACCTGGAACTCGTCCGCCGGCGCCTACCGCTACGCCTGGAACACGATCGACGCCTCCGACGGATCGCACACCCTCGTCGCCCGCTCCCGCGACAGCGCCGGGCACCTCGAGACATCGCCTTCGGTGGTGGTGACGGTCGGCAACCGGCCCACCGTCGCCGTCATCACACCGACCGACGGCGCCGTCGGCGGCACCGTGGTGATCGAGATCGGCGCCGACGACGCGGCCGATCCGGTCGGGTCGCTCGACGTGGAGGTCTCGATCGCGGGCGGCGCCTGGACCGACACCACCTGGAACGCGGCCACCGGCACCTACCGCCTGTCGTGGGACACCACGGTCCTTCCCGACGGTCCGGTGACCCTCCAGGCCCGGGCCACCGACAGTCACGGCCTCGAGGCGCTCTCGCCGGTGGTCACCACCTCCGTCATCAACAGCGACGCGGTCCCCGGCGTCGCCATCACCTCGCCGAGTGGCGGGTCGGTGAGCGGGAACGTGGCGGTGTCGGTGTCGGCCACCGACGTCGAGGACGCGGCCGGCACCCTCGACGTGGCGGTGTCCACCGACGGTGGCGTCACCTGGCACGACGCCACCTGGAACTCGTCCGCCGGCGTCTACCGCTACGCCTGGAACACCTCGGCGCTGGCCGACGGCACCGAGGCGATCCTGCGGGCCCGAGCCGTCGACTCGGTGGGACACGAAGTGCTCTCGGCTCCGGTGACGGTGACGGTCCTCGACGACGGCGGCACCGGCTTCCTCGACGTCCCGGCGTCGCATCTGTTCGCGGGGGACGTCACCTGGCTGGCCGCCGCCGGCATCACCCGGGGCTGCAACCCGCCCGCCAACGACATGTATTGCCCCAACGGAGCGGTCACCCGA
>CAZQUB010000006.1:0-42724 GCA_964596225.1 uncultured Acidimicrobiaceae bacterium
CGACAATTCCGCCGGCGTCCACGGCGACCGTCAACTGGAGCAGCACCGGCTTCCCTGCGGTCCCGTAACACAGTCGATCACGAACGAGGGGACGGGCACGACACCCGTCCCCTCGGACGCGTCCGGGGCCGGTTCGAAATGCCGCCTCGGGGACGGGCGGGTCTCTAGCCTCCGATCACGGGAGGTCACATGACGGCGTCTGCGGCGATATTGGGAGCCCTGCTCGGGCTGTCGTTCGGATCGTTCGTCAACGTGATCGCCTTCCGGGTCCCGCAACGCCTGTCGATCATCCGTCCCGCCTCCCGCTGCCCGCAATGTGAGGCGACCATCGGCGCCCGTGACCTGATCCCGGTTCTGTCGTGGGTGCTCCTGCGGGGTCGCTGCCGCCACTGTGGGGCGAGCATCTCAGCCCGCTACCCGGTGGTGGAGGCGCTCACCGGGCTGCTGTTCGTGGCGGCCGCCCTCGTCCTGGGGGCCGTCTGGGTGCTCCCCGCCTACTGGGCCTTCATCGTGGTCACGATGGCGCTGGCCCTCATCGACATCGATCACAAGCTCATCCCCAACCGTGTCCTCTTCCCCGGCATGGCGGTGGCAGGGACGCTGCTCGTGATCGGGGCCGTGGCCGACGGCCACCCCGGATGGTTGATCCGTGCCGTCGCCGGCGGGGCCGGCTACTTCGCCGGACTCCTCATCCTGGCTCTGATCGCGCCCCGCGGCGGCCTGGGCATGGGCGACGTCAAGCTGGCACTCCTCCTCGGGCTCTTCCTCGGCTACCAGGGCTGGGAGCAGGTGGTGCTCGGCGCCTTCATCGCCATCCTCCTCGGGGGCGTGGTGTCGGTCGTCCTCCTCGCCACCCGCCGCAAAGGGCGCCGCGACACCATCCCGTTCGGTCCCTATCTGATCGCCGGCGCCTACCTCACGGTCGCCTGGGGCGAGCAGATCCTCGACTGGTACCTCGGCTAATTCCGTGAATTCGCGGTCTCGCCAACCCCGTTGTGCTCCGAGGGAGCCGCGCGGGTAGCCTGTGATTGGCCCCTCCCGACCGGAGGAGCTACCATCAACCGGGTCGAATGACAGCGCTGTAATTCGACCCGACCCGGGGCTCTACAATCGAGCGGAGATGAAATGGCCGTAACGGTTGGCCTGGACATCGGTGGAACCGCCGTGAGAGCGGCTGTCCTCGATTCCGCCAAGAGCCGGTGGGTGCTGCGCCGGTTCGCCGAGATGCCGCTTCCGCCCGGCGCCGTCATCGCCGGCGAAATCGTCGACGAGGGGGCGGTGTCCGAGGCGCTGTCCGCCTTGTGGCGCCGAGCCAAGCTCCCGAAACGCCACGTCGTCGTCGGGCTCGCCAGCCAACGCCTCGTGGTGCGCCAGGTCGACGTTCCCAACCTCGGACCCGAGGAGCTGGCAGAGGCCCTTCCCTACCAGGTGCA
Source organism: uncultured Acidimicrobiaceae bacterium (assembly GCA_964596225.1). Classification (GTDB taxonomy): domain Bacteria; phylum Actinomycetota; class Acidimicrobiia; order Spongiisociales; family UBA5794; genus CAYQEC01. The sequence goes on from CAZQUB010000006.1 coordinate 1,434, forward strand.
GGATTCGATCCCGTTGGCGGTCGACGAGGCGGTCCTCGACTACGTACCGCTCGAGGACTTCATGACCCAAGACGGCGACGCCATGCAGTCGATCCTGGTGATCGCCGTCCATCGTGAGATCGTCGACTCGGTGATGCGGGTTCTGAGAGACGCCAAACTCACGCCGGAGGCCGTCGACCTCCAACCCTTCGGACTGGTACGAGCCATCTTCGGGATCGAGCCCGGGATCGGGACTCCGCTGCAGGCCGTGGTCGACATCGGCGCCTCGGTCACCCAGCTCGCCGTCACCCGTGGCGGTACCGCCCGGTTCGTGCGCATCCTGCCCAGGGGCGGGGACGACTTCACCGCGGCGCTGGTGGAGGGGCTCGAACTCGAAACCGACGAGGCAGTCGACCTCAAGACGCGCATCGGGGTACGAGCCGAAGGCATGCCGGGCGACAGCGACCGCGATGCCGAGGCGCAACGAATCCTCACCGTCAAGGCCGACGAGCTGATCGACGACATTCGCGGTTCGATCGACTTCTTCCTGTCGCAATCCGAGGACGCCACCCTCGAGCGCCTCGTCGTCGCCGGCAACGGTGCCCGACTGCCGCACCTGGCGAACCGCATGGCGCGCCTCATGGGAGTCCAGGTCGAGCCGGCCAAGATCCTCGACGTCGTCGAAGTTGGGCGGGTCGACCTCGGCGAGGATGAGATGCTGGAAGCGCAGCCGGTGATCCCAACCGCCCTCGGGCTGGCGCTGTGGGGGGAGGTCTGATGCGGGCCATCAATCTGCTCCCTCCCGAAGCGTTCGAGCGCAGCGCCGGACGGCGCCGCGTGATCCGCCTCGCCCTCATCGGCGCCCTCTACCTGGTCATTCTCGGCCTGCTCTTCGTGCTCGCCCGGCGCGACACCGCCGACGTCCGCCAGGCCGTCGACGATCAGCAGGCCATCAACATCGGGCTCCAGGCACAGCTCGCCGAGCTGCAGGGTGCCGACGACATCGCGTTGCGATACGACCAGGACGCCGCCCTCATCGAAGCGGTCCTCACCGCAGACGTCTCATGGGGGCGGATCCTCAACGACCTGGGCCGGATGATCCCCGACCGGATCTGGCTCAACCAGTTCCAGGGGCGAGTCGACCTCGATCCGACCACTCCATCCGAAGGCAGCATCCAGGTGACCGGCACCGGATTCGGTTTCGGGGACGTGGCTGCCTGGCTGCGGTCCCTCGATTCGGATCGGTTCCCGTCGGTCGCCGGCACGTGGGTCTCGAGCGTGTCGGGTGAGAACATCGGAGACATCCCGGTGGTCGCCTTCGAGTCGCAGACTTCGCTGACGGAGGCGGCCCTCACCGAGCGGGTGGAGGAGCGGATCCCGGAGGTGGGTCGATGAGGCGGTCCATGGTGTGGATCCTGGTCGCAGGGCTCCTCGTGGGCACCCTCGGGTGGTGGATGTTCCTCATGTCCCCGGAGCGGTCCGCCACCTCCGACGCACAGGCGGAACTGGACGCGGCCCAGATCCGGGAGGCGACGATTCGCTCCCAGATCGCCCAACTCTCCGACATCATCGACAACGAGATCACCTACCGGTTCGCCATCGGGGAGATGGAGACGGCGATCCCGGTCCAGCCGCAGGCGGATGTGTTCCTCGACGATCTCACCTACCTGGCGCAGAGCACCGGAATCGACGTCTTCGCGATCGGCCTGACGCCTCCGTCCCCGATCGACCTCACCGATCTCGGGCTGCCGGGGGTGGAGGCCTACCAGGTGTCGGTGACCCTCACGGCGCAGGGGCAGTACTTCGAGGTGCTCGGGTTCCTCTACGGTCTCGAGGCGATGGACCGGTTGGTCCGGGTCGACTCGATCGGCCTCTCCCCGGAGCAGGTCGCCGCCGAGTCAACGCCGCCCGAGGAGACCGACGAGTCGACCACCACCACGACGATTGCCGAGCCGCGGCTGCGGCCCGAGCCCGACGTCCTGGGCATCGACCTCTCGCTGCGCATCTTCACCCGAACCGGGACCGACCTCACCGTTCCGGCCGACACGGAGGCGCCGCCCACGACCGAGGGCGACACGACGAGTGATCCGGAGGCGGCACAATGACCTGGCGGAGGTTGCGTGGGGTGGTGGCCGGTCTCATCGCCGCCGGCCTGATCGCCATCGGCATCATCGCCGGCTGGATGGTCGTCACCTCGGGTGTGCTGGCAACCCAGCCGACGCATCCCGACGACGGCGGCCGCCTCAGCGCGGCACCTGAGGCCATGGAAGTGGAGACCCCGGCGCCCCTCTCCGCCACATTCCAGATCTCCCAGCCGCGTGATCCCTTCCGTCCCCTCATCAGCGAGGGATCCACAAGCGGCGACATTCCCGGCATCGGAGGGGCTCCCGGCGAAGAGCCCGACGACGGGTTCACCCCTTCGGCCACCACGATCACCCTCAAGGAGATCCGGGACGTGAGCGGCGTGCTGCGCGCCACGGTCCTCGTCGGTACGGTGAGCTATGACGTCGGGGTCGGCGACACCTTCGCAGTCTCCTACAAGGTGGTCAGCCTCACCGCCGACAAGGGAGTCTTCACCTTTGGCGACAACGCCTTCGAGCTCACGATCGGCCAGCAGATCCTGAAATAGCGGGCCGGACACAGATCTCCGCTGAATGCGGAGCCCCGAGGGGTGGAGGGCCGGGCAACCGGCCCTCCCCCTGTATGCGACCCCACCAGGCGGAGGCGACCGTCACCGGTCGCGCCGGGCGGTACCATCAGGCGCCATGCTGCGTTTCCTCACTGCCGGTGAATCCCACGGTCCGGCGCTCGTCACCGTGGTCGAAGGCCTTCCGGCCGGGCTGGAGGTGTCCACCGAAGCCCTGGCGTCGGAGCTGGCACGCCGCCGTCTCGGGTACGGCAGGGGGCGCCGTATGCAGCTCGAACGCGACGAGCTGGAGCTTCTCGGCGGGGTGCGCTTCGGTCGCACCCTCGGGAGCCCGGTCGCGGTGCTGATCCGGAACACGGAATGGCCCAAGTGGATCGAGGAGATGTCTCCGGAACCCGGCACTGCCCGGCGCCCCATGACCACCCCCCGCCCGGGACATGCCGATCTGGCGGGCATGCTCAAATACGACAGCCACGACGCCCGGGACATCCTGGAGCGGTCCTCGGCACGGGAGACTGCGGCCCGGGCCGTCGCCGGTACCCTCGCCAAAGCGCTCCTCGCCGCCCTCGACATCAGCGTCCTGAGCCACGTGGTCGCCATCGGCTCCGTGGCCGTCCCCTCTGGGACCCTGCCCGGTCCCGACGACCTCACCACCATCGACGCCTCCCCGGTCCGGGTCTTCGATCCCACCCAGGCCGACGCGATGGTGGCCGAGATCGAGGCCGCCAAGGCCGACCGCGACACCCTCGGAGGGGTCGTCGAGGTCCTTGCATACGGGGTACCGCCCGGCCTCGGCAGTCACGTCCACCACGATCGGAAGCTCGACGCCCGCCTCGCCGGTTCCCTCATGTCGATCCAGGGGATCAAGGGGGTCGAGATCGGCGACGGTTTCACGGTGGCGGCCCAGCGCGGCAGCGTCGCCCACGACGAGATCTACTACGAGGGCGGCGACTTCGTCCGCCACACGTCGCACGCCGGCGGCACGGAAGGCGGTATCAGCATCGGGGGGATGCTGAGGTTGCGGGCCGCCATGAAGCCGATCTCGACCTTGATGCGCCCTCTCGACACCGTCGACGTCACGACCAAGGAACAGGCGAAGGCGTTCCGGGAACGCAGTGACGTCTGCGCGGTTCCGGCCGCCGGGGTCGTCGCCGAGCACATGGTGGCCATCGTGCTGGCCCAGGAGGCGCAGCGGAAGTTCGGTGGCGACACCGTTTCCGACATGCAGGCGGCGCTCGAGGCGTACCGCCGGCGGGTCGCCAGCTTCTGATCGCCATGAACGGACACCTCTGGCTGGTCGGGATGATGGGAGCCGGCAAGAGCTCGGTAGGGGCCGCGCTGGCGAGGCGTCGTGGGGTCCCCTTCTACGACACCGACGACGAGGTGGAGGCCGAGGCCGGTTGCACCATCGCCCGCCTGTGGATGGAGCGCGGCGAGGCCGCGTTCCGGGACCTGGAGGCGCGCGCCGTCAGCCGGGTCGCGGCGGCTCCCGCAGGCGTCGTGGCCACCGGAGGGGGAGTGGTGATCGACCCTGACAACGTGGCCACCATGCGCGCCGGCGGGACCGTCGTGTGGCTCACCGCCCCGGCGGCTGAGCTCTTCGAACGCGTCGGTGACGGGGCGGACCGACCCCTCCTGTCCGACGGCGACGGAGGGGAGCGGCTCGCCGACCTGCTGGCGCTGCGCGCCGATCGCTACCGTGAAGCGGCCGACCACACCATCGACACCACCGGGCGTACCACCGACGAGGTGGTCGACGAGATCGAGGCGCAATGGATCCCATCCTGATCACCGCCGCGGGGAAGACCCTCAGCGAGATCGTCGTGGTGGATGGGGCCCTCGACTCGGCGGAGACCATCCTGCCCCCCTCGTCGCAGCGGCAGCATGTTGCGGTCCTCACCCAGCCGGGTTCAGCCCCCTACGGCAACCGTGTCGCCCAGACGCTCCAGAACGCGGGCCTGACGGTGGCGGTGCGGCTCGTACCCGACCGGGACGCCTCCAAGACCCTGCAGGTCGCCGAGGAATGCCTCCTGTGGCTCAACGAACTCGCCTTCACCCGGCAGGACACCGTCATCGGGGTCGGTGGGGGAGCCGTCACCGACCTCGCCGGCTTCGTGGCGGCCGTCTACCTCCGAGGAGTGGAGGCGGTGCAGGTTCCGACGACGCTGCTGGCCGCGGTCGACGCCGCGGTGGGAGGGAAGACGGGCGTCAACGTCGGCGGCAAGAACCTGGCGGGCGTGTTCCGCCATCCCTCCCGGGTCGTGGTCGATCTCTCCGTCCTGGCGTCCCTCCCGGTGGCGCTGCTGAGGGAAGGCGCCGCCGAGGCCCTCAAGACCGGGCTCATCGCCGACCCGGCCTTGGTCGCCCTCTACGAGCGGCACGGCCTGGAGGCGCCGTTGGGTGAAGTCGTCCGGAGGGCGCTGTCGGTCAAGGCGGCCGTCGTCAGCGAGGACTTCACCGAGGCCGGGGTCCGGGCCATCCTCAACTACGGGCATACCGTCGGCCACGCGGTCGAAACGGCCACCGGCATTCCCCACGGCCACGCGGTCGCGATCGGGATGGTCGCCGCCGGCACCGTGGCCGCCGAGATGGTGGGGTTCGATGCCCAGGACCGGCAGCGGGCGGTGATCGAGCAGCTCGGATTGCCGGTGTCGGCGCCCCCGGTGGATGGCACCGAGGTGCGGCGTCTCATGGCACTCGACAAGAAGCGCGACGCCGGCGGCCTCCGCATGGTGCTGTTGGAGCGTATCGGGGTGGCGGTGATCCGCCCGGTCACGGCGGCTAGCGTGGACCCGGCGCTCGCCGCCATCGGGATTGGCTGACCAACACCGCCGACACAGAGGAACCATGGACCACGCCAGCAGACTGCGCCGCCTCTCAGAGGATCTGACGGAGCCTCTCCTCGTCACCAATCTCACCAACGTCCGCTACCTGACCGGTTTCACCGGGAGTAGCGCATCGCTGCTGGTCACGCCATCGGGGTCGGTGTTCTTCACGGACGGCCGCTACGGCGAGATCGCGGCCGGACTCGTCGAGGCGCTGCCCGCCACCGACCTGGTCGTCATCTCCGGCGGGCTCAACGAGCGACTCGACGCCGCCTTCGCCGGGGCGCCACGGGTGCTGGTGGAGGCGGCCGACGTCACCTGGAGCTTCGTACGGGCCCTGAAGGCCGCCACCGCCTCCAAGCTGGTGGCGAGTGTCGGTGTCGTCGAGGCATACCGGCGGGTCAAGGACGCCGACGAGGTCGCGGCACTCCAGGCTGCGGCCGCCGCCGGAGACAGCGCTTTCGCCCAGATCGGCCAGCTGGCGCCGGCCGGCGCCACCGAGTGGGATGTCGCCGAGGCCCTGGTGGGCGCGATGGAGCGGGCCGGCGCCAAGCGGGCCGGGTGGCCGCCCATCGTGGCTGCGGGCGGCAACGCCTCCCGCCCCCACCACGAGTCGGGCGACGGCGCGGTCGGGTCCGGGTTGCTGCTCCTCGACTACGGGTGCACCGTGGACGGCTACCACTCCGACATGTCCCGCACCGTGTGGCGCCACGGGACACCCGACCCGGAGCTGGAACGCGTCTACGCCGCGGTGCGCGAGTCGAACCAAGCCGGGATCGCTGCGATCGCGCCGGGCGTCGTTGCCGGCGACGTGGATGCGGTCTGCCGCCAGGTGCTGGAGGAGCGCGGCTACGCCGAGTACTTCGTCCACTCCACCGGCCATGGCGTCGGTCTCGAAATCCATGAGGAACCGTGGGTCCGCCGCAACTCCGAGGACGTCCTCGAGGCGGGACACGTCGTCACGGTCGAGCCGGGCGTCTACCTCCCGGGCCGCCTCGGGGTCCGCATCGAGGACATGGTCCTCGTCACCACCGACGGCCACCAGGTTCTCACCCATGCGAGCAAGGAGTTGTCCGCCCCATGATCTCGACGAACGACGTCAAGCCGGGCATGGCCCTCAACCTCCCCGAGGGGCTGTTCTCGGTGGTCGATTACCAGCACGTCAAGCCGGGGAAGGGCAAGGCCTTCGTCCGCATGAAGCTCAAGAACGTCGAGACCGGGGCGGTCCTCGATCGCACCTTCCGGGCGGGTGAGAACCTGCCCCGTGCCGTCATCAATCGTCAAGACTTCCAGTTCCTCTTCCGTGACGACTTTGGCTTCCATTGCATGAACACCGACACGTTCGAACAGATGGCCGTGGCGACCGATCTGGTCGGGGAGGCCGCCAACTACCTCGTCGAGGGCATGACGGTGCAGATCAATCTGTTCGAGGGCAACCCGATCGGCATCGACCTCCCCGCGTCGGTGGAACTCGAGGTGACCCATGCCGAACCCGGGGTGAAGGGTGACCGGGTGTCGGGCGCCACCAAACCGGTGACCTTGTCGACGGGGCTCGTCATCCAGGCGCCCCTCTTCGTCGACCAGGGCGACGTGGTGAAGGTCGACACCCGCACCGGGGACTACATCACCAGGGCGTCGTGACCCGCCAGCATCCCCGGACCCAGGCTCTCGGGGCGCTCTACGCGGCCGAGGCGCAGCGCCGTGAACAACCCGACGTAACGGACCTCAGCGCCCGTGCCACCCGTCTCGTACTCGGGGTGTGGGAGCATCGCGACGAACTCGACGAGGCGATCGCAGCCGCCTCGAGTGGCTGGCGGCTGGAGCGGATGCCGGCCGTCGATCGCAACCTGCTGCGCCTCGCCCTCTTCGAGCTGCGCTACACGGACACCCCGGTGGGGGTGATCGCTTCCGAGGCGGTGAAACTCGCCAAGGAGTACTCGACGGAGCGGAGCGGCTCCTTCGTCAACGGCGTCATCGCCGCCCTCGCAGAACATCGCGAACCGGCATCCGGCGGCGTCTAGCGATCCGGCCCCGCCGTCGCAGCCACCGCGAGCAGGCCCGCTTTTCGCGTTTCGAGGGATGGTCGCCGTGGCCGGCGTGCGTGGTGCTATGGTCGGCCGAGCCAACCTTTAAGCCCGGTTCCGTGAGGCCGGAAAGGAAGGAGTACCGATGACACCGCCGCCAGGCGCGACCCGGTTCGCGCCGCATTCGCATCCGCTCCGGACGCGCCGAGGACGCTCCTGATGCGCGCCGTCCTCAGCACCGACGACGTCGAGCGGGCTCTGCGCCGCATCGCCTACGAGATCCTGGAGCACAATCGAGGTGCCGACCAGGTCGTCCTCCTCGGGATCCACACGCGGGGGGCACCGCTGGCGGCCCGTCTCGGAACCTACCTGGCCGAGATCGAGGACACCGGGGTCACGGTGGGAACCCTCGACATCGGGCTCTACCGCGACGACCTCGACCACCGCCCAACCGTCCCTCTCGGACCGACCGAGATCCCAGGCCCGATCGACGACCGCACCGTGGTCCTCGTCGACGATGTCCTGTTCACGGGACGCACCATCCGGGCCGCCCTCGATGCCCTCGCCGACATCGGCCGGGCGCGCCGGGTACAGCTGGCGGTCTTGGTCGATCGGGGACATCGCGAACTGCCGATCCGGCCCGACTACGTAGGGAAGAACATGCCGACTTCGCTGGCGGAGCGGGTCATGGTCAAGATCGACGAGGTGGACGGCGCCGAGGGCGTCTGGATCGCCGACCGGCCCGAGGCCGGCGAGGAACGGGAGGGGCAATGAGGGATTTGCTGACGACGGAGGGACTCGCCCGGGAACGTCTGGAGAGCCTGCTCGCCGACGGGGAGGAATTCGCCGAGGTCATGCGGCGGCCCATCCCGAAGGTGCCGGCCCTGCGTGGCAAGACCGTCGCCACCATGTTCTTCGAGCCCTCGACCCGCACCCGCATGTCGTTCGAGCGGGCCGCTCGAGCGCTCTCCGCCGACGTCCTCTCCTTCTCGCCGGCGACGTCGTCTCTCAAGAAGGGGGAGAGCCTCAAGGACACCGTCCTCACGATCCAGGCGATGGGCGCGGACCTGATGGTGGTGCGCCACACTGCGACCGGGGCGCCATGGCGGGTGGCGGAGTGGACCCGCCTCCCGGTCGTCAACGGCGGGGACGGCGCCCACCAGCACCCGACCCAGGCTCTCCTCGACTCGCTCACCCTCCGGCAGCGCTTCGGTGGCCTCGACGGGCTCCGCATCGGCATCGTCGGCGACATCCGGCATTCCCGGGTCGCCCGTTCCGACGTCTACGCCTTCGCCACCCTCGGGGCGTCCGTGACCCTGGTCGCCCCACCGACACTGCTGCCGCCGGACCTCACCGGGTGGCCGGTCGAGGCCACCAACACGCTCGATGACGTCCTCACCGAACTCGACGCCGTCTACCTGCTCCGGGTGCAGGCGGAGCGGGGAGGGGCATCGGTCTTCCCGTCCCTCCCGGAGTATCGGGAACGGTTCGGGATGACACGGCGCCGCTTCGCCCGGCTCAAGCCGGACACTGCGGTGCTCCATCCCGGCCCCATGATCCGGGGCGTCGAGATCGACCAGGAGGTCGCCGACGATCCCCGCTGCCTGGTGCTCGACCAGGTCACCAACGGGGTGGCGGTGCGGATGGCCGTCCTCTTCCAACTGCTCGGAGGTGAGCGCGATGCGTGACCTCACCCTGCGCAACGGCACCGTCCTCGCCTCCGGCGAGGTCCTCCCCGGCCGCAACGACGTCGTCATCCGCGACGGCCTGATCGCCGCCATCGGGAAGGATCTCGAGCCGGCAGGGGAGGAGATCGACTGTGAAGGCGCCTGGGTCGGTCCCGGCCTCGTCGACGTCCACACCCACCTGCGGGAACCGGGACAGGAGTGGAAGGAGACCATCGAATCCGGCTCCGGGGCCGCCGCCGCCGGGGGCTACACCGCGGTGGTGGCGATGCCCAACACCGATCCGGCGATCGACGCCGGCCACCTCGCCCGCTACGTGCAGGACCGGGGGCGCGCCGTCGGGTTGGTCGACGTGATGTCGGCCGGGTGCCTCACCGCGGGGCGTCGCGGCGAGAAGCTGGCCCACCTCGACGAGCTGTGGGACGCCGGGGTCCGGCTCTTCACCGACGACGGGGATTCGGTCGCCGACGCCGGGCTGCTGCGCCGGGCCATGGAGTACCTGGCGGAGCGCGGCGGCATCGTCAGCGAGCACTGCATCGACGCCGGGCTCGCCGCCGGAGGTCAGGTCCACGAGGGAACCGTCGCCTCCCGCCTCGGCATCGCCGCCATTCCCCGTGAGGCGGAGGAGATCGTGATCGCCCGGGACCTCGCCCTGGTGCGGCTCACCGGGTGCCGGTACCACGTCCAGCACCTCTCCACCGCGGGGGCGATCGCCCTGGTGGCCGCCGCCAAGGCCGAGGGCCTCCCGGTCACCGCGGAGGCCACCCCGCACCACCTCTGCTTCGACCACCGCGTCGTCGAGGAGTCGAACCCGGTCTACAAGATGATGCCGCCGCTGCGGGAACCCGAAGACGTCGCAGCGTTGCGCCAGGCGGTGCGGGACGGGACCATCGATCTCGTCGGCACCGACCACGCCCCCCACGCCGCCCATGAGAAGGACGTGCCGTGGGAGGACGCCCCGTTCGGGGTGATCGGCCTGGAATGGGCCGCGGCCGTGGTCACCACCATGGTCGGGCTCGACCAGGCGGCGTTCTTCCGGGTGCTCTCCACCACCCCGGCCCGCCTCGTCGGGTTCGAACAGCATGGTGAGCTGGCGGTGGGGAGGGAAGGCAACGTCGTCGTCTTCGACCCCGCCGGCAGCGCCGACACCAGCAGGATCGTGTCGATGGCGCCCAATGCGCCCTATCTCGGGATGGAACTCCGGGGGAGGGTCATCCACACCGTGCTCCGCGGCCGGCTCACGGTGCGCGACGGCGAGGTGTCCCAACCGGTGGGAGCGACCGGGTGAACAGCGGAGCCCTGGTGCTCGCCGACGGGACCCGGTTCGAGGGGGTGTCGGTCGGCGCCGACGGCGTCGCCACCGGCGAGGTCGTGTTCAACACCGCCATGGCGGGCTACCAGGAGATCGTGACCGACCCCTCGTACGCAGGGCAGATCGTGGTGATGACCGCCTCCCACATCGGCAACTACGGCACCAACGGGACGGACGCCCAATCGGAGACGCCCCGCTGCACCGGCCTGGTGGTCCGGGCCATGAGCCGGCGCCCGTCCAACTGGCGCTCCGAGGAGGGATTCGACGCCTACCTGCGCCGCCACGGCGTCGTGGCCATCGCCGACGTCGACACCCGCCGTCTCACCCGCCACGTCCGCGATCACGGCGCCCAGCCCGCCGCCATCGGAGCGGGGACGACCATGGCCGAGCTGGAGACGAAGGCGGCGGCCGCGCCCCGCATGGAGGGGCAGGACCTGACCCGCCTCGTGACCACCCCCGAGCCCTACCACCTCGCCGCCATGGGGGAGCGGCGCGGAACCGTCGTCGCATACGACTTCGGGCTGAAGCGCGACATCCTCCGCCACCTGACGACCCGCGGGCTCGACGTCGTGGTGGTGCCGGCGACGACGCCCGCACCCGACGTGATGGCGGAGTCGCCGCAGGGCGTGTTCCTCTCCAACGGACCCGGAGACCCGGAGCCGCTCACCGACGCCATCGATGCGGTGCGCACCCTGCTCGGCGAGGTCCCGGTGTTCGGGATCTGCCTCGGACATCAGGTCTTGGGACTCGCTCTGGGGGCGCGCACCTACAAGCTCCCGTTCGGCCACCACGGCGGCAACCACCCGGTGCGGCGCCTCGCCGACGGCCGGGTCGAGATCACCTCCCAGAACCACGGTTTCGCCGTCGATCTCTGGTCGTTGGCCGGCGGCGCCCCGCCGCCCCGCGCCGGGCTCCCCGGCCCGGAGCTGCTCCCGGCTGAGGCGCCGAGCCGCTTCGGGACGGTGGTGGCCACCCACCAGAACCTCAACGACGGGACCCTCGAGGGCCTCGCCTGCCGTGACGTCCCCGCCTTCTCCGTCCAGTACCACCCGGAGGCCGCACCCGGCCCGAACGACGCCAACGGGCACTTCGACCGCTTCGTCGATCTCATGGCGGTCGGCTGATGCCCCGCCGCGACGACATCGCCTCCATCCTGGTCATCGGGTCGGGACCCATCATCATCGGGCAGGCGTGCGAGTTCGACTACTCCGGCACCCAGGCGGTCAAGGTGCTGCGGGAGGAGGGTTACCGGGTGGTGCTGGTGAACTCCAACCCGGCCACGATCATGACCGACCCGGAGTTCGCCGACGCCACCTACCTGGAGCCGATCACCCCCGAGGTGGTGGCCGCCATCATCGACAAGGAGCGTCCCGACGCGCTCCTCCCGACCCTCGGCGGGCAGACGGCGCTCAACGTGACAACGGAGCTGGCGGCTCAGGGTGTCTTGGAGAAGTACCAGGTCGAACTGATCGGCGCCGGACTCGACGCCATCGCCGCCGCCGAAGACCGGGGACGCTTCAAGGCCGCCATGGAGGCGATCGGGATCGCCACCGCCGCCGGTGAGTACGTCCACGACCTCGACGCCGCCCTCGCCGCGGTCGGCCGGATCGGCTACCCGGCCATGATCCGCCCTTCCTACATCCTCGGCGGGGGAGGGACCGGGGTGGCGACGGACGAAAGCACGTTCCGCGCCATCGTCGAGTACGGCCTCTCGGCCTCGCCGGTGGGGGAGGTGCTGGTGGAGGCGTCGGTGGTGGGGTGGAAGGAGTTCGAGCTGGAGGTGATGCGCGACGCGGCCGACAACGCCGTCGTCATCTGCTCGATCGAGAACCTGGATCCGATGGGGGTCCACACCGGGGATTCGATCACGGTGGCGCCGGCGATGACCCTCTCCGACCGCGAGTACCAGGAGATGCGGGACGAGGCGATCGCCTGCCTCCGGGCCATCGGGGTCGAGACCGGAGGCTCCAACGTGCAGTTCGCGGTCGACCCGGCGACGGGGCGCCGCATCATCATCGAGATGAACCCGCGGGTCTCGCGCTCGTCGGCCCTCGCCTCCAAGGCCACCGGCTTCCCCATCGCCAAGATCGCCGCCAAGCTGGCCGTGGGGTACACCCTCGACGAGATCGCCAACGACATCACCGGCGCGACCCCGGCATCGTTCGAACCGGCCCTCGACTACGTCGTGGTCAAGGTGCCCCGCTTCGACTTCGCCAAGTTCCCGTCGGTGCGGCCCGTGCTCGGGACGTCGATGCAGAGTGTCGGCGAGGCCATGGCGATCGGCCGGACCTTCCCGGAGGCTCTCCAGAAGGCGCTGCGCAGCCTGGAGACGGGGCGCGACGGCCTCAACGCCGACGTCGGCGAGGCCGCGGTCGCCGGTCGCGACAGCGGGGAGATGCTGACCGGGATCGCCACCCCCACCCCCGACCGGATCTTCGCCCTCGCCGAGCTGCTCCGCCGGGGGGAGCCGGTGGAACGGCTCGCCGACATCACGGGCATCGACCCGTGGTTCATCGACCAGATGGCCGACGTGGTGGTGATGCGGGCCGAGTTGGACCGCCAACCCCCCAACGCGACCCTGGCACGTCGGGCAACACGCCTCGGCTACGGCGCCGCCCAACTCGCCTACCTCTGGGGCGGGTCCGACATCGAGATGCGGAGCCGCCTCGCCGCCTGGGACATCCGCACCACCTTCAAGACGGTCGACACCTGTGCCGCCGAATTCACGGCCCGCACCCCGTACTTCTACAGCGCCCACGAAGACGAGGACGAGGCGCCGGCGCCCGGACCCCGCACCGTCGTCGTACTCGGCTCCGGACCCAACCGCATCGGCCAGGGCATCGAATTCGACTACTGCTGCGTCCATGCCTCCTTCGCCCTCCACGACGCCGGCTACGAACCCGTCATGGTCAACTGCAACCCCGAGACGGTGTCCACCGACTACGACACCTCCGCCCGCCTCTACTTCGAGCCCCTCACCATCGACGACGTGCTCGCGGTCGTGGAGGCGGAGCAGCCTCAAGCCGTCATCGTCCAGCTCGGCGGGCAGACGCCGTTGAGTCTGGCTCGTGACCTCGAATCCTGCGGGGTGCCGATCGCCGGCACCAGCCCCGACGCCATCGACGCCGCCGAGGACCGGGATCGTTTCTCGGCCCTGTGCCGCCGCCTCGACGTGCCGTTGCCACCCCACGGCACCGCCACCACCGTCGCCGAAGCCGAGGAGATCGCCGACGAGGTCGGCTTCCCCGCCCTGGTCCGGCCCTCCTACGTGCTGGGCGGGAGGGCGATGCGCATCGTCTACACCATCGACGAGCTCTCCGCCTACCTCCACGAGCTGTACGAGGCGGTGCCGGGAGGCGAGGTCGACCTGGCGGAGGCGCCGGTGCTGATCGATCGGTTCCTGGAGAACGCCATCGAGGTGGACGTCGACGTCGTCTTCGACGGCAACGAGATGCTGCTGGGCGGCATCATGGAGCACGTCGAGCAGGCCGGCGTCCACTCGGGCGACTCCGCCTGCGTAGTGCCCGCTCCCACCCTGTCGTCACATGTGCGGGCCCGGATCGAGGACTACACCGAGCGCCTCGCCCGGGGCCTCGAGGTCAGGGGGCTGCTCAACATCCAATACGCCACCCGGGGTGAGGAACTCTACGTGCTGGAGGCGAACCCCCGGGCCTCACGCACCGTGCCGTTCATCTCGAAAACGACGGGGGTGCCGCTCGCCAAGGTGGCGACCCGGGTGATGATGGGGGAGACCATCGCCGCGTTGCGAGAGGCCGGGGTCATCCCAACGGACCGCGCCGCCTCCTATACCACCGTCAAGGAAGCCGTCATGCCGTGGAAACGGTTCCCCGCCGAGGACACCGTGCTCGGCCCGGAGATGCGGGCCACCGGCGAGGTGATGGGCATCGGCCCCGATTTCGGGACGGCCTACGCCAAGGCCCTGCTGGGAGCCGGCCACGAGGTGCCCCAGGAAGGCACGCTCTTCTTCTCCCTGGCGGATCGCGACAAAGAGCGGGGCCTCGACGTCGCCCGCAGCTACGCCGATCTCGGGTTCCGGATCCTCGCCACCCACGGCACCGCCGGATTCCTGGCACGCCACGGCATCGCCGCCACCCACGTCGACAAGGTGGGGGAGGGTCCCTACGACCCGATCCGGCTCATCGAGTCCGGCGAGATCAACCTCATCGTCAACACCCCTCGCGGCCGCAGAGCGCGGGGCGACGGAGGCCTCATCCGCCGTGCCGCCACCCGCCACGGCGTTCCCTGTGTCACGACGGTCAAGGGCGGCCGGGCAGTGGCCAACAGCATCGCGACACATCGCGACGCGGTCCGTACCGTTCGCTCCCTCCAGGACTACCACGCAGGCCGCCATGGTTGACCTCCGCGCCCGTCTCGGCAGCCACGAGCTACGCACCCCGCTGGTCGCCGCCAGCGGGACGGTGGGATCGGTCGTCGACTGTGTCGCGGTCAGCGCCTTCGAGGCGTACGGGGCCGCCGTCGCCAAGTCGGTGAGCGCCGAACCCTGGGAGGGAAGGCCGGCGCCGCGGCTGGCACCGGTGGGAGCAGGCATGCTCAACGGCATCGGCATCCAGAACCCGGGCATCGCCGCCTGGGTGGAGCGCTACGGCCCGGCCCTGGCCAAGGCCCCGACCCAGGTTTGGGGGTCGACGGTGGGAACCACCCCCGCCGAGTTCGCCCAGGTGGCCGCGGCTTTCAGCGGCGCCGGGGTCGCCGCCATCGAGGTGAACCTGTCGTGCCCCAACCTGGAGCAAGGTCGCATGTACGCCCTCGATCCGATCGCCTCGGCCGGTGTGGTAGCGGCGGTGCGGGACGCCACCACGCTGCCGGTAGGGGCCAAGCTGTCGCCCAACGCCCCCGACGTCACCGCGGTGGCGGCCGCGGTGGCGGAGGCCGGCGCCGACTGGGTCGTCCTCACCAACACGGTGTGGGGCGCCGCCATCGACATCGAGACCCGCCGCCCGGCGCTGTCGGGTTCGGTCGGCGGCTACTCGGGGCAGGGGCTGAAGCCGGTGGCGATGCGGTGCGTGTGGGAGGTCCACCAGGCATTCCCCGGGCTCCCGATCATCGGGTGCGGTGGGGTACGCAACGGTGGCGACGTCATCGAGTACCTCATGGCGGGCGCCTCGGCGGTCGCCATCGGCACCAGCCACCTCGCCGATCCCCGCTGCGGCGCCCGCATCCGGGACGAGGTGGAGGCCTGGTGCCGCCGCCACGACGTGGCTGCCGTCACCGAGCTGGTGGGGAGCGCAACGCCATGGTGACCCGACCACCGGTTCTCGTGGCCCTCGACGTCCCCACGGCCGAGCAGGCGGTGCGTCTCGCCAAGGCGGTCGAACCGCACGTCGGCGGATTCAAGATCGGCCTCGGGCTGCTGCACGGACCCGGTCCCGCCCTCACCTCGGCCCTCGTCGAGCTCGGACTCCCGGTCTTCGTCGACGCCAAACTCCACGACATCCCCAGCCAGGTGGGCGCCGCCGCCCGCCGCCTGGGACGCCTCGGAGCCCGCTGGGTGACCGCCCACGTCGGGGGCGGCATCCCGATGCTGCAAGCCGTCGTGGAGGGCCTCGGCGAAACGTCCGGAGGCAGCGCCGGAGTCCTCGGGGTCACCGTCCTCACCAGCCTCGACGAGGCAGCGCTCGCAGCCGTCGGCATCGCCGTTACCCCCGGCAAGCTCGTGTCGCGCATGGCGCGGGCCGCGGCCCGGGCCGGATGCGAGGGGCTGATCTGTTCGCCCCAGGAGCTGCAGGTCGTCGCCACCGTCGCCCCCGGCCTCCTGCGGGTGACGCCGGGGATCCGTCCCGCCGGGGTCGCCGCCGGCGATCAAGCGCGCGTCGCCACCCCCCGAGCGGCGATCGAGCGCGGGGCGGACTGGCTCGTGGTGGGACGCGCCATCACCGCGGCTCCCGATCCCATCGCGGCCGCGGCCGCGCTCGCCGCCGACGTGACGGCCGCGAAACGAGCCCCCGACGACCCCGCTTGATAGAGTGCCGGGGTCATCACGAGGAGATGGACACATGCCACCGAAGCTGACCGACGAACAGCGCCGCGCTGCGCTGGTGAAGGCGGCAGCGGCACGCCGGACCCGGGCCGAGGTCAAGGAACTCCTCCGCACCGGGTCGCTCAGTCTCGCCGAGGTGCTGGAGCGGGCGGACAGCGACGACGTCGTCGCCGGGATCAAGGTCAACTCGCTGCTGGTCGCAGTCCCCGGCATGGGCAAGATCAAGGCGAAGCGGCTCATGGAGGAGTACGGCATCGCCGAGAACCGAAGGATCCGAGGGCTGGGCACCCGCCAGCGGGCGACTCTGCTCTCGCGTTTCTCTTGACCGGGCTGCCCCGCCGGCGCGGCGCGGGCAGCGAATCGGCGACGAGCGCACCATGATCATCACGATCTCGGGTCGGCCCGGATCGGGAAAGAGCACGGTCGCCAAGCTGCTCGCCCGCCGTCTCGGGCTCGACCACGTCTCCGCCGGCGACTTCATGCGGGAGATGGCCGCAGAGCGGGGCATCTCCGTGCTGGAACTGTCCGGCATCGCCGAACACGACGACGCCATCGACCGCGAGATCGACGATCGGAGCCGCCGCCTCGGCCAGGAGAGGGACGGGTTCGTCATCGACGCCCGGCTCGCATGGCATTTCATCCCCAAGGCCTTCAAGGTCTTCCTCGACGTGCGGCTCGATGTGGCGGCACGGCGCATCTACGGGGACCGGCGGGGGAGTGAGCAGGAGAACGTGGATCTGGAGGCGACCCGGCGCAACACCGAGATCCGCCGGGCCTCGGAATCGAAACGTTATGCGCTCTACTACGGGATCGATTACCTGGATTCCGCCAACTACGACATGGTGGTGGACACGTCCGAGCTCGACGCCGAAGGAGTCGTGGACCTGATCGCCGCCCGGCTTGCAGACGATGCCACCGGCTGAGGCTTCTCGGGCGCCTATACTCCGAGACGCCGCACGGTGCGACCCGTAGGGCGCGTCCCGAACGGGTGCCGGGCAGCAACCGAGAACCAGGAGAGCCATCCCACCATGATCGACCCACCCATCGGACGCGTACTCGAGAAGACCAATTGGTCGCGGTTCGGGCTCGTGGTGCTGGCGGCACGTCGCGCTCGCCAGATCAACGCCTACTTCAACCAGCTCGGGGAGGGTCTCGGGAGCTACGTGCCGCCCCAGGTGCACTCCCTGTCACGCAAGCCCCTGTCGATCGCCTTCGAGGAGATCGACGAAGACAAGGTCGTGATCGACACCGAGGAGTAGGCCCGTGCTCACCGGGCGACATGTCGTACTCGGGATCTCCGGCGGCATCGCCGCCTACAAGGCAGTGATCCTCGCCCGCAGGCTCGTCGAACGGGGCGCCGAGGTGCGACCCGTCATGACCGAGGCGGCCACCCACTTCGTGGGGCCCGCCACCGTAGCCGCCGTCACCGGCCACCATCCCGTCGTCAGCCTCTTCGACGACGACGAGGTCTCCCCTCACACCGCTCTGGGGCAGTGGGCCGATGTCGTCGTGGTTGCCCCCGCCACCGCGGCCACCATCGCCCGCCTCGCCGAGGGACTCTCCGAGGATCCACTCAGCGCCACCGTCCTGGCGACCCGGGCCCCGCTGGTCGTGGCGCCGGCGATGCATACCGAGATGTGGGAGCACCCTGCCACCCGCCGCAACATCGCCACTTTGGAGGCCGACGGCTGCCGCCTGGTCGGCCCGGTGTCCGGCGCCCTCGCCGCCGGCGACGCCGGTCCGGGCCGTATGGCGGAGCCCGAGGAGATCCTCGCCGTGATCGAAGCCGTCGCCGGGAGCCAGCCGCTGGCGGGATGGAGGGTGCTCGTCACCGCCGGCGGGACGCGGGAAGCCATCGACCCGGTGCGCTACATCGGGAACCGCTCCTCGGGGAAGATGGGCAACGCCATCGCGGTCGCGGCGGCCCGCCGCGGGGCCGCCGTCACCCTGGTCTCCGCCGCGTCGCCCCCCAGCGAACCCGGGGTCGAGGTCGTCGCCGTCGAGACCGCAACCGAGATGGCCCACGCCGCATGGAAGCTCGCCCCCGAGATGGACGTCGCCGTCCTGGCCGCCGCCGTCGCCGATTTCCGGCCCACCACCTCGAAGGACGTCAAGATCCGCCGCCAGGACCATCCGGCCGCGATCGCCCTCGAAGACACCCCGGACGTGCTCGCCGGCATCGCCGCCATGGACCCCCGGCCTTTCCTCGTCGGTTTCGCCGCCGAGACCGGGTCGATCGAGCATGCCGTCGAGAAGGCGCGGAGCAAAGGTGTCGATCTGCTCGTCGCCAACGACGTCGCCCGGGAAGGCTCGGGTTTCGGGAGCGACAGCAACCAGGTCACGTTGATCACCCCCGACGGCACGGTCACGCCGTGGCCGTTGCTCTCCAAACACGAGGTCGCCTCCCGGCTGTGGGACCGCATCGCCGAATTGCGGCCCGGGAGCGGAGCGGATTCCTGATCCCGATCGCGCAGGTCGTCCCCGATCTCCCCACCTTCGCGGTCGACGCCGGCTTCCGCTACCGCATCCCCGACACGCTCGACGGCATCGCCGTCGGGTCCATGGTGAGAGTCCCGCTCGGGGGACGCCGAGTTCGCGGCTACGTCGTCGACCTGCGCCGTGCCGAAGGGGATCGACGGCTGAAGGACATTGCGGCGGTGTCGGGTGACGTCCCGGTCTTCGGTCCCCGACTCCTCGAGACGCTGCGATGGGCCGCAGTCCACTACGTTGCTCCGCTGGCGGCGGTGCTGGGGAAGGCGGCGCCCCCCAATCTCCCACGGGGGCGGGCCCCGCAGCGAGAATGGGCCGGGGCCGAGATCCCTTCGCCCCTCCCGCAGGTGACGGCCGCGTTGCGGGCGGGACGCCACGCCCACCCCGCCTACCTGGTGGGATCGGGACCGTGGGTGGACGACATCGCGGGCCTCGCCGCTCCCGTGCTCACCGCGGAGCGCACCACGGGGGTCGTGCTCCCCACCCTGGCGGAAGCGGAGGTTGTGGCGGCCACCCTCACCGCGCGGCTCGGGCCCCGGGTGGTGCTCGCGTCGTCGTCCCTTCCGGCCAGCGACGTCACCAGGGCATGGCTCGAGGCGGAACGCGGGAACGGCCGGGTCGTCGTCGGCACCCGCGAGATCGCCCTGTGGCCCCTTGGCACTCCGGCCCTCTGGATCATCGTCGAGGAGGGGCGGCGCGCCATGAAGGCGCCCCAGACACCGACTCTCCACGTCCGCGACGTGCTGCGGCGACGGGCCGCGGTGGAGCGCTCCGCCCTCGTGTTCGCCGGGGCGGTTCCCACCGTCGAGACCCTCAGCCGCGGCGTGGATATCCACCAGCCTTCCCACAGGATCTGGCCGCTGGTGGAGGTGGTGGATCGGTCCGGCGAACCCCCCGGGGGCGGGGTGGTGATGGAGGCGACGCGCCGCGCCATCGCGGGTGCGTTGCAGCGCCACGAGCCGGTGTTCGTCTTCGTCTCCCGCCACGGCTACGCCCCCGCCTTCCGGTGTGTCCGCTGCCGGACCCTGCGCCGCTGCCCCCGCTGCGGGGCCGGTCCGGGCCGGGGCGACGTCTGCCGCAGGTGTGGAGCCGAGGTCGGTCCCTGCCGGGAGTGCGGGGGGCGCCGCTTCGAGCCGCTCGGCGCCGCGGTGGGCCGGGTCCTCGACGAGCTCCGGAGCCGTTTCGGGGATGCGGCGGGCCCACCCGATTCTGGTCGCCCGGTGCGGGTGGGAACCGAACGTGACCTGCCCGGCGCCGGTCCGGTGGCGCTGGCGGTGGCGATCGACGCCGACTCCTTGCTGCTCGCACCCCACTACCGGGCCGAGGAGGACGCGCTGCGCCTGCTGGCCCGGGTCGCCGCTCTCGTGCAGCGCGGGAGGGGACATCGCTGCCTCCTCCAAACCGCCCAGCCTCAGCATCGGGTGATCGCCGCGCTGCGGGGAGGGCGCCCCGGCGGGTTGCTCGAGGAACTGACGGCGGAACGCGTCGCGGAGGGTTTCCCTCCCGCCACCGAGCTGGTGGCGGTCGAGGCGGAAGGGGGCGGAGCCGAGCTGGACGTCGCGCTGCGGGAAGCCGTCGCAGGTGACGCCACGACGCACGGCCCGGCCGAGGAAGGAAGCCGGCAGCGCTGGCTGCTCCAGGCGACCCGTCTCGACCCGGTGCGTCTCCGACTCCGGCCCCTCGTCCAGACGTGGCGGGACGGCGGCGTTCGGGTCCGGATCGACGCCGATCCGGTCGACCTGTGAGGCAGTTCCGCCAAAGCTAGAGTCGCAGGCATCATGGCGCTCTATCCCATCCGCGTGTTGGGCGATCCCGTGCTGCGGACGCCCGCCGAGCTCATCGGCGAGATCACAAGTTCCCTCGAGCGCCTCGTCGACGACATGCTCGAGACGATGTACGAGGCCCCCGGCGTCGGCCTGGCGGCGCCCCAGATCGGGGTTTCGAAGCGGCTGTTCGTCGGCGACGTCGGGGAAGGTCCGCTCGTGATGGTGAACCCGGAGATCGTCGAGACCTCGGGGGAGTGGACGTTCGAAGAGGGCTGCCTCTCCATTCCCGGGCGGTTCTGGCCCATCTCGCGGGCCGGATTCGCCCGTGCTCGCGGCCTGGATCTGAACGGCAACGAGATCGAATACGCCGGCGATGAGCTGCTGGGCCGGCTCCTCCAGCACGAGACCGATCATCTGGACGGGACTCTGCTCCTGTCGCGCCTGTCCCGCCGGATGCGGCGCCAGGCGATGCGGGAGTTGCGGGAGGAAGCACTCGGGCTGCGTGGGATGTCGTGATGCGGGTCGCCTTCCTCGGCACCCCGGCTGCGGCTATTCCCTCGTTGGCGGCGCTGCTCGACATCGCCACCGTCGACGTCGTCGTCACCCGTCCCGACCGGCCCCGGGGCCGGAACCGGCGACCTACGGCGCCCGAGGTGAAACTGGCAGCCAGGGAGTGGGGCCTGGAGGTGGCGCAGCCGGAGTCCCACGCCGACCTGCACAAGATCCTGGCGGGGCGGGGCCTCGACCTCGTCGTCGTGACGGCGTACGGGCGCATCGTACGGCCCGAAACCCTCGCCATTCCTCGCATCGGGTTCGTCAACGTGCACTTTTCGCTGCTCCCGCGGTGGCGCGGGGCGGCCCCGGTGGAGCGCGCCATTCTCGCCGGTGACGACAGCACCGGCGTGTCCTTGATGCTGATGGAGGCGGGTCTCGACACCGGTCCCGTGATCGCCGCCGCCGAGACCGACATCGGCTCGGACGAGACCGGGGGCACACTCACAGGCCGTCTCGCCCATCTTGGCGCCCACCTGTTGCACGATGCGCTGCCGGCGTTCGCCGCCGGTGACCTGCACCCCGCGCCCCAGATGGACACCGGCGCGGTGCTGGCCCCCGTGCTGTCCACGGCCGAGGCCCGCATCGACCCGGGGCTCGACAGCGAGGTCGTGCACCGGATGGTGCGCGCGTTCCAACCGCGGCCGGGAGCCTGGCTGTCGGCGGCCGGGGAGCGGCTCGGCGTGCTCGAGACGGCCGCGTCGGGTGAGGTCGTCGACGTGGGATGCATCGACATCGTCGGCGGGGTTCCCTACCTCGGACTCCACGACGGATCGTTGGAGCTCCGCACGGTCCAGCCCGCAGGGAAACGGGCTCTCAGCGGTCGGGACTGGGCCAACGGGCGTCGCGGCGAGGGCGCGGTCGTCGACGCCGCCCCGGACTGACCCGCCGCCGAGACTCAGGAGACGACGATCCCATCGAGATCCTCCTCGGGTTCCGGGTACTCCATCCCGAGGCCTTCGAGGGTGGCCACGATCGTCTCGGCCACCACCAGGTTGCGGTACCACTTGTGGTTGGCGGGAACGACGTGCCATGGCGCATCCGCGGTGCTGGTGGTCGAGAGCACCGTCTCGAATGCGGCCATGTAGTCGTCCCAACGCTCCCGGGTGGCGAGGTCGTCGACGTTGAACTTCCAGTGCTTCTCTGGGTCGGCGAGGCGGGCACGGAGGCGCTTCGCCTGCTCCTCCTTCGAGATGTGCAGGTAGAACTTGAGGATCGTGGTTCCCTCGTCGGCGAGGAGCCGCTCGAAGGCGTTGATGTGCTCGTAGCGGCGTTCCCAGCGCTCCTGCGGCACCAGGCCGAGGACCCGCACCACCAGAACGTCCTCGTAGTGGCTGCGGTTGAATACGACGATCTGGCCGTCTCCCGGGGTGTGCCGGTGGATTCGCCACAGGTAGTCGTGCGCCAGTTCGATCCCGCTCGGGGCCTTGAAGTTGACGACTCGCACACCCTGGGGATTCACGCCGGAGAAGACCTTGCGGATCGTGCCGTCCTTGCCCCCGGTGTCCATCGCCTGGAAGACCACCAGGAGACGGTGGCGGCCTTCCGCCCACATCACCCGCTGCTGGGCCGCCAGCCGTTTGCGGAGCGCTGCGAGCCGCCCCCGCACGCCGAGCTTGTCGAACCCGGCGGTGTCGTCGGGGTCCCAATCGGCCAGACGCACCGGGGTCCCCGGCTCGATCCGGTACTGTCGCACGCTGCCTCCTCGACGTCGTCTTGCCGTTCCAGGCGCAATCTAGCGAGAGCCGCGATGCGGCCCCGGGAAGTACCCCGGCAACGGCGTTGAAGCTCCTAAGCTGCCAGCCGTGATCTCGCCGCCCCGCATCGCGCCGTCGATCCTCGCCGCCGACTTGGCGCGACTCGGCGAAGAGGTGCAACGGGTCGAGCCCTTCGTCGATCTGCTCCACATCGACGTGATGGACGGGCACTTCGTTCCCAACATCACTTTCGGGATCCCCGTCATCGCCAGCCTGCGGAAGGTCACGAGTCTGCCCTTCGACTGTCACCTCATGATGACCAATCCGGACGCATACTTCGAGCCGTTCCGCACGGCCGGCGCCGACCTGGTCACCGTCCACGCCGAGGTCTACCCCGACCCCCGCGAGGTGGCGGCCGCCGCCCGGGCCCATGGACTCCAATTCGGCCTCGCCCTCAACCCCCCGACCCCGTTCGTCGCGGTGGAGCCCTACGTGGAATTGTGCGATCTGCTGCTGGTGATGTCGGTCCATCCCGGCTTCGGGGCACAGACGTTCATCGAGTCCACGCTCGACAAGGTGGCCGAGGCGCGAAAGTTCATTGACTCGCGCGGATTGCCGACCGATATAGAGATCGACGGTGGGATCGGCCCCGACAACGTGGCACGGGTTCGTGCCGCCGGCGTCGACGTTTTCGTCGCCGGCAATGCCGTGTTCGGGGCGCCCGATCCCGTGTCTGCCGTCGAAGCGATGCGCCACGCACTGGAAACGCAGAGGGAGCCATGAAAGAGCGGGTCCTGGTCGTAGACGATGATCCGGACATCGTCCAGTTCGTGCGGATGAACCTCGAGCTGGAGGGTTTCGAGGCGGAAACCGCCGAGAACGGCCGCGTCGCGCTCGACATGGCGAAGGCCCGTCCCCCCGACCTGGTCCTGCTCGACGTGATGATGCCCGAGATGGACGGCCTCACGGTGCTGCGCCGCCTCCGCAGCAGCCCCGCCACCGCCAACATCCCCGTCATCATCCTCACCGCCAAGGCCCTGGCCGAGGACCGTGTGAAAGGCCTCGACCTGGGCGCCGACGACTACATCACCAAGCCGTTCGACCTCGACGAGCTCATCGCCCGGGTCAAGACGGTGCTGCGGCGGGCCCAGCAGATGCGGGACCTGTCGCCGCTCACCGGCCTCCCCGGCAACTTCCGGATCGCCCGTGAGCTGGAGACCAGGGTGCGGGAAGGTGGTCCCTTTGCCGTGGTCCATGCCGATCTCGACAACTTCAAGGCGTTCAACGACCACTACGGCTTCATGCGGGGCGACTCGGTGATCAAGTTCTCTGCCGGGGTCCTCCTCAGGGCGAGTGAGGACTGCGGCGACGCCAACGCCTTCGTCGGTCACGTCGGTGGTGACGACTTCGTGGCTGTGGTCGACCCCGATCACGTCGAGGAGTTCTGCAAGTCCGTCATCGGCGGGTTCGACGATGGGATCCTCGACTTCTACGACACCGCCGACGCCCTCCAGGGCTACATCGAGGTGACCGATCGCCGCGGCGAGCGTCACGCCTTCCCCATCTCGTCGATCTCGATGGGCGTCGCCACCAACCTCAAGCGCAAGATCACCTCCGAGTGGGAGGCGTCCGCGGTGGCGTCCGAGATGAAGGAATACGCCAAGCGGCAGTCCGGCTCCTGTTACCAGATCGACCGCCGGACCTGACCCGGTGGTCCCGTGGTTCGCCACGGCGGGCACGGTACAGGGCCCCCAGGGCAGGTACACTCCACCCCGTGCGAGCCCCTTTCAGGGCCTGGTGACATCCGCGAGCGATGGCGAGTGGCCGCGACCCTCACACCGACGTGGATCCGGTGAGACTCCGGGGCCGCCGGTGACCGTTCGGATGCAAGAGGGAGGGCGCCTGGTGCGACGCGCCGAGCCCGACAACCGAGCCGACGACCGCCGCGTCGAGACGGCCATGCGCCAGGCGATCACGCTGGCGCGCGGCACCCGCCCCCACCCCAACCCGCGTGTCGGCGCCGTCGTGCTGTCCGCCGGCGGCCAGGTACTTGCCCAGGCCGCCCATCTCGCGCCAGGGGAACCACACGCCGAAGCTGTCGCTCTTGCCGCCGCGGGGGATCGTGCCAGGGGAGGGACGCTCGTCGTCACCCTCGAGCCCTGCGCCCATCACGGCCGCACCGGTCCTTGCACGTCCGCGGTGATCGCGGCGGGGGTGTCGCGAGTCGTGATCGGGGCCGAAGACCCCGACGACGTGGTATCAGGACGCGGCATCGCCGAGCTGGAGCGGGCTGGCATCGACGTCGCGGTGGGAACCCTCGCACCCGAGGTGATCGCCCTCGACCCCGGCTACCACCATCATCGCCGCACCGGGAGGCCCCGCGTCACGTTGAAGACCGCGATGACGCTCGATGGTCAGACCGCCGCCGACGACGGAACCTCGCGATGGATCACCGGCCCCGAGGCGCGACGCGACGGGCATCGCCTCCGGGCCGAGGCCGACGCGGTCTTGATCGGGGCCGGGACGTTGCGGGCCGACGATCCCCGCCTCGACGTCCGCCTCGAGGGGTTCACCGGGCCTCAGCCCCGGCCGATCGTCGTCGCCGGGGCCGGGGCGCTCCCTCCGTCGGCTGCGCTCTACGCCCGCAACCCGCTGGTGTACGCCCCGACTCCCGTCGGTCTCGACGGGATCGAGCAGGTCACGGTCGCCGGAACCGGGGGCGTCGATCTCTCCGGCATGATGAAGGATCTCGGCGCTCGTGGCGTCGTCGATCTGCTCGTGGAAGGGGGGGCCACCCTCGCCGGCTCCCTGCTGGCCGCCGGTCTCATCGACCGGATCGTCGCCTACCTGGCCGCCACGATGGCCGGCGGCGCCGGTCGCGGCGTCTTCGCGGGTCGGTTCGCCACCCTGGTCGACGCCACCGACGTCGTCATCACCGAGGTGACCAGGCTCGGATCCGACCTCAAGATCGTGGCGGACGTGCCCGGCGGGCATTTGGGGGAGGCGGCGCCATGACCGCGGCGTCCATCGGCGATGCGATTGCAGCCCTGGCGAGGGGTGATTTCGTGGTGGTCGTCGACCACGAGGATCGGGAGAACGAGGGCGATCTCATCCTCGCCGCCGAGAAGGCCACCGCCGCCAAGGTCGCCTTCATGGTGCGCCACACCAGCGGCGTGCTCTGCCTCCCGATCGAGGGCGAACGCCTCGACGAGCTGGGACTGCCCCTCATGGTGCCCGAGAACGCCGGTTCGCACGAGACGGCCTTCACCATCTCGGTCGACGCCATCGACGGCACCACCACCGGGATCTCGGCGGCCGACCGCGCCACCACCATCCGGGCCGTCGCCGATCCCACCACCACGGCCGCCGACCTGGCCCGGCCCGGGCACGTCTTCCCGCTGCGGGCCCACACGGGTGGGGTCCTGGTCCGGCCCGGCCACACCGAAGCCGCCGTCGACCTGGCCCGCCTCGCCGGGCTGACCCCCGCCGGGGTACTGGCCGAGGTGGTCCACGACGACGGGACCCTCAAGCGCGGCGCCGACCTCGACCGGTTCGCGGCGGAGCACGGCATCCCTCTCGTCACGGTCGAGGATCTGGTCACGTTCCGCTGGAGGAGCGAGGCCCTCGTGGTGCGGGAGGTGGAGACCCTCCTCCCCACCGCCCACGGCGAGTTCCGTGCCGTCGGCTTTCGGTCCCGGGTCGACGGATCCGAGCACATCGCCCTCGTCATGGGTGACGTCGCCGGCAAGGAAGGGGTCCTGACCCGGGTCCACTCCCAGTGCATCACCGGCGACGTGCTCGGCAGCGAGCGCTGCGACTGTGGCACCCAGCTCGACGCGGCGATGGGGCTGATCGCCAAGGAAGGCGCCGGGGTGGTGGTGTACGACCGCAGCCACGAAGGCCGCGGGATCGGGCTCCTTGCCAAGCTGCGGGCCTACCGGCTCCAGGACGAGGGGCTCGACACCGTCGACGCCAACCTCGAACTGGGCTACCCGGCGGATGCCCGCCACTACGGCATCGATGCCCAGATCCTGAGCGACCTCAAGGTCTCCAGCGTGCGCCTTCTCACCAACAACCCGCACAAGATCTCCGAGTTGGAGGCCCTGGGCGTGGAGGTGGCGGAGCGGGTCCCGCACGTGGTTGGCGCCACCCGCCACAACGAGGCGTACCTCCGGACCAAGATCGACCGTCTCGGTCATTTCCCCCCCGATCCAGACCCCCGCGAGTGACCCGGGGGAGGGAAGGCCAGTCGCCCCGCAGGGACCAGGCGACCGGTTCACGTTGACACGGGTAGCACCGCTCGTATACTCCCGTCCACAACCGACGCAAGCGGAGGCGCTGTCTCCCACCCGGCCACGATCACGTGCGCCGCGGTCAACGTACCGAGGGCAGCACCGCGCGTGCTGCCCTTTCTGTGCGTAGGGGGAGGAGGCAGCCGTGTCGGACGAACCGAGTAGAGAACCACGAGGAGGTCCTCCAATCAGCAAAGAACCGAGGGTCAACGAGCGGATCCGCGCTCGCGAGGTCCGGCTGGTCGACCCAGAAGGTGGCCAGGTCGGTATCAAGTCGATCGAAGAGGCGAGGTGGCTCGCCGAACAGCTCGGCTTGGATCTGGTGGAAGTGGCCGCCGAGGCTCACCCGCCTGTGGTGCGGATGATGGACTACGGGAAGTTCAAGTACGACCAGTCCGTCCGTGCCAGGGAAGCCCGCAAGAAGCAGACCAGGACCGTCATCAAAGAGGTCCAGTTCCGTCCCAAGATCGGGACGAGCGATTTCGAGGTCAAGCGCAAGCGGGTGGAACGATTCCTCGAAGAGGGCGACAAGGTCAAGGTGACCATGCGGTTCCGGGGCCGGGAGGTCACCCACCCCGAAATCGGGCGGGAGATCCTGCAGCGACTGGCGGAACTCGTCGACGAGGTCGGCAACATGGAGACGCCGCCTCGCCTCGAGGGTCGCCAGATGACCATGTTGCTGGTCCCTTCCAAGCGGCCTCGATCCTCGATCCGAGAAGCTGATGGCGATGCACCGCCGGCCGAGGCGAATGCCGAGCAGGAGGACTCCGAGTAGGAGTGTGAGAACGTGCCGAAGCAGAAGACACATCGCGGCGCCGCCAAGCGCCTCAAAGTGACCGGATCGGGCAAGATCCAACGCCGCAACGCGTGGCGGGGACACAACCGTCACAAGAAGTCGGGACGCCGCTGGCGGCGGAACGCCGGCGAGAGCACCCTGACCGGAGGCGACGCCAAGCGCGCCGCTCGTCTGCTGGGCCGGTAGGAGGTACCCCATGGCACGAGTCAAACGGGCTGTCAACGCACGCAAGAAGCGCCGCAAGGTCATGGACCGCGCCTCCGGCTACGCCGGAGCACGGAGCCGTCGCTACCGCACCGCGCGGGAGCAGACGCTCAACTCCATGCAGTACGCCTACCGGGACCGTCGGGCCCGCAAAGGCCAGTTCCGGCGGCTCTGGATCCAGCGCATCAACGCCGCGGCCCGCCTCAACGGGATGACGTACTCGCAGTTGGTGGCGGGTCTCAAGGCCGCCGAGGTCGAGGTCGACCGCAAGATGCTCGCCGACATGGCGGTCAACGACCCGGGCGCCTTCGCCCAGCTCGTCGAAGTCGCCCGCAGCGCCGGGGCATGACCTCCCGCATCTTCCGGGAACGGCCGGCCTTCGCCGGCCGTTCGCCGCGTCGGGAGCGATGACGCCCCCCCTCACCTCCCGGCGCAACCCACGGGTCGCGGCCGCCGCCGCCCTTCACCGGCGCCGGGAGCGGGCCGCCACCGGGCGCACGCTGCTGGAAGGCCCCCACCTCCTGGACGCCGCGATCGCGGCCCGGATCGACATCATCGAGGTGTTCGCCTTGGAGGGTTCCGCTCCCGGTGACGTCCCGGCCGACGTGTCCATCGTGACCGCGCCGGTGATGGCACGCATCGCCGCCACCGACCACCCCCGCGGGCCGCTCGCGGTGATCGCCATCCCGGAACCCGGGGCTCTCCGTCACCACGACACGGTGGTGCTGTGGGATGTGGCCGACCCCGGGAACGCCGGCACCCTGCTTCGCAGCGCCGCCGCCTTCGGCTACGACCTCGCCGTGACGGCAGGCACCGTCGACCTGTGGGACCCGAAGGTGCTGCGGGCGGCCGCCGGAGCCCATTTCGGGCGCACCCTGGTCCGGCTCGGGCCCGATCCGCTCCCGGAGCTCGCCGCGGCCGGCCTGGCGCCGGTGGCGGCCGTCGTCGACGGTGGGCGGCCTCCCGAGCAGGCACTCGCCGTCTCCGGCCCGGTGGCGCTCCTGGTGGGGAACGAGCCGCACGGGTTGCCCGATCCGGTGATCGCCGCCGCGCCCGGCGCGGTGACGATTCCGATGCCCGGCCGCACCGAGAGCCTCAACGTCGCCGCCGCCGGGGCCATCCTCCTCTACGAACGCCGGCGACTCCGCCCCCTTTCTTGAGCCGGAGGCCGGCATCGAATACAGTGCCTGCGATGGACGGAACGCGATTTCCTTTCGACTTTGCCCGCCGGGCCCAGGCCCGGGAGGGAGGCGACGTCTAGCGGGAGATCCGCGACAGCACACCCCCGCCCGAGGCCGCACCGGCCTCGGGTTCTTCGTTTCCGGGGCCGGTTTCCACCTTCGACAGCAGGATCGTGAAGCGCGATGACTAACCTGACCGGCCGCATGGATCACCGCGACACCCTCGAGGAACTTCGGCGCGAGGCGGCGAGCCGCGTCGCAGACGTGACCTCCCTGGAGGCCCTCGCCGCCTACGAGGCCGAGGCGGTGGGGAAGCAGTCGGTGGTGGCCGCCGCCCGCCGCACCCTCGGGTCCCTCGAGCCCGACCAGAGGCGCGAGTACGGACGGTTCATCAACGAGGTGGCGTCCGAGGTGTCGGCGGCAGTCGCCGCCCGCCGAGCCACCCTCGAGGCCGAGGCCGAGACCGCCCGCCTCGCGCAGGACCGGGTCGACGTCACCCTGCCGGGGCGCCGCGCCCTGCGCGGGTCACGGCATCTCGTCCAGCAGGTCATGGACGAGATCGTCGACATCTTCGTGTCGCTCGGGTACACGGTGGCGACCGGGCCCGAAGCCGAGACCGAGTACTACAACTTCACCGCCCTCAACTTCCCGCACGCCCACCCCACCCGCCTCGAGACCGACACGTTCTACCTCGACTACGGGGACGACCCGGAAGGCGTCCTGCTGCGCACCCACACCTCGCCGATGCAGGCCCGCTACATGGAGCGGCACGACCCGCCGGTGTACGCGGTCGTGCCGGGCCGGGTGTTCCGGCGTGATCAGATGGACCCGACTCACTCGCCGGTCTTCCATCAGGTCGAAGGGCTGGCGGTGGACGACGGCATCACGTTCGGGGACCTCAAGGGCACGCTGGCCCGCTTCGCCAAGGACTTCTTCGGGCCGCGGACGAAGGTCAAGTTCCTCCCGCACTTCTTCCCGTTCACCGAGCCTTCCGCCGAGATGCATGCCTCGTGCTTCGCCTGTGGCGGTGCGGGGTGCCGCATCTGCTCCCACACCGGATGGATCGAGATGCTGGGCTGCGGCATGGTGCATCCAGCCGTCTTCGAGCACGTCGGCTACGACCCGCAGGCGGTGACCGGCTTCGCGTTCGGGATGGGAGCGGATCGTTTCGCCATGGTCCGCCACGGGATCCCCGACCTCCGCCAGTTCTGGGAATCCGACCTCCGGGCGCTGGGACAGTTCCGATGAAACTCACCCTCGACTGGCTGCAGGACTTCGTGGACCTGCCGACGACGGACCCTGCCGAGATCGCCGCCGCGTTCGAAGGCCTCGGGTTCGAGATCGACGAGATGCGTCCTCTCGAGCCCGCCTTCTCGGGCGTCGTGATCGGGGAGGTGCGCGAGGTTGCGGCGCATCCCAACGCCGACAAGGTGCGGGTGTGCCAGGTCGACATCGGCACCGAGGTGTCCGAGATCGTGTGCGGCGCCTGGAACTTCGAGGCCGGGGCCATCGTGCCGGTGGCGCTCCCCGGCGCCATGCTCGGCGACTTCGAGATCGGGCGCCGGGCGATCCGCGGCGTCACCTCGCACGGGATGATCTGCTCCGAGCAGGAGCTCGACGTGGGGGAGGACGCCTCCGGGATCATGGTCCTCAACGCCGACTATCCCGACGCGGCGAACCGGATCGGTCAGGACTTCGTTTCGGTGCTGCCGCTGCCCGACACCTTGTTCGACGTCGCCGTGAACCCGAACCGTCCCGACTGCATGTCCGTCGTCGGGCTGGCCCGGGAACTGGCGGCCCGTTACGAGATCCCGCTGCGGGAACCCGCCCCTCACCTCGTCGTATCCGATCCCGGTGTCGCGGTGACGGTGCGGATCGAGGACGAAGAGGCCTGCGCCCGCTTCGTGGGACGCCAGGTGCGCAACATCACCGTGGGCCGCTCACCGCACTGGCTGCGGCTCCGTCTCCGGGCCGCGGGGGTCCGCCCCATCTCCAACGTGGTCGACGCCTCCAACTACGCCATGATCGAGGTCGGGCATCCCACCCACGCCTTCGACCTCGACCGGCTCGGTGACACCGTCGTTGTCCGCCGGGCGGGGGAGGACAGCTCCATCGTGACTCTCGACGACGTCGAGCGTTCGCTGCTGCCCGAGGACGTGGTGGTGTGCGACGCCACCCGTCCGGTGGCGCTGGCGGGGGTGATGGGCGGCGCCGACACCGAGGTCCACGACGGCACCACCGCGGTGCTGGTGGAGGCGGCGTACTGGCTGCCGTCGCAGGTGCTTCTCACCTCCAAGCGCCTCGACCTGCGTTCTGAGGCCTCGGCCCGCTTCGAACGGGGCATGGACCCCAACTACTGCGATGTGGCCGCCGACCGGGTGGCCGAGCTCCTCGCCGAGATCGCCGGCGGTGAGGTCGCCGCCCGGGTCGACGCCTACCCGCGCCACATCGATCCGGCCACGATCGACCTCCCGCTCGGTGAGATCCCGCGGGTGCTCGGCGTCGACATTCCCGGTGAGGTGGCAGGCGGGATGCTGGCCCGGCTCGGTTTCGGCGTCGACGGCGACGATCCGCTGCACGTCACGGTGCCGACGCGGCGTCCCGACGTCACCCGCCCGGTCGACCTCATCGAGGAGATCGCCCGCCTCTACGGCTTCGACAACATCCCCGACCGGGTCGCCACCGGCTCCGGTGGCGGGCTCCCGGTGGAGGAGGCGATGCGGCGCCGCCTGCGTGAGGTGCTGGTGGGAGCCGGATACCACGAGGCGCTGACGTTCTCGTTCCTGGCGCCCGAGCTGCTCGATGCCCTCGGGCTGCCCGACGACGATCCCCGGCGCGACACGATCGCCCTCCTCAACCCTCTCAGCGAGGACGAGGGTGTGCTCCGCACCACCCTGCTTCCCGGGTTGCTCCGTGCCGCCGCCCTCAACGTCGACCGTCACCTGCCCGACGTGGCGCTCTTCGAGACCGGGAAAGTGTTCTTCCCCGGGGACGCCGCCATCCCTGACCAGCCGGACCGTCTCGCCTTCGTCACCGTGGGCCGGCGCGGCGGCGACTGGGAGAGCCCGGGACGTCCCGTCGATCTGAGGGACGCCACCGGCCTGTGGGAGATGATCGCCCACGAGCTGCGCCTGCCGGACCCCGCACTGACCCGGACCTCCGCCATGCCGTTCCATCCGGGGAGGGCTGCCGAGGTACACACCGGCGGAGAGGCCATTGGCGTGGTCGGAGAGCTCCATCCCCGCGTGGTGGAGGCCGTCGGGCTGCGGGGCCGGGTCGTGGCCGGAGAGATCGATCTCGCCCCGCTCCTGGTGGAACGGGAGCTGTGGCAATTCACCCGCCCGAGTTCCTTCCCGCCCGCCGTCTTCGATCTCGCCTTCGAGGTGGACGAGACACTGCCGGCGGCGACCCTGCTCGCCGCCATCGACGAGGCCGGGGAGGGCCTCATCGAGCGGCGCTCCCTCTTCGACGTGTTCTCCGGCGGGCCGATCCCCGACGGCCACAAGAGCCTGGCGGTGCGGCTCGTGCTGCGGGACCCGGACCGGACGTTGAGCGACGACGACGTGGCACCGATCCGGCGACGAATCGTGGCCGAGGTGCAGGAACGGACGGGTGGCGAGCTGCGAGGAGAGGCCTGATGACCGACTATCTGGAGACGACGGATCTGGGGGCCGACGGGCTGCGGGACGTGCTGCGCCTGGCGGCCGCCTCCAAGCAGGACCCGACGGCGTACGCCGGGCGTCTCCGGGGGCGCAAGGTCGGATTGTTCTTCGAGAAGCCCTCCACCCGAACCCGGGTGTCGTGTGAGGCCGCCACCGTCGACCTCGGCGCCCATCCGGTGGTCTTGAAGGCCGACGAGGTCGGTCTGGGGAAGCGGGAGGCGGTCGAGGACGTCGCCCGGGTGCTCGACCGCTACCTCGACGTGCTGGCGTTCCGGGTGTTCGACCACCACAACCTGGAGACGATGGCCGTCTACGCCTCCGCCCCGGTGGTCAACCTGCTCTCCGACAGGGCCCATCCCTGCCAGGCGGCCGCCGACCTGGAGACGATCGCCGAGCACCGGCCCCTGGAGGGCACCACCGTCGCCTACATCGGGGACGGCAACAACGTGTGCCACTCGCTGATGCTGGCGGGCGCCATGGTCGGCATGGAGGTGCGGGTCGCCAGCCCGGCCGGATACGAGCCGGACGCCGCGGTGACGGCGCAGGCCGCCTCGCTGGCCGCTGCCGCCGGCGGGGCCATCCGGGTCGGCAACGATGCCGCGGAAGCGGTCGCCGGCGCCGACGTCGTCTACACCGACGTGTGGACCTCGATGGGGCAGGAGGAGGAGGCGGCGGCCCGCCAGGCCCTGTTCGCCCCGTACCGGGTCGATCTCGCCCTCTTCGCCGAGGCGGCTCCCGATGCCATCTTCTTGCACTGCCTCCCCGCCCACCGCGGCGAGGAGGTCACGGCCGAGGTGCTGGAGCACGAGCGCTCCCGGGTGTTCGACCAGGCCGAGAACCGCATGCACTCGTTCCGGGGCCTGCTGCTCCACCTCACCGAGACGGGATGAGCCCGGGCGGATCGACGCCGTCCCTCGACGAGCTGTTGCGCTTCGACGTCCTCGCGCTCGCTCCTGCGCTCCTCGGGTGGCGCCTCCGCACGACCTTCGACGGCGTCGCCACCGAGGTGGTGATCACCGAAGTCGAGGCCTACGGCGGGGAGGACGATCCCGCCAGCCACGCCTTCCAGGGTCGGACGGACCGCAACGGGGCCATGTTCGGGCCGGCCGGGCTCCTGTACGTGTACCGCTCCTACGGCATTCACTGGTGCTGCAACGTGGTGGCGGGGGAGGAGGGAACGGGGAACGCGGTGCTGGTCCGGGGCGGGACGCCGGCGGAGGGGGCCGCCGCCATGGCTCGGCGACGGGGACGCGCCGACCACCTCTGCGACGGTCCGGGGAAGCTGTGCCAGGCGCTCGGTGTGACCGGCGCACATGATGGGACGTCGCTGCGGGACGGGCCGGTGCGGCTGCTTCCCGCCCATCCCGGCGTGCAGGGTGTCGTGGGCGTATCGTCTCGTGTCGGGATCAGCCGCGCCACCGAGCGGCCGTGGCGGTTCGTGCTGGAGAAGCCGGAGCCAGGCGCTACGGGTTGACCCAGATCGTCACCGCCGCCGTGTTGGGGGCGCCGGCGGCCGGGTCCTGCTTCCACACCAGGCCGGCGCGACGCGCCGCGTCGTCCGGATCCGACTCCGCCTCGACGACGACCGTCGGGGTGATCGACGCCTCCTCCAACCGCTCCTCCGCCACGGCCCGGGGCATGCCCAGCACCGCCGGCACGGTGGTGCCCGGTTCCGGTCCCGCCACGGTGAGGCGCACCGACGTGCCCGCCACCGCCTCGGCGCCCGGTGGGGGATCCTGACCGAACACGGTGCCGGGCGGGAGCGGGTCGCCATCCGCCCACGTCACGGTGGTGCCCTGCCCGGTGAGGGCGAGCAGTTCGAGGGCGGAGGCGAGGTCGAGACCGATCAGGTCCGGCGTCACCTGGGTGTCGAGGTGGGACAGGTCCGCCGGGTTGTGCACCGGGCAGATGAGAGTAGGGGCCAGATCGGCAGGCACCTCGATCCGCTGCACGTACTCGCGGGGGCAGAGCGGACCGGCCAGGAACCCGGTGCTGAGATCGACTTCGACGGTGACGAGGTCGGAGGTGTCGGCGGTGGCCATCTCCCCGTAGGGAACACCGGCGAGGGCCGCCGAGGCGAACCCGGCCCAGATCTGGGCCGGCCAGGTCCCTCCGGTGATCGTGTAAGGCGTTGCCGGGTACTCGAGGGGAATCTGGGCGTCAGGGAACCCGACCCACACCGCCGCCACCAGCTCCCCGGTGTACCCGACGAACCAGGCGTCGTGGTGCTGCTGGGAGGTCCCGGTCTTCCCGGCGGTGGTGCGACCGATGCGGGACTGTTGCCCGGTGCCGCGCCGCACCACCTCGGTGAGGGCCGCGGTGACTTCTCGGGCGACGGAGCGGTCGAAGGCGTCGGTGACGACCGGGACCGCCTCGTAGACGTTGACGCCGTCGGAGTCCTCGATCGAGGTGACCATGATCGGATCGACGTGGACGCCCTCGGCCGCGAACGTCCCGTAGGCGGACGCCATCTCGAGCACCGAGACCTCCTCGGCGCCGAGGGCGAGCGAATGCAGTGGCACCAGATCCGAGGTGATCCCGGCGGCCCGAGCCGCCTCCGCCACCGCCTCCGGTCCCACCTCGTCGATGAGACGGGCGAACACCACGTTCACCGAGAACACCGTCGCTTCCAGGAGGGTGAGATCGGGGAACACCGAGTCGTTGTAGTTGTCCACCACCCAAGGGCCCGACGGCGTCACGACGGTGACGCTCTGCCCTCCTTCCCTCATCTCGTCGAGTTGGTGCCCCTGCTCGGCGGCGGCGGCCAACACGAACGGCTTGAACGCCGATCCCGGTTGCCTTCGCCCCTGGGTGGCGAGATTGAACTGGGCGGAAGGGGCGGAGGCGTCGTAGAAGTCACGCCCGCCCACCATGGCGAGGACGTGACCGGTGCGGGGATCGAGCGCCACCAGCGCCGCCGAAGGCCCGTCGTCGGGGAGGATGTCGTCCACGGCCGCCTCGGCGACGTCCTGCATGTCTGGGTCGAGTGTGGTGTGGATCTGGAGGCCACCCCGGAACAGCAGGTCGTACCGTTCCTGCTGGGTGGGGGCGAGCCGGGTGTCGTCGAGAAGGCGCCGCTTCACCTCCTCCACGAAGTAGGGGTAGCGAACCTGGTCGGAGGCGCGGGTCGAGACGAGCTGGAGGGGCTCGGCCCGGGCCGCCTCGGCTTCACCGGCGTCGACCCAGCCGAGTTCGAGCATCTTGTCGAGAACCACCCCGCGCCGCTCCAGCGCCGCGTCGGGATTCTGGAACGGGTCGCTGGTTCCGGGGGAGTGGATGACGCCGGCGAGGAGCGCCGCCTCGCCGAGGGTGAGCTCCCCGACCTCCTTGCCGAAGTAGGCGGCGGCGGCGGTGCCGATGCCGTAGGCGCCGTGTCCGAAGTAGGCGGTGTTGAGGTAGCGCTCCAGGATCTCCTCCTTGGGGAGCCCCTCCTCGAGGCGGAGGGCCAGCACCGCTTCCTGCAGCTTGCGATCCACCGTCACCTCGGAGCTGAGCAGCACGTTCTTGAGGTACTGCTGGGTGATGGTGGACCCGCCCTCGACCACCTCACCTGCCTCCAGGTCCCGCACCAGGGCCCGGATCATCGCCCGCAGGTCGACCCCGCTGTGCTCCCAGAACCGCTCGTCCTCGATGGCGACCACTGCGTCGAGGACGGATCGCGGGATGTCCTCGTAACTCACCAGGGTCCGGTTCTCCCCGGCGTGCCACTGCGCCAGCACCGACCCGTCGGCGGCGTAGACGGTGGTGGTGAGGGCGTTCTCACCCATCCCGGGGTCGGGGAGTGGTTCTACGGAGCAGGCGGCCGCCGCCAGCGCAGCGACGACCCCGATCACGAGCCAGCGTCGCATGGGTACCTCGGGAGCCACGCTACCGCACCGGTGCCCCCGGCGGACCGAGCAACGCCCCTGGCGGGCCCCGGCCTGATAACCTCCCGCTTCGATGCGCATGCCAGCCGCCGACCAGTTCGCCCTGCTCACCGACGGGGTCGACGCCGTCCTCCCCGAGGGGGAGCTGATGGCCCAGTTGGAGGAGGACCGGCCGCTCCGCGTCAAGCTGGGAGTGGATCCGACCGCCCCCGACGTGACTCTCGGCTGGGCGGTGGTGTTCCGCCAGCTCCGCCGCTTCCAGGAGCTCGGGCACACCGCAGTGCTCATCATCGGCGACTTCACCGCCCGGGTCGGCGATCCCTCGGGGGCGGCGGCCACCCGGCGCCGCCTCGGCGCCGACGAGGTGGGCGGGTACGTCTCCGGAGTGCTCGACACCGTCAAGGACCTGCTGCTGCCCGAACCGCTCGAGATCCGCTCCAACTCGGAATGGCTGGGGGCGATGGACATGCACGATGTGCTCGACCTCACCTCCCGCTTCACCGTC
Source organism: uncultured Acidimicrobiaceae bacterium (assembly GCA_964596225.1). Lineage (GTDB taxonomy): Bacteria > Actinomycetota > Acidimicrobiia > Spongiisociales > UBA5794 > CAYQEC01. The sequence goes on from CAZQUB010000006.1 coordinate 38,936, forward strand.
TCACGGATCATGGACCGGGACGACTTCTCCCAACGGTGGGAGGCCCATGAGCCGATCTCGATGATCGAGTTCATGTACCCGCTGCTCCAGGCGATGGACTCCGTGGCGGTGCAAGCCGACATCGAGCTGGGCGGCAGCGATCAGCTCTTCAACCTGCTGGTGGGTCGGGATCTCCAGGAGCGGATGGGCCAGCGCGGCCAGAGCGTGCTCACGGTGCCGCTTCTCGTCGGCACCGACGGCCGCAAGAAGATGTCGCAGTCGATCGGCAACTACATCTCGGTCCGGGACCAACCGGGGGAGATGTTCGGCAAGACGATGAGCATCCCCGACGACGTCATGGCCGACTGGTTCCTGCTTGCGGCGGGGCGCACCGAAGCGGAGGTTGCCGCCATCACCGCCGAACTGGCGGACGGGACCCTCCATCCCGGGGACGCCAAGCGCCGTCTCGGCCGCGACATCGTGGCCCGCTACTGGGGGGATGCCGCGGCGCTGGAGGCCGAGGCCGCCTTCGATCGCCTGTTCCGGCGCCACCAGCCACCCGAGGAGATGGACGAGCATCCCCTCCCGGCCGATGACCCGGTGTGGATCCCGGGCTTGCTCAACGACGCCGGCCTCGTCGCCTCCAACGGCGAGGGGCGGCGCATGGTCTCGCAGGGAGCCGTCAAGGTCGACGGGGAACGGATCGAGGATGAGGACGTGCCCCGCAGTCGCCTCGACGGTGCCGTCCTCCAGGTCGGGAAACGCCGCTTCGTGCGGCTCGTCCGCTGAGAAGGGAACGGGAGCGGGATGGAACGGCTCCGTAACGGGCTCTCGACGTTCCTCGTGCTGGTCGCGGTGCTCATCGCCTCCGTCTGGCTGCTGCGGCAGGTGTTCGGCTTCGTCCGCTTCGTGCTCGGGACCGTGCTGCTGCTGGTGGTCGTGGTCGGGCTGCTGGCGCTGGCGGGACGTCTCCGCCGTCGCTGACGCATCGACCGGTCGCGAGGAGCGGCCCATCCGGGTGGATGGGCCGCTCCGAGGGCAGGGTGGTACCGGTTTCCCGGTGTGGACTTCGTGTCAGCCGAGACTCGGACGCCGCTTACGGGTCGCCAGCAGCAGGGCCCCACCGGCGGCGAGCATCGCCAGTCCGAGGAGGGCCACCGTGCCGATCTCCATCCCGGTGCGAGGGAGGGATCCTGCCAGGCCGAAGTCGGCTGTCAGGAAGCTCTCGTCCGGGCCGAGATCGACCGTGAACGAGCCGGCGGTGGTGAGCGCGGTGCTCTCCGGGGCCGTCGACATCACGATCGACACCACGTAGGTGCCCGGGTCGAGTGCGGCGAACAGATACCGACCATTGGCGTTCGTGACCTGGGTCGAGACGTCACCGGTGTCCTGGTTGGTGAGGCGGATGGTCACCCCGGAGACTCCTTCTTCGTTGGAGTCCTGGATCCCGTCCTTGTCCTCGTCGAACCACACCGTGTCGCCGATCGTCCCGGAGGCGAGCACCTGGCTCGCTTCCACGACCGCGTCGTCCCAGTCGTCGCCCTGACCGTCACCAGGAACCGAGTCGACGTCGACCTCGTTGGCCGCCGTGACCTCTGCCACGTTGGTGATGGTGCCGGCCTCGTCGACGGTCACCACGATGGCGAGCGTCGTCGACGCTCCCACCGGGAGGTTCCCGATCATCCAGATGCCGGTCGCCGGGTCGTAGGCGCCGTCGGGAGCGGCCAGTGTCGCGGGGCTGGTGGCCCCGTTCTGGCTCAGCGTCAGCGAGGCGGTCCCGGAGTGGGACACGTAGGTGACTCCGTCCGGCAGCACGTCGGTCACGACGACGCCGGAGGCGTCGTACGGGCCCTTGTTGAGCACGGTGATGGTGAAGGTCGTCTCGTCGCCCACCGAGACCTCGGCGGGATCGGCGTCCTTGACCAGCTCGAGGTCGATGATCGGCAGGGACGACACGACGGCGTCGTCCCAGTCGTCGCCCTGGCCGTCACCCGGCACCGAGTCGATGTCGTCCTCGTTGGCCGCGGTGACCTCTGCCACGTTGGTGAAGGTGCCGACATCGTCGACCGTCACCACGAGCGAGAGGGCGGCGGACCCGCCGACGGCGAGGTTGCCGACGGTCCAGTCTCCGGTGGCGGCATCGAAGGCCCCTCCACCGTTGTCGGAGACGTAGCTGACGCCGGCCGGGAGGGTGTCGGTGACGACCACTCCGGTGGCGGCGCTCGGTCCCTGGTTGACGACGGTGATGGTGAACGTGGTCTGTTCACCGACCTGCACCTGTGCCGGGACGGCGTCCTTGAACAGCTCGAGATCGATCACCGGTGTCGCGGTGACGGTGGCGTCGTCCCAGTCGTCGCCCTGGCCGTCACCCGGCACCGAGTCGATGTCGTCCTCGTTGGCCGCGGTGACCTCTGCCACGTTGGTGAAGGTGCCGACATCGTCGACCGTCACCACGAGCGAGAGGGCGGCGGACCCGCCGACGGCGAGGTTGCCGACGGTCCAGTCTCCGGTGGCGGGGGAGAAGGCCCCTCCGCCGTTGTCGGAGACGTAGCTGACGCCGGCCGGCAGGGTGTCGGTGACGACCACGCCGGTGGCGTCGTCGGGCCCCTGGTTGACGACGTCGACGGTGAAGGTGGTCTGCTCACCGACCTGCACCTGGCTCGGAGCCGCCGTCTTCGTCAATTCGAGGTCGATGATCGGGAGTTGGGTGCTGATCCTGATGTCGTCGACGGAACCGGATCCGTCCAGCTGCACCACCATGCGCGCCACCCCGGCGACGCCGACGTCGACGTGCTCGAGGATGTTGTCGCCGTCGGCTGCGATCGGCAGGTCGCCGAGCAGTGCATTCGACGCGTCGTACAACGCGACATGGGCGGCGGTCTGGAAGGCGTCGATGTCGACGACGTTCAGATCGACGATGGTGACCACACCGGGACCCCAGTTCGAGAAGTCGAACGTCAAGGTGTTGGCCGTGTTCCCGGTGTCGTCGGGATCGCTGGCGTCACCGTCCTCGGTGTTGATCAGGGTGTTGCCTTGACTCGGCGCGTAGAGGTCCCAGTCCTGGCCGCTGCACAGGTTCCGGTTGAATGACGGGCTGCCGGGAGGCGCGGTCTGGCCGCCACACGTCGAGTCGAAGATCATGGCCGTGTTGCCGCTCACGTCGGGGTTGTAGCCCACGACCGAGACGGTCCCCAGATTCGATCCCGTCATCCCCTGGCCCGGGGCCAATGTCGAGACCGTGTCACCGGCGCTGAAGCCGGATTCGAAGTTGATGGTACTGCTGAACTCGGCTGCCTCCGCCGGCGCCGGGGTGAGCGCGGCGAGCGCCAACCCAAGCAGTGTTACGAGCAGCACCAAAGCGGTGCGTGTTCGTAGGTCGACGCGATGCATGCCGGTACGGCACGCTGTAGCCCACATTCTGCCCTCCGTTCAATCCCTGTTGCCCTACAACTCACGGTCGTGCCCACGACCGCTGTCCATGAGGGTACGCCACTCAGCGTGAGTATGCCAGCGCTCTGCGTGGTCAATGTGGCGGACACGCACGAACTAGTCAACCTCTGTCTACCAGAAGGGGACCCCCGGTGCTACAAGGGAAGACCTGGGAATCGATGGGTGAGGCCCGTCCTGACTTGCCCCCGCCGCGCCGAGCTGCCAGGATGCTGGTCTCGGCGCCGGACAAGGGCGGCGGTTTTTGACCGCGGCCGGGCGCTGGTGCTACAGTGTGAGGCCCGTGTGTGGACACGCGCGCGGGTAATCCGGGCTCCTTGACAACTGAACAGTGTGTCAAAAGCCAGCATGCGCTCGAGCTGG